>NZ_RAWA01000003.1 GCF_003611675.1 Corallococcus sp. CA053C
CCCCATGACCGCGCCCCCCGGCCCTGCGCTGCTCGCGGTGGACCTGGGGCTGCGCTCCGGGCTCGCGCGCTTCGGCGCGGACGGCCGGCTGCACTGGTACCGCTCGCAGAACTTCGGCACGCACGCGCGGCTCAAGCGCGCGGTGCCCGCCGTGATTCACGACGCCTCACCGCTCGCGTGGCTCGTGCTGGAGGGCGGCGGCCCCATCGCCGACGTCTGGGAGCGCGAGGCCTCCCGCCGCGCCCTGCCGGTGCTGCGCGTGGCCGCGGAGGACTGGCGCTCCCGCCTGCTCTACGCGCGCGAACAGCGCAGCGGCCCGCAGGCGAAGGACGCCGCGGACGGGCTCGCGCGGCGGGTCATCGAGTGGTCCCGCGCGCCGCGCCCCACGTCCCTGCGCCACGACGCCGCGGAGGCCATCCTGCTGGGCCTGTGGGCGGCGCTGGAGGTGGGCTGGCTTGCCCAGGTGCCCGCGGAGGTGCGGCGCTGAAGGCACCGGGGCCTGGGACTACTTCACCGACAGGCACGCCACCGGCTGCGCGATGGCGTTGCGCGCGCGCTCCTCGCTCACCAGCGCGTACCCCGCGAGGTCCTGCAACAGCATGTCGCGGTTCTGCCGGATGAGGCCCGCGTTCTTGCACGCCTTCAGGTCGCCGTAATAGCCGTAGGGCGGCAGCGCGAGCTGGAGCTCCGCCAGCTCCGACAGCTGCAGCTCCCCCAGGTCGCGGCCGAAGAGCTTGCGCGCCGCGTCCTCCACGCCGATGACGCCCCGCTCGAAGCGCAGCGTGGACAGCTCGTAGGCGATGAGCTGGTCCTTCTGGAAGAAGGCGTGCAGCCGGTGCGCCGCCACCGACAGCGCCAGCTTGCCTTCAATGCCAATCTCCCGCGCGATGCGCATCGCCAGCCGCCGCTCGCAGGCCCCGTCGCCCGGAGGCGAGCCGTCCACCGTCACGCCGACGAACAGGCGCCAGGCCCACGCCCGCCCGTCCTCGCGCGGCGTCTGGAAGTAGGTGGGGCAGTCCATCTGCCGGATGTAGAGCGCCACCAGGTCCTTGGGCATCCGCGAGAAGTCGGGCCGCGTGAAGGCCACCGACGCGCGGTCCTTCCCGCCCTGGTCCATGCGACCGACCATGACGCTCATCCGGTCGCCTTCGATGCGGTGGCGCAGCTGGCTCTCGACGTCGAACTCACTCTCCAGACGCGGCAGCTTGCTGGCCGTGTACAGGTACGTGAGAGGAATCACCACGCCGGCCAGGCCGACCAGGAACATGACAAGCCAGAACACGGTCTTCACGCGCGCGACTCTACCAGGGTGGGCACCTGTCGGGAGGATCGGTTAGAAAGCCTCCATGAGCGACTGGCACACCGCCACCGTCAGCGCCCGCGCGCCCGCCGCGGATGGCCTCACCGACCTGGTGCTCGACATTGGCGGCGGCCCCCTGGTGGGCACCCACGCGCACCCCGGGCAGTACGTGCGCCTGCGCCTCCCCGGGCAGGAGCCGGGCATGTTCGCCATCGCCTCGCCGCCCGCCGCCCAGGGCACGCACTGGGAGTTCCTCCTCAAGGACAACGGCGCCCTGCCCTCCACGCTCCTGCACCTGCCCATGGGCACGCCCGTGGAGGTGTCCCGTCCAGAGGGCCCCGGCTTCCCCATGGAGAAGGCGCGCGGCCGCGACCTGCTGCTGTTCGCCAGCGGCTCCGGCATCTCCGCCATCCGCCCCGTCATCGCCAGCGTGCACCAGGAGCGCGCCGCGTACGGCCGGGTGACGCTTTACTTCGGCGCGCGCACCCCGGGCAGCTTCGCGTACGCGGGCGAGATGGAGCGGTGGCAGGCCGGCGACGTGCGCGTGGTGCGCACCGTGAGCCAGCCCGGCGCCAGCGGCTGGCAGGGCCTCACCGGCTACGTGCAGATGCACCTGGGCGAGGAGCCCCTGGAGAACGCCATCGCCTTCGTGTGCGGCCCCGCGGAGATGGTGCAGGGCGTGATGGAGCAGCTGCGCCTGCGCGGCGTGCCGCGAAGCGCCGTGTTCCTGAACTACTGAGCCGCCGGAGCAGCCGGGGCCGCGCGCGCTTCGACCCGCGGCGACGCATAGCGCACGCCGGCCAGCACCGCCGCCGGGTCGCTCTCCTGGTTGCCGGTGGCCTTCTGCGGCGTCCACGCGGCCACGCCCACGCGGCGCCCGTCCGGAGAAAAGCGCACGCGCCGCACGGACCAGCCGAACTCCAGCTCGCCCCGCGGCTGCGATTCGCCTTCGGTGAAGAGGTACACGCGCTTGTCCCAGCCGCCCGACGCCAGCGAGCGCCCATCCGGGGAGATGGCCGCGGAGGCCACCACGCCGTGGTGCACCTCCCATTTGCGCAGCACCTTGCCGGAGCCCGCGTCCACCAGCGCGCCCGCGTTCCACGGGCCCTGGGGCTCCTGGATGCCCTTGCGCTCGCGCTCGTACACCGTGCGGTTGCGCTCCGCCGGCTCCGCGCTGAAGGCCACGCCCAGCCGCTGACCGCGCGCGTCCACCGTGACGTCGTTGACGTGCGCCGGGAAGGTGAAGTCCGAGCGCGGCTTCAGCCCCCGCGCCACCACCGGGGCCAGGCCTTGCGGCGCGCCGCCCTTGAGCGTGAGGACCGCCTCCGCCGTCGTCTCGTCGAAGACCGTGTCCACGCGGTCGCTGAAGGGCACGCCCAGCACGCCCTGGCTGCCCTGCGGCACGCACGCGTCACACACCGCGACGTCCACGCCCGACAGCGTGAGCGCCTTGAAGCGCAGCGTGCGCGCCCGTGCCAGCCGCGCCACCGTGGTGCCCAGCGCGCCGGGCACGGTGACGGTGTCCTTGAGGAACGCCACGTCGATACCGGACGCCGTCGCCGCCGCCGTGGTCAGCACCACCACCGGCGAGCGCGAGTCCAGCGCCAGCACCACCGGCGGTCCGCCGTCGAAGCTGCCCTGCACCACCGCGAAGCCGCTCCGCCGCTCGAAGTGCGTGCGCGCCGCGTCCGGCGTGAAGGACTGCTCCGGCGTGTCCGACGCGCGCACGTGGCCGTCCCAGCCGCCCGAGTACAGCGTCCCGTCCGGCGCGAACGCGAGCGCGCTCACCGGCCCCATGTGCAGCCGCGCCTCCGCGCCGAACGCGAGCCCCGGCACCGACAGCACCGACACCAGCCCCTGCGCGCTGCCCACCGCGAGCCACCGGCCATCCGGATGGAAGGCCACCGACACCAGCGGCTCCTCGGTGGCGAGCGTCCCCTGGGGAGCGCCCGTCGCCGCGTCGAACAACTGCACCGCGCCGCTGCGGCTCACCGTGGCCACCCGCGCGCCGTCCGGCGAGAGGGCCACGCCCTCCAGGTCGAACTGCTGCGCGTTGACCTCCGGATCCGCCAGCAGCACCGGACCCTCTCCGGGCTTCGGGGCCCCCGCGTCCAGGCCCCACACGGAGACGTGGTACGCCTTGAGGCCCAGGCGCGTGTACGCGACGCGTCCGCCCCGGGGCGAGAAGTCCAGCGCCCAGATGAAGTCCTTGCGGTTGAGGACGGTGGGCGACCCGTCGAAGCCCGCCACGGGGCCCGCGAGGTAGCCGCCCGGCGTCGACTCCAGCTGGGACAGCGTGTCCTGCGTGAGGCCCGTCGGGCCGTGCGCGCAGCCCGCGAGGCCCAGCACGCCCGCGAGGAGGAAGCCCCCGGCGCGCAGGCTCATGAACCCGAGCCGCGGACGGCGGCCTTCTCCTTGTCGACGTTGATCTCGTTGACGCCCTTGTTGTCCACCGACAGCAGGAACAGCTGCTTGTCGGCTTCGCGCTTGTCGTTGAACGAGGTGCGGCCGGTGGCGCCGTCGAAGTCCTTCAGCCCCGCCATGGCCTCGCGCATCGCCGCGCGCGTGTTGGGCCGCTGCTTGTCCAGCACCTGGCGCACCATGCGCGCCGAGTCGTAGCCGATGGCCTCCAGCAGGCCGGGGTCGCGCCCGCCTTCCTTGTAGGCTTCGCGGTAGGACTTCACGAACTTCTGCGTGGCGGGCCGCTGCGAGTCCACGAAGAAGCCGTCCACGTACACCGAGCAGGTGACGAACTTGCCGCCGCGCTCCAAGAGCTCCGGCAGGCCCGAGCGGCCCTTGGGGCTGCTCCACTGGTTGGTGCCGAAGAGCGTGACGGTCTTCAGCTCCTTCTTGCCCGTCGTCTTGCGGATGCGCTCCAGGTCGCGCGGGTCGCACGCGTTGGTGACGATGTCCTCCACCGCGAGCGCGGGTGTCACCAGGCTCACCCGGCGCCAGTCGTCCGGGATGAAGAGGCCCTCGAAGTCGATGATGGGATCCACGCCGGAGCGGGCCTTCTCCATCGCCTTGCGGCGGCGGTACGCGTCCGTGATGTTCTCCCCCTGCACGTCGCGCACGGCCTCCGCGTAGTCGCCGCGGTCCTCCAGGTAGTAGCGGCCCACCAGGCGCTTGGCCTCGCTGGTGAACGTGGTCTGGTCGTGCGTGTACGCCTCCGCGCCGCGCACCGCGCCGCCGCGCGCCACCACCTCGTCCCAGAACTCGTTCGCCAGCTCCACGCCGTACGGGATGTTCGGGTAGAGCACCGCGAACTTCTTGTAGCCCTTCACGTTCATCGCGTAGTCCGCGATGGCGCGCGCCTGCGCGGAGTTCGTCAGCATGTTGCGGAAGACATACGGGCCAATGTCCGTGATGCCCTCCTGACGGCTCAGCGTCAGCAGCGGCACCTGGAGTTCCTCGGCCAGCAGCGCCGCGCGCTTGGTGTCGTCCACCAGCAGCGGCCCCAGCGCCGCGATGGCGCCGTCGTCGAACGCGAGCTGCTCCATCGCCTGGCCCGTCTTGTTGACGTCGCCCTGCGTGTCCTTCACCACGAGCTCGATGTCGCTGCCCTGCAGGCCCAGCTTCACGCCACGCAGCACCGCCTCACCGATGGGCTGGTAGCGGCCCGTCATGGGCAGCAGCACCGCCACGGTGCGCGGACGCACCTCCACGCGGCGGGTGGCGCGCGCCAGGAGCTCCTTCGCCTGCGGCGCGAAGCTGCTGTCCGGGGCGTCGCGCAGGAAGCGCTGGAGCGTCTCCTCCAGGCGGGTCCAGTCACGCAGGTGGTAGTAGATGCGCGCCAGCTTGAACTGGAGCACCGGCCACGCGGGGTTGGAGGTGGACAGCCCCTCCTGCGCACGCGCGATGTCGATGAAGTCCGCGCGGCCTTCCACCAGCTGCTCCACCTTCGTCACCGCGGCGGCCTTCTCCTCCGGCGTCTGGGCCTCGCCCGCTTCCTTCACGGCCATGGCGAGCGCCTGCGAGTACAGCCCCGCGCCCTCCGCCGCGCGCGCGGCCTCCTTCAGGAGCTGTTCCTTCTGCGCGCCCTCCGCGCGTTCGGCCAGGCTGGTGAGGGTCTGGTACGCGTCGCGGTAGGCGCCCACCTCCATCGCGGACAGGGCCAGCTTGTGCTTGGCGTCCTCGGCCTGGTCGTAGAGGGGGTTCTCGAAGATGAGCTCGTTGAAGGTCTTGCGCGCGTTGGCGTAGTCCTTCGCTTCGTAGAAGAGGACGCCCGCGTTGTAGAGCGCGTCCTGGCCGGCGGTGGTGGCCGGGTAGGCCCTGCGCACGGAGAGGTATGCCTCCGCGGCCTTCTTCTTGTCCGGGTTGGCCTGCGACTCGGCGCGGGCCTGGGCGAGCGCGGCGTCAGCGGTCGCGTCCGCCTTCACCTCCACGCGGGGACGGCCGGAGGGCTCGCCCACGGGGGTGTCCCGGTTGTCCGTCTGGGAGGGAGCCTTGGGACAAGCAGTCAGTGACAGGGCCAGCGCGGCGACGAGCGCGCGGCGCGATGCGGAGAGGACTTCCATGGCGGGGTGCATAGCAGCGCGGGTGAGGCTCCGTCGACACTTGAGCGGGGAGATGATTCCCCTGGAACGTCCGCTTCAATGCACCCCGCATGCCCGTGCGCGTCACCCGGGAGCGGCCGGGGGTCTCCCGAGGGGAAACCCGCGCGTCCCACCCCAGCCCGTGGCCTCCGGACCGCACCCGCATGCGGCCCGGAACGCACGCCTGCTGGACGGCCTAGCCGAACAGTTCCTTCACCTTGTCGAAGAACGTCTTCGACTGCGGATGGGTCTCCTCGCCGGACACCTCCGCGAAGCGCTCCAGCAGCTCGCGCTGCTTCGAGGTCAGCTCCGTGGGCGTTTCGATGACGACGCGCACGTGCTGATCCCCGCGCTGCTGGCTGTGCAGGTGCGGGATGCCCTTGCCGCGCAGGCGGAACACCTTGCCGGACTGGGTGCCCTGCGGAATGGTCATCTTCACCTTGCCGTCCAGCGTGGGCACGTCGATCTTCGCGCCCAGCGCCGCCTGCGTGAAGGACACCGGCACCTCGCAGAAGACCTCGTACTCCTCGCGCTGGAAGAGCGGGTGCTCGCGCACGATGACCGTCACGTACAGGTCGCCCGGCGGGCCGCCCCGGTCTCCCGGTTCACCCATGCCGCCCAGCCGCACGCGCGTGCCGTTGTCCACGCCGCCCGGGATGGCGACCTCGATGACCTCCTCCGACGGGATCTTCCCGCTGCCCCGGCACTTCGGGCACGGATCCGGGATGGTCGCGCCCGTGCCGCCGCAGTCGCCGCACGGCCGGGACACCGCGAAGAAGCCCTGCGTGTAGCGCAGCTCCCCGCTGCCGCCGCACGCCGCGCACTGCCGGGGCGCCGCGCCGCTCTTGCTGCCGGAGCCGGTGCAGGTGTCGCACTTCTTGGGACGGGGGATGGTCACCTTCGGACGGCAGCCGAAGGCCGCCTCCTCGAAGGAGATCTCCAGGTTGTAGCGCAGGTCCGCGCCGCGGCTCGTCTGCCGCCGGCCCCGCCCGCCGCCCGCACCGCCGAAGATGTCTCCGAAGATTTCCCCGAAGATGTCGTTGATGTTGACGCCCTGGAAGCCGCCGCCCGCATCCCCGAAGGGGTTGCCCGCGTGGCCAAAGCGGTCGTACTTCTGGCGGCGCTCCGGATCGCTCAGGACCTCGTAGGCTTCCGAGGCCTCCTTGAACTTGTCCTCGGCCTCCGCGTTCCCGGGGTTGCGGTCCGGGTGGTACTGCAACGCGACCTTGCGGAACGCGCTCTTCAGGTCCTGCGCCGAAACGGTCTTCTGGACGCCCAGGACCTCGTAGTAGTCGCGCTTCTGCCCTGTGGCCGCTGCCATCGAATCGAACCCCTGGAAATTGCTGGCGTTTCTACGCTGCGTTGGAAATCCGAGTCACTATAACGCAGCGAAACACGCCAGCAATCCAGGCCCGAAACCGATGCCGAAGCTCCAGCGAAGCGGCGCGACTACACCGTCCAGACGCGGTTGACCGTCAGCTCCATCCGGGAGAGGCGGCGCTTGAGGGCCGGGTCGACGGGCCCCTGGGCTGACCACTTGGGCACCACGAAGTGCAGCTCCGCGTTGTAGAGCTTCGCGGCGCTCGCCAGCAGGCTCCAGCGGTTCTCCGCGGTCGGATCATCCACCATGCCCGGCGTGACGATCTCCAGGATGATGGGCGTGCGCGCCGAGTCGGATTGGCGGCAGGTGAAGTCCGGCCGGTGATCCTCGATGGTGCCGGACAGCACGGGCGGCGGCATGAAGCCTGGGAGCCGGGCCTTGATGTCGGAGTACCCGATGGTCCGGAAGTACTCGGCCATGAGCCAGAGCAGACGGCGACGTTCTTCGTCGTCCACGACCGACTCGCAGCCGGGGTTGAACAGGACTTCTTTTTCGGAGTTGGTTTCCATGGCGCATCTCAAGCTGTCCGCATGTGTGGGATGCGGCAACGCAGCCGGGCACAGGCGCCACCTGACCGGCCGTGGAGCAGGCGGGCATGCACGCGCCCTTCCCACTTCCCTTTGGCTTGGACGTCACCGTCGGCTCGGTGACACAGTGCGCCCCCTCTCGTGGCCCCCCGTCCCTCCGCGCACGTCTACCGCCGGCTCCTGGGCTACCTGGCCCCCTACCGCCGCCTGTTGCTGGCGGGAACGCTGGCCTCGCTCGCCGCCGCGGGCGCCACCGCCGCGTATGCGTGGATCGTCGGACCGCTGCTGCGCGCCGTCCTCACCGGCGCCCCCGTCACCGTCGCGGGGATGACCCTGTCTCCGGAGGCGCTGCTGTCGCGGCTGCCGCTGCTCGTCGTCGGTGTGGCGCTGGTGAAGTCCACCGCCCAGTTCCTCCAGGGCGGCCTGATGCAGCGCTTGGGCCAGCGCGTGATGGCCGACCTGCGGGGCTTCCTCTACGGTCGCCTGCTCGCCCAGCCCCCCGCGTTCTTCGAACAGCGTCACTCGGGAGAGCTGGTGGCGCGCTTCACCTCGGATGTTCCGTTGGTGGAGTTCTCCGTCACCCAGGCGTTGTCATCGTACGTCAGGGATGGGCTGCAGATCGTCGCACTGCTGGCCACCTGCTTCCTCATCGACGCGAAACTCTTTCTCTTCACGTTCGTCGTCGTGCCGGTGACCGTGCTGCCGGTCAACCGCTTCGCCCGTTCCCTCAAGAAGGTGGCGACCCGCTCGCAAGCGAGCCTGGGCGCGCTCAGCGCGATCACCGCCGAACAGCTCCAGAACCTGCCCGTGGTGCAGGCGTACGGCACCGTGCCGCGCGCGCTGGAGTCCTTCGACGCGGAGGCGGACGCGTACCTGGGCGAGATGCGCCGCTCGCTCTTCATCCGGGGCGCCTTCAGCCCCACGGTGGAGCTGCTGGGCATCGTGGGTGTGGCGGCGGCGGTGGCGTGGGGCGCGCGCGCGGTGTCGTTGGATCCGACGCTCGCGGGCCGGCTGCTCTCCTTCATGGCGGCGGCGCTGCTGCTCTACCAGCCGGTGAAGTCGCTGAGCGGCACGCTGTCCCAGGTGCTCACCGGGCTGGCGGCGGCGGAGCGACTGTTCGCGCTCGCGGACGCGCCGGTGCCGCCGGACGTGGGCGACGAGGCCGGCCCGCTGTCGCATGCATTGGAGCTGTCCGGCGTTCGCGCCACCTACGCGGACGGCCGCGAGGCCCTCCAGGGCGTGGACCTGGTGGTGCCCGCGGGCGCGCGCGTGGCGCTGGTGGGACCGTCCGGCGCGGGCAAGACGACGCTCTTCTCCGTGCTGCTGGGCTTCCTGCCCCCAAGCGGCGGCGAGGTGAAGTGGGACGGCGTGCCCCTGTCGTCGCTCAAGTCCTCCAGCGTGCGCGGCCAGGTGGCGTGGGTGCCCCAGGAGCCGGTGCTCTTCTCCGGCACCGTGCGCCACAACCTGCGCCTGGGGCAGCCGGACGCGCCGGATGACGCGCTGTGGGAAGCGCTGCGGCTGGCGCACGCGGAGGACTTCGTGCGAGAGCTGCCCGGCGGCCTGGACGAACCCGTGGGCGAGCGAGGCGGCCGGCTCTCCGGAGGCCAGCGCCAGCGCATCGCCCTGGCGCGCGCCTTCCTGTGCCGCCCGTCGCTGCTGCTGCTGGACGAGCCCACCAGCGCCCTGGACGCCACCAGCGAGGCGGCGGTGGGCGCGGGGCTCGCGGCGCTGATGAAGGGCCGCACGGTGCTCGTCATCGCCCACCGGCTGGCCACCGTGCGCGACGCGGACCTCATCGCCGTGGTGGAGGGCGGCCGGGTGGTGGAGTCCGGCACCCACGCGGAATTGCTCGCGCTCCGGGGTCGCTACACGCGACTGCTGGGCGAGGGCGCTGTCGCGGCCTGAACCTGTACCGCGGTCCAACCGCGCCCCGAGCGCCGATGCGGGACCCTGGGGCCGTGTCCCACTGCCCACGCCCTCCCCGAGCCCTGGCGCATGGCCTTGCGCGGGTGGGCCCGCCCTGCCAGCCTGCGGCGCCGTCCCATGCCTCCGACGCCGCCCCGCGAACGAGAGCCGCTGTCACTCGACGCGCTCCTCATCGTCCCCGCCCTGCTGCTGGCCGGGGCCGCCTGCCTCGCGGTGGCCGCCCGGCACTTCGCCCTGGCCGCCGCGGCCACCGTCACCCTCGTGCTCGTCCCGCTCGTCTTCCGCTTGTGGACGCGCACCTGGTACCGCGGCCTCGTGCTGCGCGGGATGGGCCTCTTCATCGCCGGCATGCACGTGCCCATGCTCGTCGGCGGCGCGCTCGCCTACGGCCGCATCGGGTGTGAGCCCGCGGACTGTGGGCAGACGATCCTGCTGGGCATCATCCTTGCCCCCGTGGCCGGCGCCCTCTGCTCTGTCGTCTACTGGCTCGTGGGTCGTCCCCCCGTCTGAATTACTGGGGAAGCCCGGGAGCCTATTCTTACTGGAAATGCTTGTTCCAGTCAGACCACACCTCGCGCCCGGCCTGTTCGTGGCGTTGGCAGTTCCCGCCACGGTGTGCGTGCTGGGCGGCACGCTGCCCATGCTCCTGGGAGGTCCGGCCGGCCTCGTGAGCGTGGTGGCCTCCGCGGGCCCGTTCGCCCTGCTGGTGGGGCTGGCGCTGGTGGTGGAGGTGCCGCTGCTGACGCTGGCGGCGGGCTCCACGCTGCTGGGGCGGGCGGTGCCCCTGGCGGTGATGGTGGGCATGGCGACGGTGCCATGGACGCTGGGGCTGTTGGGCACGGAGGTGCTGCTGGAGCGGATGCAGGCGGCGCTGCCGCTGGTGGGCGTGGAGGACGCGGGCGTCGCGCTGACGGCGGGCATGGGCAAGGCGATGGCGCCCCGGCTCCTGGGCGCGTGGACGAGCGCGGTGCTGCTGGGCTCGCTGTCGGTGGCGCTGGGGGTCGCGCGCTTCAGCCACGCGAGCATCAGCCGGGGCACGCGGCGCGGGCTGCTGCTGGGCAGCCTGGTGTCGGCGGCGCTCGCGGGCATGGCGGCGGTGGGCGCGCTGGAGGCGCACCACCTGTTCACGCTGCTGTCGCGGCTGTCGCGGGCCCCGGGCGCGCTGCGGCCGGACCTGATGGCGGAGGGCATGGCGCAGGCGGCGCGGCTGCGCACGGTGCGCTGGAGCTGCCTGGGGTGTCTGGCGGTGCTGACCTTCACCTGGCTGACGTACCGCGCGCGGGAGGCCCGGCGCGCGCCCACGCTGGAGTGGGCCGGCAGCGTGGTGCTCACCATCGCGGTGGGCGTCCTGCTGCTGCTGGACGCGCACCCGCTGCGCACCACGCTGGGCCCGGAGCGCGTCACCGCCGGCGGGCGCAGCGGGCTTCCCCTTCCGGCGCCCACCGAAGCGGACGTGACCTACGTGCTGGGACAGCGCCTGCCTGTGCGATTCAGCCGCCCCGCAGCAGCACGAAGAGCATGATCATCGCCACCACGAAGGCCACGCCGAAGACGGCCACCAGCACCAGCCCTTCCGACTTGCGCACCACCGGGGGCAGCACCTCGTTGGGCAGCGCCTCGCCGTAGCGCAGCACCGGCTCCGGCAGGGCCTCTGGAAGCGCCTCCGGTTCCGGCGCGGGCACCGGCTCCGGCTCGGGAGACGCGGCCACGGCCCGCCGGGGAGGCGGCGGCGTCACGGGCGCGAAGGCCATGGTCCGCCCGAGCGGCTCCGGCCCCGCCGCGATGCTGGACATCTCCAGCCCCTCGCGCGCCAGCGCCAGCACGCGCTGCATGTGGAGGATGTAGCGGTCCTGCCCCGCGTAGGTGGCCAGCGCCTGCGCGGCGCGCACCAGCCGCTGGGGCACGAGCTCCGGATCCGCGCGCACCTCCGTGGACACCGGCGGCCTGCGCGCCTCGCCGGACTCCACCCTTCCGGTGCGCACGCCCTGGCCGCTGGCCCAGATGCAGTGCTCGTCCAGCAGCGTGAGCTCCTGACGCCGGACGCGGCCCTCGTCGTCCACCAGCGACAACAGCTCCGCGCCCTGGGGGCTCAGGTGCCAGACGGTGCGCAGGCCATTCTCACCCGGAGGTCCCTCCACCGCTCGCGCCCGATAGAGTTCCTGCATCGCGGACTTCAGGGTGTCGGACGAGGTTTCCACGGCCATGAATGGCGCACAGTAGGGGCGCCCGGCCGGAAACGGAAGCCAGCCCGTCCCCCGCCCGTCCGCCCTGCACCAGGGAGCGCGAATGGCCCGTGCAGGGACCCCTGCGTTGTGCCTACCGTTCACTCCACGATGAGCCGCTCCAAAGACCGAGGCCCCGACTTCGTCCGTCAGTTCGAGGGTGTACAGACACTCGACGGATTGCTGGAGCTGGCAGGCAGTCCCTGTGACACCGCCGAGGTGCTCGAGCGCATGCGCGAGGCGCGCGCGGAAGGCGGCGCCTCCAGCGACGTCATCCCCACCCTCTTCGCCGAGGAGCCCCGCTTCAAGGACCCGGAGCTGGCGCGCCGGCTGTACCAGAACCTGCTGGGCCTCTGGGACCTCGTGCAGGAGGGCAAGGCGGTGCGGCTGGAGGTGGACGAGGGCCCCCGGCCGCCCCGACCGAAGCGGGAGCGGCTGCAACCGCCGGCCCCCTTCCACCCCGGCGAGCCTTCGAGCGAATTCGTGGAGGCCGCCTGGCGTTACCTGGAGGACGACGACAAGGCGCGCACGCGGCTGATGCACGCCTACGAGAACCGGCAGGATGGCCTGCTGGGTGCGCTTGACGCCGCAGGCCTCACGGACGAAGGTTACGGGGTCGCCCGGCATCTGCTCTTCGAGCTGCACGCCATGCTGGAGCTGGGCTGGCCGCCGGGGCTGACGGCCGCGGAGGCAGCGGCCCTGGACAGGGATTCGGATGCGCCGCCCGCGCCGGACACCCTTCAGGCCTACGTGACGGAAGCGTTGTTCGAGGCGGAGCATGACGAGGAGCACCCCCTCGCTCCCGAGGAGCTGGCGCAGGTGCGCACCCTCGTCCGGCGGGGACTGGCGGCGCTGTGGCGCGCCCGCAAGGGGAGATGAAGATGGGCCGAGACGACAACGACGGTGGTGGCTTCACCGGCAAGCGCAACAAGTCCTACCGCGAGCTGGACGCCCAGCGCGGCAAGAGCAAGTACCACTCGCGCCAGGACGACCCGGCGCAGCAGAAGCTGGAGCGCAGCGCCAGCTACCAGAAATACAAGACGGCCGCGGACGCCCTCTTCACCGGCGGAGAGCTGCCTGAAGGGCTCGCCAAGACGTTCGACCCCGAAGGCAAGCGCAAGGCCCAGAAGGCCGCCCTGCAGAAGGTGCAGGACTCGGAGACGCGCGCGGACTGGGTGAAGGGCGTGGTCGAGTACCTGGAGAAGTACCCGGAGCTGCCCGAGGACGCGTACTTCCTCGACAGCCTCTTGGACCATCCGCGCGACCGCATCGTCGACCAGGCGCTGGCGAAGCTGGAGGCGCTCCAGGAGGCGGGCACGCTCCAGAAGAAGGTGCCCAAGAGCCTGGATCAGCGCCTGAAGTCCATCGAGCTCACCGGCCTGGACCCCGACATGCAAGGCCGCGCGAAGACACTGCGCGAGAAGCTGCGCGCCTGAGCCGTCAGCGCGCGCGGGACTGGTAGAGCAGCACCACCGCGCGCCGGCCCTCGTCGCCGGCCTGGTGCGTGAGCCGCAGCTCCGCGCCCGTCCGCGTGTAGACGCCGGCCTCGTCGCCGCGCTTCCATCCGGCCTTCAGCAGCGCGTCGTCGTAGAACGCCTGCACCTGCGCGCCAGACAGGGGCACCTGGAAGGACAGCGTGCGCGAGCCCTCCGCGTTGACGCGCAGCGCGCCTTGCGCCCCGGGAGGCATCGGCGCGAAGTCGTGCTCCGTGCCGGGCGCGCGCGCCAGGGCGTGGTTGGCCTCGCCCAGGTACAGCGTGGTGGTGCCGTCCGGCTGCGCCATCAGGATGACCGTGTAGGTGATGCGACGGCGTGGATCCACGGCGGTGAGCATGGCCGCGTTGTTCGCGAGCTGCGGCTGGTCCTTGCCGGGTGGCACGTAGAGCCCGCCGTCCCGGAACGCGTCCGCGAAGCGCTGCACCAGCTCCCGCGCGGACTCCTTCACGTGCACCGCGCGCAGCGCCACCGGCACCCCGCCCGCCTCCACGATGTCGTTCGCCTCCACGTGCTCCAGCACCTGGAGCTTCGGCCACGCGAAGCGCGGCGGCTCCGGCGGTGTCCCGGCATCGGGGGCCAGGGCCGAGGCCGAAGCCCGGGGCTTCGGCTGCGCCAGGACCGGCGACGCGAGCACCAGCACCAGCACCAGACCCCTGGCGAGCAGCGCGGACACGGCGCGGCTCAATGCGGCACGCCTCCCAGCCACTTCCCCTGCCGGGGCGTGTCGTAGGCGGGGCCGCCCGGAGGCACCAGGAAGGGCGTCACCTCCCAGCGCGGCTGTCCGCCCGCGTGCGTGGCGCCGAGGTTCTCCTCGTAGTTGTCCTCCTCGCCCCGGAAGCTCATGAAGAACTGGCTCTCGTCGATGGCGACGGGCGCGCCCACGACGCCCGCCAGCGCGGTGCCCGCGTTACCCGCGCCGCCGTTGGCCTGATACACGCCCTCCGCCCACTGGTAGTAATCCGTGTTCTGGCAGCGCACGGCGTTGTTGATGTTGAGCGCGCACGAGCGGCCTTCGGCCAGGCTCGACAGGCCCCAGTCGTCCAGCAGCATCGAGAACCGGCCGTCGCACACCCCGTCGTTGCCCGCGCGGCCGGCGGCGCACACGGTGAACGGCCGCGTGGCACGACGGGTGGACACGCGGAAGAACTCCGGCCGCATGAACTCACCGATGCGCGAGGCCTGCAGCGACGACCACGCCTGGCAGGAGATGCCCTCCGACTCGAAGTTCATGTTCGACAGCGGAGCGATGCCCGCCGTGGTGATGCCCCGGATGGCCGCGCCCCCGGGCAGGTTCGGCTGACAGGTCACCTGGATGGGCCGGGCGCGCGCCATGGCGAGTTGAATGGTCATCGCGCCGCGGTCCTGGCTGGAGCGCCCGTCGAAGTCCCGGTAGCGCCCCGCCGCCTCGGCGGCCGCCTGGGCGATGGGCAGGTCGCGTTGCCACACGCCGTTGGCCGGGTCGTGCTGCACGTGGCCCGTGGCCTCCCAGAGCGCGAAGTTCGCCGCCTCCTGCACCTTCAGCGTCAGCGCACCCACCTCCGCGAAGTAGATGCCGAACATCAGGATGGTGACGAACACCATCAGCCCCAGCGCCGTCTCCACCAGCGCCTGTCCCCGCCGTACCGCCGTGCGCGCGTGCATGGGGGTCAGTACCTCGCGCCCGTGGAGCTGCCGCCCCGGAAGCCCGCCGCGTCCAGTTGGCGCAGCGCGGCCGCGTGCTCGGTGAAGCCCGCGGCGGACAGGCTGCCCGCGGGGCTGTCGTCGGTGGTGCCCTCGGCGCTGGCGAGCGTCGCGCGCCAGAAGGGGTTGAGGAAGTTGGGCGGCTCACGCCAGCCGCCGCCGTCCGCCACCGGGCGGGGCCGGTGGTAGTAGGCGAGCCCCGCGGACAGGGCCACCTGGTTGCGCTGCACGTCCTCGCGGCCGGTGGGCTGGATGCGGCCCAGGGGGCTGGAGTTGTCGAAGTCCGTGGAGATGCCCGCGAAGTTGAACTGGAAGTAGATGTTCCAGGGGTCGGGCTGCGCGCGGCGCGCGGGGCCCGCGTAGTCGCGCGACACCACCGCGTACAGCTTGGGCTGGCCGTAGTCGTTGCGCCCCGGGTTGCCGCCCTGGAGCAGCCCTACGTTGAAGCCGACGGAGTAGGGCCAGATGCCCGGACACACGTTGCAGGTGCCCATCGTGTGCCGCTCGTCCACGCGGTCGGCGCCCTCGGTGCCCTGGCCCGGCGCCGGGTGCGCGGAATAGACGTGCTGGTCCTGCTTGGTCTGCCGCTCGTCGGACATCACCCAGGAGCCCTCTCCCGTCCCCGTGACGGGCTGGCCGTTGACGGGACAGGTGAACGTCCGCGCCGCGCCATGGTCATGCGCCCACGAGTTGCGCCCGGAGATGGTGTCGTAGGTGGACGGATCCATGGACGAAACGTCGGCGTAGTGCGTGAAGCCGTAGCCCCCGCCGTTGGCCCCGCCGGTGCCGAAGCCCGCGCTGCCGCCGGGCCGGTTGTGCACCCACGTCCAGCCCAGGCTGCCCATGGTGGCGTTGAGCGTGGCGCGCCCCTGGTTGCCGCCGGTGGGCAGCACCGCGCCGGCGGTGTCCGGCACCGTGCCGGTGCGCTCCTGGGTCATCAGGTCGTCGTAGCTGGACACGCCGCCGCTGCCGCCGCTGACCTCCATCATCGACTTCGCGGCGCCCCCAGGCAGCGCCCGCAGGTCGGAGCTCGTCGCCTGCACGATTTCGTCCGCCAATTGCTGGCCCGCCAGGTGTTTGCTCAGCAGCGTGCCGTACAGCGCCAGCTCTGCCTGGAACAGGTCGCCCGCGGCCCCCTGGAGCGCCCGCGCCTGGGTCCCAGCGGCATCATCCGCCGCGGAGAAGGCCGCGTCGGGGATGGCGCAGCCGTTCTCCTTGGCCACCGCGTAGTGCTGGCCGCTGTAGCTGATCAGCGACTGGGTGCCGGCCATGGCCACCATGTGGGCAATCTGGGCGCGGTTCATCACCGCGATGGCGTTGAACGTACGCGCCACCGACACGGCCTGGCTGTAGGCCGCCGCGTCCGCCGCCATCTGGATCTCCACGCGCTCCTTCGCGCGCATGCCGAAGCCCAGCGTCATCAGCACCATCAACGTGAGCAGCAGGAGCGTGAGCGAGAACAGGACCAGCGCCTGTCCCCGTCCGCCGTGCCTCAGAAGCCGTGCAGGCTGCATCCAGCGCCTCCGTTGAAGTTGCTCGCCTTCACCGGGCTCATCATCCGCATGGCCGCGTGCACCTGGATGGGGAACAGGTAGTGGCCCTGTGCGCTCCAGCGGACCATGCGATCCCCCAGGTCACCGCCGGGCCACTGGTCGTCGCCCAGCTCCACGTCGGTGTCGTTCCACCAGTCCGACTTCTTCTGCGTGAGGATGAGCGGGTTCGCGTTCGTGTAGTTCTTCAGGTGGAAGTGGGCCAGGAACATCCGGCTCATCACCCAGTCCGCGAACGGGATGCGCATGTAGTACCAGGCCACCATGCGGATCTCGAGCGTGCGCTGCTGCAGCTCCGCCGCCGAGTTCGTCGGCACGTCGAACAGCAGGTCCTCGTTGCCGCCCAGGCTGCGCACCCAGCCCACGTCCGGCGACTCCCGGACGATCTCCACCATGGGCCCTTCGGTGAAGAGCGCGCCCTGGGTGCCGCGCACGCGCAGGTAGTTGCGCTCGCGGTCCCGGAAGGCCGCCGCCAGCTTGGGCCCCGTCGAGGTGGACGCCACCGTGGGCAGCATCGTCACCATGGCCGCGTGCGTCATCGCCTCGCAGCTGCCGTGGTTCAGGCTGCCCGCGCGCACCGCGCGGTACACCGCCACCTGCGCCAGGATGCGGCCCTGCAACAGCATGAAGAGCTGCAGCGTGCCCAGCACCAGGAACACCACCAGCGGCATGCACAACGCCGCTTCCACGGCAGCCTGTCCGGATTCGCGATGCCGCCGTTGGGAGTCGGAGGAGGCCATGGGGGGTATAGGCTTCCTCCTAGATTCTTGCTGATTGGGGAATCGGTCAAATGGCCGGAACCGGGTGGGGCGCCATTTCCATTCCGGCTCAACGGTTATTCAACGGTTGAGGCTGAATCCGCAGGCCGCATCCAGCACCACGCGGGCCCCCGCGAGCGCTTCGAGCAGCCGACCATAGTGTTGGCGCTCTGCGTCAACCTGGGACTCCACCGCCTCCGGGGGCAGGCCCTGGTGGGAGAGGGAGAGGCGCAGGCGGGCCTCGGCGGCGTCGCGCTCGGCCTCCAGCGCCTTCCGGGCCTTGCCCGCGCGCCGGGTCAGCTCCTCCTGGGCGGCGGCCTGGGCCACGGGGAGCGCGGCGTCCACGAAGGGGCCGAAGCCGGGGAAGGCCTGGTGCACTTCGTCGCCCTTGAGGGCGCGGCCCTCCGCCTCCAGCGTGGGCAGCACGGCCGGGTCCGCCACGGGACCGTCCGGGCCGTCCACCACGGCGACGGGCAGGAGGGTGCGTTCCATGAAGCGCGCCAGCTGGCGGCTGGGGACGCGGGCGCCCGGGGAGGTGTCCTCGGGCTCCGGGAGCTGGACGTGGAAGAGCAGCTCCAGGCCGCGCGCCGGCTTCTTCAGCCCGCGCTTCTCGATGAGGCGGAAGCCGCTGCGCCCGTAGGGCCCGTCCTTGAGGAAGCCGAACAGGGCCTCCACCAGCGGGTGGCCGGTGGCGAAGTACTCCAGCTCCTCCGCCTCCACGGCGGTGTCGCGCCAGAAGGTGCCCAGCAGCGTGCGGTCCTGCATCACGTCGATGCCGGGCAGCCCTTCGACGTTGAGCGCGTGGCCGAACTGGAAGGCCACCTGGAAGGCCTCCACCTGCTCGTCGGTGTCCACGCTGATGCCCACGCGGCGCGCCAGCTCCGTGACGGTCTCCTCCAGGCGCTCGTCCAGGTCGCGCGCCACGCTCCAGAGGCCGTCCTCCAGCGACGGCGACTCCTCGTCGTCGTCCGGTTCAGGCGCCTCGTCCCCCATGCGCTCGTGCGCGCGGGTCACCAGCCGGGCGACGGCGGGCTTGTCGAAGCTGCGCACGTCCAGCAGCGGATCATACGCGCGCGTCACCTGCGCGCGCGCCGCCTCCACGCGCGTCTTCAGCTCGGCCGCGTACGCGACGCGCGCCTCGCGGGGCAGCAGGGCCAGCTCCGCGATGCGGTCCTCCACCTCCTCCAGCACCGCGTCCAGGCCGCCCACCGTCTCACCGAAGACGCCCACGGCGTCCGCCAGCAGCATCAGCACGTCCGACGCGAGCGTACCCGCGGGGTCGAAGACGTGGATGTCCACCGGGTGCGCCTGGCCGATGCGGTCCAGGCGGCCAATGCGCTGCTCCACCGTGGAGGGGCTCCACGGCAGGTCGTAGTGCACCAGGTGGTGCGCGAACTGGAAGTTGCGGCCCTCGCCGCCCACCTCCGTGCAGATGAGCACCCTGGGCCCCTCCGGGTCGCGGAAGCGCGCCACCTGCCGGTCGCGCTCCACCAGCGGCAGGTCGCCGTGGTAGCCCAGCGCCTCCACGCCCTCGCGCGACAGCTCCGACTGGAGCGACTCCAGCGTGTCGCGGCTCTCCGTGAAGACGAGCACCTTCGCGCGCGGCTCCACTTTCCAGAGGTCGCGCAGCACGCCCACGAACGTGAGGAACTTCGCGTCCCGCCCGGGCAGCTTGAGGTCCGCCTCCTTCAGCGCGGGGTTCGCCCGCACCGCGCCCGTGAAGGCCGCGGGGCTGGACTCCAGGCGCCGGAGCACGTTGGCCAGCGGCGCGCCTCTCAGCGTGCCCTTCGCCAGCGTGTCGAGCGCGGCGTCGCGCGCCTGCAGCTCCTCTGGCGTGAGGCTCACGGGGTGCCGGTGCAGCCTTCGCTTGGAGAAGCCGCCCACCACCGCGCGCCGGTTGCGCACCAGCCGGTCCGACAGGCTGTACGTCTCCGCCAGGTGCGCGAGCAGCGCCTCCGGCTCCTTCAGCGTCTGGAGGCGCGCGTCCTCCGGGAAGCGCTTCGCCAGCGCGGCCACGGCGGCCTTCGCGCCCTTGCCCTCCAACAGCGCGCGCACCGCGGCGGACAGCTCTTCCTGCCGCTGCAACCGCGCCTCGAAGCCCTTCACCGTGGGCGCGGTGGTCGCGTCGATGAGGGTGAGCAGCCCGTGGTACTCCGCAGGGTCCAACTGCATGGGCGTGGCGGTGAGCAGCAAGAGGCCCCAGCTGTTCGCGGCCAGCCCCTGCGCGGCGGCGAAGGCCTTCTCGCCCTTGAGGTGGTGCGCCTCGTCGATGATGACCAGGTCCCAGAAGGCGTCCTCGGCCGCCACCTCCTCGCGGTGCTCGCGCGTGCGGCTGAGCAGCTCCAGGCTCGTCACCACCAGCGGGAAGCGCGCCCACGGCGACACGTCCGGCGCCTCCTTCAGCGACTGCTCGTAGCGGTCCGAGTCCATCAGCGTGAAGAGCTGGTTGAACTTGTGGAACAGCTCCACCAGCCACTGCACGGTGAGGTGGCTGGGCGCCACCACCAGACACCGGCGCGCCAGCCCCACCAGCCGCAGCGCGCTGAACACCATGCCCGCTTCAATCGTCTTGCCCAGGCCCACCTCGTCCGCCAGCACGAAGCGCGGCCGGCGCGCGGACAGCACCCGCTGCACCACGCCCACCTGGTGCGGCTTCACCATCACCCGGCTGGCCAGCAACGCCCCCAGCGCGTCGCCCCGCCGCTCGTCGTCCAGCACCAGCGCCTGCTTGCGCAGCATGAACGCCTTCGCGTCCCCCACCCGCCCGTCGCGCAGCGTGGAGAGCAGGTCGGAGCGCGGCGCCAGCGCGCGCACCTCCGACTCCGGCAGCTCGTCCTCCTCGCCCGAGTCCTCGTAGCGCACCACGTAGCGGCGCAGGCCGCGCGCGCCCGGCTCCTCGCCCAGGATGGTCGCCTTGCGCCCCTTCGGCGTCTGGATGGGTTCGCCCTTGGGCAACTGATACGGCACCAGCGCCCCGCCCCGGGTGGAGACCAGCACCGGCGCGTCCTCGCGGGACGGGAAGGCGATGAGCGCCTTGGAGCCCTCCTCCTGGAGCGACACCAGATGCCCCACGCCCCACTCGGGCTGCGGGAGGTAGCGGACCTTCAAACCTTCGACGAGAGACGCCATAGAGGAGCAACAACCCGGTGCGATGAGGGGGGCGCTCCATAACGTCCTGGCGCCCGGAAGGCCATTTCACGGGCACTCAGGAAGGCCCGGCCCATGGCCGCCTGCCCGGGAGCACAGCCCGCACCAAAACCTGCCTAAACCGACATGCAGGGAATACCTGGGTAGAAGGGCACCCTGCCCGGGAGTGCGATGTCACTCAGCCTACTTTTTCAGTGATGCTGCGGATCCTTCTGCACAGCTGCGCTCGGTGCCGTCGGGGGGGAGTGCCACATGCTGCGTCAATGGACCTTCGCACAGAGGGTGGGGGCGGGTTTGTCCGTGTGCCTGCTGGCCGGACTGTTCCTGCTCGTGACCCTGGTGGCCACGGCCCACACCCTGGCCGTGGGCGACGTGGACTCCCTTCACCGCGCCTCCGATCTGCGCGCCCTGCTCACGGGGCTGCTGGGCCTGGGCTGCGTGACGGCGCTGGGGATGGTGCTGCGCAACGCCCTGGGCCCCATGCACGCGGAGCGGCTCCAGAGTGAACAGCGGTTGCACCTGTTCATGGATGGCGTGTCGGACTACGCGCTGTGCTTCCTGGAGCCGGATGGCGCGGTGTCCTGCTGGAGCACCGGCGCGGAGCGGCTCACCGGCTGGACGGCGGCGGACATCGTGGGCCAGGGCGTGGAGCTGCTGCACGCACCGGACGCGGTGGGCCGGGGTCAGCCTGCCTCCTACCGTGAGCGCGCCGCGCGCGAGCGGCGCCTCCAGTCCGAGGGCTGGCGGATGCGCAAGGACGGCTCGCGCTTCTGGGCGGAGACGCTGCTCACCGCGCTGAACGACGAGACGGGCCGGCTGCAGGGCTTCGCGGAGGTGACGCGCGACATCACCGAGCGCAGGCGCACGGAGCGCATGCAGGCGCTGCTCGCCGAGGCCGGCCGCGTCCTGCAACCCCAGGCCGGCGCCGAGTCCCTGGGCACCGCCCTCACCCGCCTGTGCGTGCCGGAGATCGCGGACGCGTGCGTGCTCTACCTCCCGGACGAGGACGGCCAGGTGCGCCCCGGCGCGGTGTCGTACGCGGACGCCGCCCTCCAGGGCCGGCTGTGGGAGCCGCTCCTGCGCACGCTCACGAAGGAGGAGCCCGGCCCCGCCCGCGTCATCCACACCGGCCGCGCGGAGCGCTTCGAGGACGTGGACCCCACCCGGCTGCCCGGGTCCGTGAGCCACAGCGCCTATGGAGAGCTGTGGCGCGCGCTGGGTGTGCGCTCCGCCCTCAGCGTCCCGCTCGTCGTGGACGGCCGCGTGCTGGGCGCGCTGTGCCTGCTGTCCACCCAGGCCCACCGCCGCTACGGCGCGGTGGATCAGGCCTTCATGGAGGAGCTGTCCGCGCGGGCCGCGCTCGCGCTGGACAACGCCCGCCTGCTCGCGGCGACGCAGGGCGCGCTGGAGCTCATCGGCGTGGCGGCGCACGACCTGGGCAACCCGCTGAGCTCGCTCCAACTGCGCCTGCGCCGCCTGCGCCTGCAGTGCGCCCCCGCCCACGCCCCGGATCCGCGGCTGCGCGAGGGCCTGCTGCTGGCCGAGGACGAGACGAAGCGCCTGGGCCGGCTGGTGCACAACCTGCTGGACCTGTCGCGCCTGTCCGGCGGCCGGCTGGAGCTGGAGTCGCGGCCCATGGACCTGTCCGAACTGGCGCACGAGGTGGTGGCGCGCCACGAGGACCAGGCCGCCGCCGCCGGCTGTGCCCTCACCGTCCACGCCCGCGGCGCCGTCCCCGGCCGGTGGGACCGCCAGCGGCTGGACCGCGTCCTCACCAACCTGGTCAGCAACGCCCTCAAGTTCGGCCGGGGCCAGCCGGTGGAGGTGTGCGTGGAGGTGGACCCCGACGCCCGCCGCGCCCGGCTCGTCGTGCGCGACCACGGCGCCGGCATCCCACAAGAGGACCAGCCGCGCCTCTTCGCCCGCTTCGAGCGGGTCACGACGGACAGCCGCGCCCCCGGCTTCGGCCTGGGCCTCTACATCGTCCGGCAGCTCGTGGAAGCCCACGGCGGCACCATCCGCGTCCACAGCCGGCCGGGCGAGGGCGCCGAGTTCATTGTCGAACTCCCGGCTACCCTGGAAGCCCCGGTGGGAGTCGCTTCCGCGATTCGGGCCTGACCCGTCCGGGTGGGTTGTGCCCCAGTGGCCCCTCCCATTCAGTCCCAAACAATCGAGTTCCCCTCGGGACGGAAAAGTTCTCAGAAGTTGAATGATGCTGTCGATTACGGATATTCTTCGTACGGCTAAAACTACTCACTCCCGGTAAAAACCGAGTTTGAGTCGGCCCCGCTCCTACCGTCCCCTCGACGCAAAGGGCATCCGGGCCCCCTGGCCGCGACACTTCCACTGGAAGAGTCCGCTATCACGCGTACGAGGAGTACCCCCATGGGCGCAGTTGGAGCATTCCAGGCGCGGTTCGCGCGCACGACCCCCCGCTCGGCTTCCGCGGTCCCTATGGCACTGCTGGCCGGCTTGAGCGCACTGGCGCTCGCCTGCGGTGGCCCGGACGCCGTGGACGCGGAAGCCTCCGCCTCGCAGGACGTGCTCGGGTCCCAGTCCCAGGCGGTGACGGACGAACGCTCGGGGAGCGCTGGCAGGGCGCCGGTGGGGCTGGCGCTGGAAGTGGAGAACGGTGAGGGCGTGCCCCTGAAGGTGAAGGCCGGGCAGACCTTCTACGTGAACCAGATCGACCTGCGCGCCTTCGTCAACGCCACCGTGGACGAGGGGCTCAAGGGCCTGCGCAAGAACAGCGACTTCGCGGCGCTCGGCTGGGGGGGCGTGCACCTGGAGGAGACGGAGTTCGTCGGCCTGGCCAACGGCGATGGCACCTTCACCCGCCGCGCCTTCTACCGCGACGCGGCCTGGATGAAGGTTCCCAGCCTCTTCACCGTGGAGCCCGTGGACGCGCGCGGCGTGCTCACCGGGACGCCGGTGCTCCTGAACGTCGGCAGCGACGACAAGCGCCGCACGGAGCGCGACGACTTCTTCATCCGCCGCATGCGCGCCATCCAGTGGGCCCGCGACTGTGCCAGCCTCACGGACTGTTCCAGCGCGAAGAACTACGAGGAGGAGGCGCTGGTGGAACTGCGCAACGCGTACGACCACGCGAAGCAGCAGACCCTCACCTTCCGCCCCAACACGCGCGGCCTGCGCCTGCGCTGGAGCCTGCGCCCGTTCGCCCCCTACTACATTCCCGTCACCCAGGAGGCCTCGCCCGCGTTCGGCTACGGCTTCGCCATCGACATCAAGCCGCTGACGGCCGCCCGCCAGGACGGCACCTACGCCCCCGGCTCGGATGTAACTTTCCAGCTCACCTTGAAGGACGGACAGGGCCAGCGTCTGCACCCCGCCGGCAGCCTTCCAACCTACAATGAGGTCGCACCCCCGGGCGCTCCCGGCCACCCGGCTGGCATCCAGTACTATCGGGCCTTCTTCGACGCGACGACGACCTACTACCGCCGCAAGCACCGTGAACGGATGATGATGACGCAGCTCATCGGGCCGGCGCAGGACATCCAGCCCATCCGGAGCATCGTTGACCTGGAGGCCTTCCTGGACGACTCCCAGGACGTGCAGACGGTGGCCACCCAGGCCCGCGACGGCGTCTACGCCCAGTTCATGACGTTCCCCCCGTCCAACAAGCTCTTCGGCGGCGCGTTCTTCCCCACCGAGGGCCGCTGGGACGCCCCCGTGAGCGACACCTGGACGTACCGCCTGCCGGCGGACGCCAAGCCGGGCACCTACCTGGTCACCGCCAAGGCCCGCCGCGTGTTCCTGGGTGAGGACGTCCCCGCGTCCCGCACCATCGAGATCCAGGTGGGCACCCGGACCCACACCGAGGCCAAGCTGACCACCGGTCCCTGCAACAGCTGCCACAGCAAGGGAGGGGAGCTCAGCCAGGTGGCGCACGCGAACGACAACCGCGCCGCCTGCGCGTCGTGCCATGCTCCGCTCGGCTTCGAACTGGAGGGGCCCATCTTCGTGCGCACGCACTTCATCCACTCGCGCTCCAACCGCTACGACGCGCCCGTGGAGAAGTGCTCGTCCTGCCACCTGAACTCCGAAGGCACGCAGCGCACCAGCAAGGCGGCCTGCCTGTCGTGCCACAAGAGCTACCCGGACAGCCACGTGGCGAAGTTCGGCCCCATCGAAAGCATGTATGTCGGTGGGGGACGTGAATCGTTCCAGCAGTGCACCGGCAGTTGTCACAAGACGCACCCCGGCAGCGGCTTCTAGCCACAGGCCGGGATCGCAAGGAGGTCCGCCATGGCCCACGTGAAGATGCAGACGGCTCGCTCCACCCTCATGGATCCAGTCGCGGCTGCGGAGGACCTCCTGCGACAGCTTCACGGCCCCCCGCCAAAGCTGGTGACGCTGTTCGCCTCCCGTCAGCGGGACCAGCGCGCGCTCAACCGTGCGGTGCGCGAGCGGCTCCCGAAGGACACCCGGCTCGTGGGCGCCACCACGGCCGGGGAGCTGGACAACAACGGCATCCACACCAACAGCGTGGTGCTGGGCGCGCTCACCGGTGACTTCGAGGTGGGCCTGGGCCTGGGCAGCGGGCTCACCGGGGACGCCATCGCCGCGGGCGCCATGGCCATCAAGCGCGCGTGCGAGGAGCTGGGCGTGCGCCAGCAGGACCTGGACGCGCGCCGGTATGTCGGCCTCGTGATTGACGACGGCTTCCGCTACAAGAAGGAAGAGCTGCTGCTGGGCATCCTGGAGAAGAACCAGACGCTGGTGCTCGTGGGCGGCGGCGCCAGCGACTCGGAGCCGGATCCGGCGCGCCAGTCCGCGCTCATCCACGTGGACGGCGAGGTGGCCGGCGACGGCGTGCTCGTGGCCCTGTTCAAGACCAACGCCCCCTGGGCCGCGCTGCGCTCGCACTGGTACGTGCCCACCGGCCAGCGGCTCACCATCACCAAGGTGGATGAGACGCACACGCGCGCGCTCGAAATCGACGGGCAGCCCGCCGCCAGGCGCTACGCCGAAATCCTGGGCGTCACCCCGGACGAGCTGGAGTTCGGCAAGCCCAAGGGCTTCGCCGTGCGCCCCACCGCGCTGAAGGTGGGCCGGGAGTACTTCATCCGCGCCGCGTGGCGCCCCCTGGACGATGGTTCCATCCTGTTCGCCAACCTCCTGGAGGAGGGCAGCGAGCTGGACCTGATGAAGGCCGGAGACCTGGCGGGCATGACGCGGGACTTCTTCTCGGAGGAGCTGCCCAGGCGCGTGCAGAACCCCCAGGCCGCCCTCCTGTTCCACTGCAGCGGACGCATGTGGTACGCGAACGCCACCGGTGTGGTGCCCCAACTCTCCGAAGCGCTGAAGCTCGCACCGTCCGCCGCTGGGATGAACGTGCAGTTCGAGATCTACTCGGGGTTCCACATCAACACCACGCTGACCGTGCTGGCATTCGGTTCCAACTAGACATGGCCAACCAACCGTTCGACGTGGCGACCCAGGAATCCCCCCTGGGCTACACCCTGGCACTGCTGTTGGTGGGCAGCGAGCGTGAGACGCGCGCCATGCGCGACGCGCTGGAGCGTGAGGACATCCTGTCCATGCTCACGCTCGAGGAGGCCAACTCCGTGCAGGCCCTGGAGCAGGCGCTCACGCGGCCGTGGGCGCTGGTGCTCGCCGGTTCGGAGCTGCCCGGCCTGTCGTGGGAAGGCATCCAGGCGGCGTGGGTGAAGCGCGGGCAGGAGCTCACCTTCGTGGTGAGCACCCCCACGTGGAGCACGCGGATGCTGGCGGCCGCCATGCAGGCCGGCGCGCGCGACTACGTCACCGAGGACCGCATCGGCCACCTGCCCTTCGTCGTGGCGCGCGAGCTGCGCCTGCACGCCGAGCGCGCCCAGCACCAGCTGACGGGCATGGAGCTGAAGCGGACCAACTACCTGCTCAGCAACATCATCGACGCGCTGCCCTTCGTGCTGTTCGTGAAGGACGCCCAGACGCGCCGGCTGGTGGTGGCCAACAAGACGTTCGCGGACGCCTTCAAGGTCACCAAGGAATGGCTGCTGGGGAAGCTGGACCACGACTACTTCCCGAAGGAGCAGGCGGACTCGTTCGTCGCCGTCGACACGGAGATCCTCGAGACGCGGCAGATGAAGACGTTCGAGGAGGTCGCCCGCGCGGATGGTCAGGACCGCATCTTCGCCACGCGCAAGATTCCCCTCGTGGACGACCAGGGCGTCGCGCGCTTCGTGATGGGCGTCACCGACGACATCACCGCGCGCAAGCAGAACGAGGAGATGCTGCGCGCCTCCAAGGAGGAGCTGGAGGCCGCCAACAAGCAGCTCGCCGCCAGCCTGGAGGAGATCAAGAAGACGCGCGCGGTGTCCGCGCGGTCGCTCGCCAGCTACCAGCAGCGCGCGCTGCAGATGGAGATCATCCGTCAGCAGAACGAGGACCTGGACCGGCTGGCCCAGGAGCTCTCCGTCGCCAAGCGCAACGAGGAGGAGCGCGCCCGCGAGGCCGAAGGCGCCGTGCGCCTCAAGAGCGAGTTCCTGGCGAACTTCAGCCATGAGATCCGCACGCCGCTCAACGGCATCATCGGCTACTGCGACCTCTTGATGCGCGAGGAGGGCAGCCGCCTGACGCCGCACGGCCGGCGCGACCTCAACGTGGTGAAGACGAACGCCAAGACGCTGCTGGCGCTCATCAACGACATCCTGGACCTGTCCAAGATTGAAGCGGGCCGCGTGGAGGTCGTCACCGAGCCGGTGGACGTGCAGGAGCTGGCCGACGAGTGCATGGCCACGGTGAAGGAGTACCTCAAGGGCAAGGACGTGGCCCTCACCGTCCACGTGGACTCGGAGGCGCAGGAGGTGCGCACCGACGCGCTGAAGCTGCGGCAGATCATGCTCAACCTCCTGAGCAACGCGGCCAAGTTCACCGACACGGGCGAGGTGGCGCTCACGGTGGTCAGCTCCGGCGGCGGAGAGATGCTGATGACGGTGGAGGACACCGGCGTGGGCATCCCCGCCGACCAGCTCCCCTTCATCTTCGAGAAGTTCCGCCAGGTGGACGGCTCCACCACGCGCAAGGTGGGCGGCACGGGCCTGGGGCTTGCCATCGTGCGCGAATTGACGCGCGTGCTGGGCGGCACCGTGGACGTGACGAGCACGCTGGGCCGAGGCTCCACCTTCACGGTACGGCTGCCGGACGTGCTCGCCACCACCGTGGGCGCCAACAGCCCGCATGCCACCGAGCGGCTGGTGCCGGTGCAGGACGTGGCGCTGAAGCTCGCGCCCATGGCGCGGCCGGGCAGCACCGTGCTGGTGGTGGACGATGATCCGCTCATCCAGCAGCTCGTCACCGGGCAGCTGGAGCCCGCGGGCTTCAAGGTCGTGACGGCGGATGACGGCATCGCCGCGCTGAAGCTGGCGCGCGAGCTGAAGCCGCAGGCCATCCTGCTGGACATCCACCTGCCCCGGATGGACGGCTGGTCGGTGTTGAGCCAGCTCAAGAGCGAGCCCACGCTCGCGGGCATCCCGGTCATCCTCGTGTCGGTGGAGGAGCAGCGCGCGCGCGGCTTCAGCCTGGGCGCGTGCGAGTACCTGGTGAAGCCGGTGGAGCCGGAGCGGCTGGTGGAGGTGGTGCAGAAGAGCCTCGCCTCCGCGGGCGCCACGGCCGCCACGGGCGACGTGCTGGTGGTGGACGACGACGCGGCCACGCGTGAGCTGGTGAGTCGCAACCTGCGCCGCGCGGGCTTCTCCACCAACGAGGCGCGCAACGGTGAGGACGCGCTGCTCAAGGCGCGCGTGTCGCCGCCGTCGCTGGTGGTGCTGGACCTGATGATGCCGAACCTGGACGGCTTCGAGGTCCTGCGCCGGCTGCGCGCGGAGAAGCTGTCCGTGCCGGTGGTGGTGCTCACGGGCAAGACGCTCACCCACGACGAGGAGACGCTCCTGCGCGACGGCTTCGCCGGCTTCGTGCGCAAGGGCGGCACCGCGCTGGAGGACGTCATCTCCCAGGCGAAGGGCCTCCTGATGTCCCAGCGGGCCGCGAGCGCCGGGAAGCTGCCCCGCGTGCTGTACGTGGAGGACAGCGAGCAGAACCGCGACATCGTCCGCCGCTACCTGGGCGGCATGTATGACCTCATCGAGGCGGAGGACGGCGAGCAGGGCCTGGAGCGGGCCCAGAACGACGGGCCGGACCTCATCCTCATGGACCTGTCCCTGCCGAGACTCGACGGCTGGGAAGTCACCCGCAGGCTCCGGGCGTTGCCGGATGGGCAGAACGTGCCCGTCATCGCCGTCACGGCCCATGCGGGACGCGAGTACCAGGACAAGGCCCAGGCGGCCGGTTGCACGGCCTACCTGACCAAGCCCCTGGACCGCGAGCAGCTCATCGAGACGATTCGTCAGTATCTAGGGAGAACCCATGGCTGAACCGAAACCGCGCGTCCTGGTCGTGGACGACGATCCGGATCTGCTCGACCTCGTGCAGCGCTCGCTGAGTGCGTACGGGTTCGACGTGCAGACCCACACGTCCGCGCTGGGCGTGTCCAACATCGTGCGCGCTTCCGAGCCGGACTTCGTGCTCATCGACGTGAACTTCCCCGCCCTCAAGGGCGACAAGGTCGTAGGCCTGGCGCGCCAGTACGCGCCCCCGGGCACCCGCTTCATCCTCTACTCCGCTTCGGATGAGGCCAAGCTGCGCTCGCTCGCCATCGCCTCCGGCGCGGACGGCTACATCTCCAAGAGCGTTCAGGGCGCGGACCTGGCCCAGAAGCTCAACGCCATGCGCTTGAAGCCCCGCTCGGCCGCACCGGGCCGGAATCCCTCTCCTATCGAGGGATGAGAAAGACGGGGATTCCGGGCGAACCCACACCCTGGGTACGCCCGGCCCCCCTGGGTCACCCATCCCCCCGGTGCCAGAATAATCTCGGAAAGTGATAACCAGAGCGGTCTGCTGACTTGAAGTCCACAGAAAGACCTGTAAGGTAGTCGCTTCTAGAGTTTTACGCGCTCACTGTTCCCCCCGAACTGGGGCGCATTCCACCCACCTTCCGAAACTCCCTGCGCCTCCCGGAGGGGACATGCACTCGTCGACCGATTACAGCCACGCCGAAAAGCTGAAGCACGAGCTGACGCAGCCGCTTTTCAACCCGATGCTGAAGAAGTGGGTCGGGAAGGGCGAGCTGGACTACGAGCGCTACCTCCAGACGGGCACGCTGCTGGGGTTGCAGTCGTCGGAAGCGGAGCGGGTGTCGCACGACGAGCTGATGTTCCAGATCGTCCACCAGTCGCAGGAGCTGTACCTGAAGCTGGCGTCGCGCGAGGTGGTGGAGGTGGTGGCGGAGATGGACCGCGACGCGCTGTGGGCCGTCGTCGCCCGGCTGGCGCGGGTGCAGAAGATCCTCCAGTGCATCAGCGCGGAGATGGCGGTGCTGGAGACGATGACGCCGGACTCGTACCAGGTCATCCGCCGCAGCCTGGGCAACGGCAGCGGGCAGGAGTCGCCGGGCTACAACACGTTCCGCCTGGCGGCGACGGGGCTGGAGTCCGCGATGGAGCGGATGCTGGCGCGGCGTGGCGTGACGCTGCTGCAGGTCTACTCGGCCGGGGGGCCCGAGGACCTGAAGCACGTGTGTGAGAACCTGGTGACCATGGACGAGGGGTTCCAGGGCTGGCTGTTCGCGCACTTCCAGCTGGTGCGGCGCACCATTGGCGTGGACCGCTCCGTGAAGGCGCTGGACGGGCTGCCCACGCAGGTGCTGGCGGGCCGGATGACCCTGCCGCTGTTCCGCGCGCTGTGGGACGTGCGCGTGGAGATGACGGCGGGCTGGAAGCGCGAAGGCGGCTACGCGACGGGCGTGCACCGCGCGCCGGACGACTTGCGCGAGCAGGCCCGCGCGGGTGGCTGCCCCATGCACGCGCACGCGTCCTTCCCGCAGGAGCTGCGGAGCCAGCCGTGAGCGGGGGGGTGCTCCCGGGGGCCGTTCGCGCGGAGTACCCCCTGCTCCAGACGTGCACGTACCTCAACAGCAACTCCACCGGCGCGATGCCGCGCGCGGTGGAGGCAGTGCTCGCGCACTACTGGAACACGATGCGCGCGTGGCGCGACGACACCTGGGACGGGTGGCTGTCGCGGATGCAGGCGTACGCGGACGGGGTGGCGGGGCTCATTGGCGCGCCCGCCGGTTCGGTGGCGCTGGACGTGAACCTGAGCGCGCACCTGTCGCGCCTGGGCACGTGCCTGGACTTCAGCGGCGAGCGCCGCCGCGTCGTCATCACCGACCTGGAGTTCCCCACGGTGCCCTTCATCTGGAAGGGCTTCGCGCGCTACGGGGCGGAGCTGGTGGTGGTGCCTTCGCGCGATGGCCGCGTGGACGAGGCCCTGCTGGAGGCCGCCATCGACGAGCGCACGCGGCTGGTCTGCGTGTCGCACGGCGCGTTCGCCACCGGCGCGGTGCTGGACGTCGCGCGCGTGGCGAAGGCGGCCCACGCGGCCGGGGCGCTCATCGCGACGGACGCGTACCAGACGGTGGGCACGGTGCCGGTGGACGTGCGCGCGCTGGACGTGGACTTCCTCATGGGCGGCGCGCACAAGTGGCTGGGCGGCTCCGAGGCCGCCTTCCTCTACGTGCGCCCGGAGCTGCTGCCCACGCTGCGGCCCGCCGCCACCGGGTGGCTCGCCGGGGCCACGCCGCTCGCGTTCCAGGCGGCGGAGGACTGGGCGCCGGACGCGCGGCGGATGATGGGCGGCACGCCCGCGCCGCTGATGGTGCTGCTGTCCCAGCCGGGGCTGGACCTGCTCAAGGGCGTGGGGATGGCCGCGGTGCGCGAGCACTCGCTCAAGCTCACGTCCCGCCTGATGGCGCGGGCGGACGAGGCGGGGCTGCACGTGGTGACGCCGCGCGAGCCGCACCAGCGCGGCGGCGTGGTGGCGCTGCGCTTCCCGGGTGACGTGGACGTGATGCGGCGGCTGGTGGCGCGCGGCTTCATCTGCAGCCACCGGGGCTACCTGCGCGCGGCGCCGCACTTCTACAATACGCTGGAAGAGGTGGATGCCTTCATGGATGCCCTCGTCCACGAGCAGCGCAAGGAGGCCGCATGAGCGCCGCGAGCCCGTCACCGTCACCTCCGTCAGCAGCGGCACCGTCGCGGGAGGCCGCCTCGCCGCGCGCCCTGCTGCACCTGCTGTTCAACGGCGCGCGCGCGCTGGACGTGGTGGAGACGGCGCTGGGCCTGGGGCTGTTGGATGCGCTGGAGCCCGGGCCGGTGACGCTGGGGGAGCTGTCCGCGAAGCACGGCCTGGTGCCCACGCGGCTGTACAAGTTCCTCGACTGCCTGGAGAGCCTGGGGCTCGTGCGGCGCGAGCAGCCGTCGGACGCGCTGGAGGCGACGCGCTATTGGGGCGTGCCGGGGCTGCGCGCGGCGGCGGACGCCGTGCTGGGCCCGCGCTCGCTGGAGCGCGACCGGGAGAAGTACGACTGGAAGGCGCTGCACGGCCGGCTGCCGGAAGTCCTGCGCGGTCAGCACGCGATGTCCGCGGCCTCCTTCGACTGGCCTCCGCGCACGCCCGAACAGGTGGAGGGCTTCGAGGCCAGCATGGCCGCGGGCCTGGGCCCCATCCTGGAGACGTTCCGCGCGCACGCGGGCGCGCTGTGGCCCTCCGGGGCTCGGCTGCTCGACGTGGGCGGCGGTGACGGCACGCTCGCGGAGCACCTGCTGCGCGAGCACGCGTCCCTGTCCGTGGATGTCTACAACCTGCCCGCCACCGAGGCGCTCGTCACGCGCACGCGCGAGCGCGCGGGGCTGCCGGCGACGCGGCTGGGCTTCGTGGGCGGCGACTTCCTGCGCGAGCCCCTGCCCCAGGGCTACGACGCGCTGTCGTTCGTGCGCGTGCTTCACGACTGGCCCGCGGAGGTGGCGCGCTCGCTGATGCAGGCGGCGTTCGCGGCGCTGCCTTCGGGCGGGCGCGTGCTCATCTGCGAGGAGTTCCGCACCCCCGAGCGGCTGGCGGCCCAGTTCTTCTGGTCCTACTTCCTCATCGGCGTGGACGCGTGCTCAAGCCGGCTGCGCGAGGTGGAGTTCTACCTGGACGCGCTCACCGCCGCGGGCTTCACGCACGCGCACGTGCGGCCCGGCCCCTTCGAGCTCGTCGTGGCCACGAAGCCCTGAAATCCGGCCGGGTCGCCTCTCCCCCCGGCGAAAAGGTGTCGTACGGCGGACAGCCTGGACCCTCAGACAGGTCACGCAGGGCCCGTCAGTGTTCAACTTGCGCTCAGTCGCAGTCAGCCAAACGCAGACGGGAGGAGCCTGTATGACAGGTCCCCGGTCAGGGACGGGGTTGAGGGCGGTAAGGCAGGACCACGGGACGCAAGAGGCACAGCAGTCGCCCGAGGCCCGTGGAGGTAGACCGGCGGCGCGCACGCATCTGGAGCGCGAGGTGATGGTGCCGGTGGATGACGCCGTCCTCCTGAGAGGACGGCTGGCGGTGCCCGCGGGCGCCCGGGGCGTGGTGGTGCTGGCGCGAGGCAGCGACAGCAGCCGTCAGAGTCCCCGGCTCGCGCAGACCTCGCAGCTGTTCCAGGCGATGGGGCTGGGCACCCTGCTGTTGGACCTGCTCACCAGCGAGGAGATGGAAGAGCGCCGCACGCGGCAGCTTCGCTTCAACATGGGCCTGTTGGGCATGCGCATGGCGGGCGCGGCGAGGTGGCTGCAACGCGAGCCCCACACCACCGGCCTGCGCGTGGGTTACTTCGGCGCGCACACCGGCGCGGGCGCAGCGCTGTCGGCCGCGGCCTTCCGTCCGGACTTCGTGGAGGCCGTCGTCTCCCGGGGCGGCCGGCCGGACCTGGCCGGAGCGGTGCTCCCCCGGGTGCGGGCCCCCACGCTGCTGCTGGTGGGAGGCGCGGACGCGCTGGGCCTGGACATCAACCGCCGGGCCTACGCGGAGCTCCGGGCGGAGAAGCGCATGGAGATCATCCCGGGCGCGACGCACCACTTCCAGGAAGACGCGGAGCTGGAGCAGGTGGCGGAGCTCGCCGGTGAGTGGTTCCTCCAATACCTGGGACAGCCCCAGGACGACGCGGAGGCGGCGCCGGCTCCAGCGCCCTGAGTGTTTCACGGATGTTTCAGGGGCGGCCTCCGCGTCACGGCGGATGCCGCCCTTCGTGACTCACGCCACCACGGGGCGCGTGACGCCCAGCTCACACGCCAGCACCGCCAGCTGCGCGCGGTTCTCCGGCCCCAGCTTGCGGTAGATGTTCGTCAGGTGGGCCTTCACGGTGCGCTCGGTGATGCCCAGGTGCGCGGCGATCTTCAGGTTGTCCGCGCCCGCCGCCACGTAGCCCAGCACCTCGCGCTCGCGCAGGGTGAGCCGGGACAGGGCGGAGCCCGACGGCGTGAAGTCCTCCAGGTGCAAGACATTGGACGGGAGCATCTCCATGGGCAGCAGCCGCTCACCGCGCGCCACGCGGCCCACGGCCTGCACCAGCTCATCGCAGCTCACGTTCAGCTTGCACAGGTAGCCCGCGGCCCCCGCGTGGAAGCACTGCTCCACGATGGCCGGCTCATGGTGCCCCGACAGCACCAGCGAACGCACCTGGGGATGGAAGTCGTGCAGGTACTTCAGCACCACCAGGCCGTCCTCCACCGCGGCGCGGCCCACGTGCTCCAGCCGCAGGTCCACCAGGGCGACATGGGGCGCGGCACCGCGCACCTGGAACAGGAAGGAGTTGGTGTCCGAGCACCGGGCCACCACCTTCATCCCCGCGCCCTCCAACAGGGCCACCAGGCTCTCCCGGAAGAGGAGCTGATCCTCCAGGAGTGCCACCCGGATTTCCTGTCCCGCCGCAGTCAATTCCATGACTCCATCCTTGGCTTCCCGCCGGTCGGCAACAACAACCCCCGCGCGGTATCCCTGATGAAAGCAGTTCTCTTTCTTCTTGTGAAACAGCTCCCGGAGCCGTCCCTCCCTAATGCCGGCCGGGAGATCGGAAGACAACGATACGGGCGGAGTCCACGTCCAGGGCTGCTCCGTGGACGACCACCCGACCGAGCGCGTGCACCGTGATCCGGGAACGCAAAGGGAGGTCCTCCAGGCGCGACAGCAGCTCCGCGGGAAGCTTCTGGAATGGGCCCTGGGACCCATGGTTGACAACCCAGGCGGAGGTCTCTTCGGGCCCAACCCTGGTGGGTAAGCGGATCTTGCCGGACCTGGGGCACTGCGGTACGCCCTCGCCCATGGCGTCCAAGGCCCCCCGCGACAGCGAGCTCGAAGCCATCCTCGAAAAGGTGAGGCAGGTCCGGAACTTCGACTTCCGCAACTACAAGCGCGCCACGCTCCAGCGCCGCATCGAGCGGCGAATGCAGGCCACGCGGTGCCGCACGCGGTCGGCCTACCTGGCCCTGCTGGAGCGGGACCCCGTGGAGGTCACCACGCTCGTCTCGTCCATGCTCATCAAGCTGACCACGTTCTTCCGCGACCGCGAGGTCTGGCAGGCGCTCGAGCAGTCCCTGGGCGAGATGATCCGCCAGCGCAAGGACAAGGAGCTGCGCATCTGGAGCGCCGGCTGTGCCACGGGCGAGGAGGCGTACTCGCTGGCCATCGCCGCCGCGGAGGCGCTGGGCCCCGGGCATCCCGGCCCGGAGCTGAAGGTGTTCGGCACCGACGTGGACGAGGACGCCATCGCCACGGCGCGGCGCGGCGTCTATGCCCCCAGCCAGTTGGAAAACGTCTCCCCGGAGCGGCTGGCGCGCTTCTTCGTGCGCACGGGCAACAGCTACACCGTGCGCAAGGAGATCCGCCGCGCGGTGGTGTTCGGGGTGAACAACCTGGTGTCGGACGCGCCCGTGTCGCGCATCGACCTCCTGCTGTGTCGCAACGTCTTCATCTACCTGGACTCGGACCTGCAGAAGCGGGTGCTCGCGCGCTTCCAGTTCGCCCTGCGCCGCAATGGCCTGATGGTGCTGGGGCGCTCAGAGCTCATCCCCTTCGCGGCCCGTCTCTTCCGGCCCGTGGACCTGTCGCGGCGCATCTACCGCAAGGACGGCGAGGCGGAGGTGACGACGACGGCGCAGGACCGGCTGCCCCCCGAACCCAAGGCCCTGCCCCGCCTCATCGAGCCCACCGTCCCGGAGCCCGAGCGGCCCGCCCTGCGCAACCTCGTGGACTCGCAGCCCTGTCCCATCATCGCGACGGACAACGATGGCACGGTGACGCTCTGGAGCCGCGCCGCCGCGCGGCTGTGGAACCGCAACGGGAGCGACGTGCTGGGCAAGAAGCTCGCCGGGCTGGGCCTGGGCGGGCTGGGCGGGGACCTGCTCATCGAACAGAGCCGCCGGGTGCGCACCGGCCGCTCCGAGCGCGAGTCCGCCGACGGGCTCATGGAAGGCCCGGGCGGCGAGCCCGTGACGATGCGAACCCAGGTCGTCGCGCTGCGCGACCGCGCCGGTGAGCGCCAGGGCCTGGTGTACGTCGCCCATGACATGACGCACACGCGCGGCCTGGAGCAGGACCTCCAGACGGCGCAGGAGGAGCTGCAGTCCCTCAACCTGCGGATGCAGTCCTCCAACGAGGAGCTGCGCGCCTCCAGCGAGGAATTGGAGACGACGAACGAGGAGCTCCAGTCCACCAACGAGGAATTGCAGACGACGAACGAGGAGCTCCAGTCCACCAACGAGGAGCTGGAGACGACCAACGAGGAGCTCCAGTCCGCCAACGCGGAGCTGGACGCCACCAACCGCGAGCTGGCGCACCGCACGCTGGAGATGGACTCGCTGGCCTTCACCCAGCGCACCATCATCCGCACCCTCTCCGCGGCGGTGCTGATGTTGGAGGGCGAAGGGCGCATCACCACCTGGAACCTGGCCGCGGAGCGGCTCCTGGGCCTCACCGAACGCGAGGCGGTAGGCCAGACGCTGTGGTCCCTGCACGTGCCCGCGCTCAAGCGTTCGCTGCTGCTGCGGCTGCGCCGGCACCTCCAGGAGAACCGCACCTTGCGCCTGGAGGGCATCCCCTACCAGCTCCCGCACGGAGGCAAGGGGAGCGCCACCATGGTGGCGACGCCGCTCGTCACCGACACCACCGTGCTGGGCTCCATCGTGCTCTTCGAGGACACGACACGGGCGACGGCCCTCCAGGAGGAGAATCGCCTCTTGCGTGCGAAGGTGAAGGCATGAGCCCACGGCGCCCGCCGCCGGAGCCGCCAAAGGCTCCGGAGCCGCCGGAGTCTCCGGTCGCCGCGGGGAGCGCGAGTCCGGGGCTGCTGCGCAAGTACCGCGAGCTGTTGTCCAAGCACGAAGCGCTGGTGCACAAGCTGGACGAGCGCACCACGTTGCACGTCAGCACCTTCAAGCTGTCCAGCTGGGCGCTGGAGACGAGCGCCAGCGCCCTGGCCGTGCTGCGCGAAGGCGGGGTGGTGCTGGCCAACGCCCGCTGGCACGCGCTGAGCCGGGAGCGGGGCCCCTGGCGGCGCGACGAGGAGGGTCGGCTCCAGGGCCCGACCTATACCGCCCTGCGCGACCTGGCGGAGGCGGAGGCGAAGGCGGTGCTGCCCCGGAAGGAAGGCGGTGCGCGCGTCACGCGCTACCGGAGGGTGCGCGGCCCCCAGCTCCAGGTCCTGGAGATGCGCTCCGAGCGCGTCACCCATCCCCAGGGAGGACAGGTGCTGGTGCTCGTCCGCGACATCAGCGCCCAGGCACGCGACGAGGAAGAGCTGGCGCAGGCGCGCGCCACGCTGATGGAGCGCGCGCAGCTGCGGGCCCTGGGAGAGCTGGCGGCGGGCATCGCGCACGACCTGCGCAACACGCTCAACGCCATGCGGCTGCGGCTGCAGCTGCTCCAGCGCGACGAGGCCGCCACCGGAGAGCGGGGGCAGCACCACCTGGACGCGCTGGCGCGCATCGTCGCCGACGCGGGGGAGCGCGTGGGCCGCCTCCAGGACTTCTCCCGCCAGCGGGGCAGCTCCACCGTGGAGCGCGTCCAACTCAGCGACGTCATCCGGGACGCGGTGGACATCGCGCGGGGCGGCATCGAGCACCGCAAGGCCGGTCAGGCCCCTCGGCTGGACGTGGTGCTGCCCGCGAAGCTGCCTGCCGTGTCGGGCTCCTCCATGGAGCTGCGGTACGTGCTCATCAACCTGCTGATCAACGCCCGCGACGCCATGCCAAAGGGCGGCACCATCCGCGTGCGGGCGGTGAAGACGGGCAAGTCCGTGCGGGTCACGGTGGAGGACGAGGGCACCGGCATCCCCGAGGAGCACCTGCCGAACATCTTCAAGGCCTTCTTCACCACCAAGGGCAACAAGGGCACGGGCCTGGGCCTGTCCATGGCCTACGGCGTGGTGACGCGCGCGGGCGGCAAGCTCACCGCGGCCAACCGTCCGGAAGGGGGCGCGGTGTTCACCCTCACCTTCCCGGCGCTGAAGGCAGCCCCCGCGCGCAAGAAGTCGCGCTGACGCGCCCCCCGCCTCAGCTCACCTGCTCCGGTCCGTCGGCCGCGTCCTTCTCCGTCGCGGACGCGGCGGGCGAGGGCCCTCCCAGCACCGCCCGGCGCAGGAGCTGCACGTTGGCCTCGGCCGCGCGGGCGCGCTCGTCGAAGCGCTCCGCGGGCGTCCGCCTGGGCCCGGGCCGCCGCGGCCTCCAGACGCCGGGCGTCCGCCCGGACCTCCAGCGCATGCTCGCGCGTGTCCGGCTTCGGCGTCCTGCCATCGGGCTTCATGGGTGGCTCCTCGCCGGGAGGCGCCTGCCCTCCTGGCCTCGCTGTCCTTCAAGGCTAGGAACAGGAGTGCGGATTGCCCACCCAAGGGCCGGAGCGCGGCGTCTTTTCAGCTGGAAGATTCCAGAAAATTCCAGGGACGCTGGTCAGTCGTGAGAGGCCTGGGCGATACTGGAGGGGTGTCCGGGTCGCTGGTTGCTGGGGCAACGTGACCAGGGCATCCCAACTGTCGGTTCCAGGGGGAGCCACCATGTCGTCGGAGCCCAAGATTCGCGTCCTCATCGTGGACGATGACCCGGACCAGCTCGCGCTGACGGAGCGTGCGCTGTCGTCCTACAACTTCGAGGTGCGCACGCACCGCTCGTCGTTGGGGGTCTCCAACCTGGTGCGCACGACGGCGCCGGACATCGTCCTGCTGGACGTGAACATCCCCGCGCTCAGCGGCGACAAGGTGCTGGCCCTGGCGCGGCAGCAGGCCCCGGAGCACACGCGCTTCGTCCTCTACTCCGCCTCCGACGAGGCCAAGCTGCGCGCGCTGGCGCTGGCCGCGGGCGCGGACAGCTACCTGTCCAAGAGCACCCAGGGCGCGGACCTGGCGCGCAAGCTGGAGCGGCTGCACAAGCGCCCCCGCGGCGCCGCGGCCCCCGCGAAGTAACGGCGCCCGGGCCCTCACGGCCCACTACGCGGGCACGAGCGCGCCGACCTCCAGGAACACCTGCCGGAAGTCGCCGTTCGCGCCCAGCAGGCGCAGGTTCTGGGCCAGCCCCCCGGTGGCGCGGAAGAACATCATCGCTTCCGGGGGCGGCTTGATGCGCAGGAAGCGCGCGGCGTTGCGGGTGAAGTGGTTGCGCATGTCGCGGTTGATGTCGCAGGTGCCGTAGTCGTACGGCGCCGCGCGCATGGGCCGCCCGGCGATGTGCAGCACCTCGCGCAAGAGCGCCTCCGCCTCCGGCTCCGGCAGCTCCACCGTGAAGCCGACCTCGCGACACAGGCCCAGCACGTCCAGCGTCTCCAGGCGCAGCGCCTGGTGGAACATGCGGCGGTTGGAGTCCACGAAGCCCGGGCTGAAGCGCTTGATGGAGCCGAAGTCCAACAGGCCCATGCGCCCGTCCGGCATCACCATGAAGTTGCCCGGGTGCGGATCCGCGTGGATTTCACCCGCGTCCAGGAAGGGGCCGTAGGTGGCGCGGATGAGCTGGCGCGCGACGCGGAAGCGCGCGTCGTTGTCCGGGGACGTCGTCACCCAGTCCTTCAGCGTCAGGCCCTCCAAGAGTTCCAGCGTGAGGACGCGGCTCGCGCTCCGGTCCTCGATGACCTGCGGCACGTACAGGTCCGGCAGCTTCGCCACGCTCCTGGCGAAGCCGGCGGCGAGCCTCGCCTCGCGGCGGTAGTCCAGTTCCAGCATCAGCTCGTCGCGGAACTCCTGGAAGTAGGCGGTGCCGTCCATCATCCGCGACGTCTTGGAGACGGTCTTCACGACCATGCCCAGGTTGTCCATGTCGTGGCCCATGGACGCGTCGATGCCCGGGTACTGCACCTTCACCGCCACCTGCCGGCCGTCGTGGAGCACCGCCCGGTGCACCTGGCCGAGCGACGCGGCGGCCAGCGCCTCCTTGGAGAAGTCGCGGAACAGCTCCTCCGGCGGGGCGCCCAGCTCCTCCTTCACCACGCGGGACACCTGGGCGTAGGACATGGCGGGCGCCTGGTTCTGCAGCCGCGCCAGCATCTGGCGGACCTCTGGCGTGAGCAGGTCCTGATCCATGGAGAGCGCCTGGCCCAGCTTCATGGCCGCGCCCTTCATCTCCCCCAGGGTGGCGACCAGCTTCTCCGCGGTGCCCAGGCTGAGGAACTCCGACGGACTGGAGCCGGAGAGCCGTTTGGCGCCCGTCTTGAGCACCTCCGAGCCCACGTGCATGGAGAGGCCCGCCAGCTTGCGCAGTCGGTTGAACCGCCCCTGGGGCGGCAGCTTGTCGTCAGGTTCGGAGGCCATGGGCGAGGAGAGGATTAACGAGGACTCCCCCCCCATACGCAAGGCAACCGCTGTCCAGATGCGTGGCCGGTGGCCGGGCGACCGACTTTGGCGACCGACTTTGGCGACCGACCTTAACGGGGGCCGGTCGTGCCGCGGACCCGGGCGCGCAGGAAGCGCCAGCGCTTCAGCCCCTCCAGGTCCAGAGGGTCCGCGCGGACGGCCTGCTCGTAGGCGGCGAGCGCCTCTTCCAGCCGGCCCACGGACGCCAGCGCGTCCCCGGACAGCCGGTGCACGGCGGCGCGGCCCTCGCGGCCGGTGTTGCCCGCGAGGAAGCGGCGGCGGCACTGCTCCAGCATGGTGGCGGTGAGGCCCGCGGCGAGGCACCGCTCGATGCCCTCCACATTGCCCAGCGTGGCGTCGTACTCCACGCGCCGCTCCACGTTGCCCAGCGTGTGCAGCGCCCCGCTGACGCGCTCCATGGCGCGCTCCACCTGGGCCTTCTGGGCCTCCGACAGCGGGCGCGTCTTCAAGAGCTCCAGGGCGCCGCGAGCGCGCTGGGCCGCGGTGCGCACGGCCTCCAGCGTGGCGTCGCGCGGCAGCTCCAGCACGGCGTACGGGTCCCCGGCGAGCCGGCGGCGGAAGCCCTGCAGGACGCTCTCCGCCTGCGGATCCTCCGGCGCGGGCATGGCGGCGACCGCGGCGGTCGCGGCGGCCTGCGGGGCCGAGGGACGCGTGCTGTTGCGCAGCTGGGTGAGCGTGGCCTGGAAGCCCGTGCCGGTGTCGCGCAGCTGCACGCCGAAGCCGGGGGACATGTTCCACGCCTGCGCCTGCTCGGCCGTGACGTGGCGCACCACCTGGGCGGTGCACGGCAGATCGCCGCCGGGCAGCCGGAGCACCAGCGACACATCCGACAGGAGCACGGGCGGCGGGGTGGCCAGTTGGAAGAAGAGGCCGGTGCGGCCCACCCACTCGCCCTTCAGCTCGATGGGAGCCTGGGTGGCAGCCTGGGCGCCGGCCTGAGTCGCTGGGCCGCGCAGGAGCGCGGTGAGCTGCGGCACCGCGGGCGAGGGCGCGGGCGGCGGGGCGAGCGCGGACTCCAGGGCGGCCCTCAGCTCCGCGGCGGAGGCGAAGCGGTGTTCGGGCTTCTTGGCCAGCGCGCGCAGCAGCACCTTGGACAGGGCCTGCGGCACGGCGGGGCACACCTCGTGCGGCGGCACGGGCTCCTTCTGGAGGTGGCCGACGAGGATCTCCGCCGCGGTGCGCCCGTAGAAGGGCACCTGGCCGGTGAGCAGCAGGTACGCGAGCACGCCGGCCGCGTAGATGTCGCTGCGGGCGTCCACCAGCCCGTCGCCGCACTGCTCGGGGGCCATGAACTCCGGGGTGCCCAGCAGGACGCCCACCTCGGTGGTCATCTCCCCGGCGGGCCGCGACAGGAGCTTGGCGATGCCGAAGTCGAGCAGCTTCACGCGCTGCCGGCCGCCGGGGCCGGGGACGAGGAAGACGTTGGCGGGCTTCAGGTCGCGGTGGACGATGCCGTGCGCGTGCGCGGCGCCGAGCGCGTCACACACCTGCGTCATCAGGTCCACCACCCGCGCCGGGTCCATGGGGCCGCGGGCGAAGTGCGCGAGGCTGTCCCCCTCCAGGTACTCCATGACGAGGTACGGGCGCCCGTCGCGCGAGTCCAGGTCGTAGAGCGTGACGACGTTCTCATGCTGCACGAGCGTGAGCGTGCGGGCTTCGGACAGGAAGCGCGCCACGAGCTCCGGGGCCTGCGCCAGGTGGGCGTGGAGCACCTTGATGGCCACGCGCTTCTGGATGAGGGTGTGCTCCGCGAGGAACACGGTGCCCATGCCGCCGCGGCCCAGCTCGCGCACCACGCGGAAGCGGCCGAACTCCTGGCCCACCAGGGACGGGACGACGGGCGTGGGCGACGACAGCGGCGAAGGCGTCAGGCCCACCGCGCCGGCAGGACCCGGCGGCGGGGTCCCCGCGTAGAGCAGGGTGCCACCGGAATCCAGCCCTCTCAGCAGCGTGGGACACGCCTCCGCCGGGGAGTGGGGCTGACCGCAGGAGCAGGTGGGGGACGACGGTGCGAGCACGGGTGGGGACCGGAACCTGAGCAGGCGAAGCGGGGGTGGAACGGCGTCAGCGGCAGATGCGAGCGGTATGCCAGCACCCGGGAATGGGGGGTTCACGCGGACGTCCGCGCCAAACGGTTGATCCGCTTCGACTTCCCGACACTCCTACGCGGCTCGCGCTCCAGCCCATCACGAGACACCCCACGGAACCGGGGAGTTTTTACAGCCCCGGAACGGAACAGTTTTCCGCCCTGCACCTGAATACGTTCAACCCGCCAGACCTTGGGCGACTTCCGCCTTCACACCCTTCAATGACCTGCCGGGTCATGTGGTGGGGTCAAGATGACAGGGGCCCCTGCGGGTTTCCAGTGTGCGCTGACCTGAGCATCAAGAGCGGAAAACATTGTGTCCGCTCTCGAATTAAGCCGCGTTTGCGCCTCTGACGGCGCGCGCCAGGAAGGCCCTGAGCGTCCCCGAGGAGCGCGCGGATCATCCCGGCGCTGAAGCCCGAAAAAGCCCCCGGGGCTGAAGCGTCCCGCATGGATGCCGGGGCTTCCCGTGCTTCTGGCAGGACGCGGGATGCGTGCGGTGGGGACGCGGGATGCGGGGGCTACAGCAGCGGGGATGGAAGGCTGCGGCGCTCCACGGGGCGGCCCACTTCGGCCTGGAGCCACGCGTCGTCGTCCCAGGGCCAGCAGTCCTGGTTGAAGACGAGCGGGTCTCCACTCCAGCGCAGGACGATGTGCTCTCCGTTGAAGAGGAGGACACCCTCGCGGCAGTGCGGCTTCAGGATCAACGCGGCGCGCAGCAGCAGTCGCGTGAACGCGCTGAAGTCGTGGTTGGAGGCGTAACGGAAGCCAACGGAGAGGTCGGGGTGGAAGTGGAACGCCTCGTGCCAGAGGGCTCGGGAGCGGGCACCGGGGATGCTGACGCCCACGGTCCAGCCGGGCGCGCCCAGGTGCGTGGCGTCCTCCCACGGAAGGGGGCCCTGCTCCGCGAGCAATTTCAACGCGGCCGCGGGCGTGAGGTCGGTCGACACGGAGAGGCTGTAGTCCAGACCCATGCGGGCTCCCATCCTAGTCGTGCTTCAGGGGAAGAGGCGGTGGACGGTGCCGCGCTGGACGACGAGGACCTCGCGCAGACCGGAGATGGACCACTCGGTGAGTTGCTGACGGAGGGCCGCCAGGCCCACGGCGCTGTCGTCGAGGTTGAGGACGAAGCGCTCGGCCTGCCCCCGTTCGACCTTGCCAGCCAGGGTGTCCGCGATGCTGCGCGGCTTGGAGGTCGTCGGGGCGTAGCAGTCGTAATACTCGCCGTTGATGCGGTAGTCCGGCCGGGTGCCATTGCCGGGAGGCAGTGGGTTCTGCTCCACGGAGTAGCCGTGCTCCGCGAGCGTGCGGGCGGACTCGTTCTCCCGAGCGATGGAGCGGAGGTTCTCCGGTTGCTTGTCATTGGGGCCCGGTCGCGAGGGCTGTCCCGTGAGGCGGGACTGGACGTGGGTGCCTCCGCCTCCGCCGGGATGCCGCGCGGACATGGCCACCGCGTTGGCAGCGAGTCCCACGGTCATGCTGCCTTCCGCGATGGAGATGGAGCGGATGCCGCCCGCCATCGCGGCGGAGAGCTGGATGCCGGCGTTGGTCTCCGCGGCGAGGGTCGCCTGCGCGAAGCCCGGGAACAGGGGGCCCTTGGACGCGATATTGGAGGCGCCTCCTCCGACAGCGGCGGTGAGCGCCAGGATGATGACGCGGGCACCGTCCTCGCCCATCACCTTGCCGAAGCGGCGGCCTGCGTCCTCGAGTTCGTCGAAGGACACGGCGCGCTCGGAGTCCCGGGTGAGGCGCTGCCAGCCGTCGATGAGGTTGAAGAACACCTCCAGGCCCAGATAGGCGACGAGGTACGTGGTGAGCGCGAGCGCCACGACCTTGGTCACGGGTTCTGGCACGACGAGCATGACCATGTACGCGGCGAGCGCCGAGGTGATCATCGCCTTGAGCACCAGGGGGTTGGTGACGTCACGCACCGCGTCCTGCGCGCCGTCCCAGACGCCATCCCAGGCGAAGCTGAGCGCGAGTTCCCGCCGTCCCTGGCCATCCAGGAGCGGCAGGCCCCCGCCGAGGAGCGTGAGGCATTCGCGAGGGCTGTCCTGTCGCTCGCACCAGGCGCGGTAGTCCCGTCCAGAGGTGTTCGGCGGCGCGTCGTCCTCGCCTTCCCACGACGCGAGTTGGAAGCGGGAGCGTGGAGGTGCTTCGGAGCGGAGGTTGAAGTGCAGGCCCAGGACGAGCTGGGACATCACCGCGTGGAAGGCGTCTTCGTCCACCGGGACGGGCTTCACATTCGAGGGCGGGGTGTAGACGACGGGCCTGCCCTGACCCGTGTCCAAACGCACAACCCGGGTGGTTGAACAGCCGGCCAGCAAGAGCCCCAAGAGCAGCAGTGTCCCCCAACGCAGTGCCATGCCTTCCTCCTGACAGGCAGCGTCCGTCAGGGCGGAGGGCGCTCACCATTCCCCAGGGGAGGGATTGACTTGGGGGTTGAGTGTGAGCGTGGCGAGGTTCTCGGCCCTGGGTTGCGCCTGCCCGGCCCTCCGCATGGCCCTGGCGGCAGGTGCGACGAGAGGTCACCACCGACATACGTTCCACTCAGACAGAAAGGGCACGATCCTTCGATTTCTTTGCGAAGTTTCAACCCACGCTCCACTCCGAAGAGCGGAGCGATATGGCCACCACAGCGGGCAAGCTCGACTTTGTGGAGTTTCAACCCACGCTCCGAAGAGCGGAGCAACCATGCGGAACTATCTAGAGGCGGGGCTCTACCGGTTTCGACCCACGCTCCGCTCCGAAGAGCGGAGCGACATGGCCACTGGTGCAGAAACCAGGGCACATCCAGCTGTTTCAACCCACGCTCCGCTCCGAAGAGCGGAGCGACCTCTGTCCCGGGTGCTGGTAGGCGCGCTGATGGCGTTTCAACCCTCGCCCCGCTCCGAAGAGCGGAGCGACTCATAGCCTCCGGGCAATTTCCCGCGAAGGGAGAGTTTCAACCCACGCTCCGCTCCGAAGAGCGGAGCGACGTCATGTCGAGGAGCTGTTCCGCGCAGACGCCCTGGCTTCAACCCACGCTCCGCTCCGAAGAGCGGAGCGACAACATGCGGATGGAGCTGTCGCTGGCGTCGCCCAAGCTTCAACCCATGCTCCGCTCCAAAGAGCGAGGCGAATGCCGCCCCAAGGTCCAGAGTGCGCACCGTGCGGCGGTTCACCCCACGCTCCGAAGAGCGGAGCGACCTTGTTCGCCCCATCCGCTCGCGCCAGCGAGATGCTTCAACCCACGCTCCGCTCACCTCCCGTCCTCGTCGGTTGAGGCGCCCTCCGCGTTTCAATCCACGCTCCGCTCCGAAGAGCGGAGCGACATCTTGAGGCGCGTGCCCATCGGGTTGGTGCGCTGGTTTCAATCCACACTCCGAGGAGCGGAGCGACCTTGCCGAATTCGAGGGCCTCGCTGAGCTTCATCCGGTTTCAATCCACGCTCCGCTCCGAAGAGCGGAGCGACTGCGCAGCAACCTGTCGCCGACGCAGTTGTTGGAGTTTCAACCCATACTCCGCTCCGACCGTAGTGGTGGAAGGGCTCGATACCCCCCGGCTGTTTCAACCCACGCTCCGCTCCGAAGAGCGGAGCGACTTCGGAACTCCGGGGTGAGAAGGGGTTAAGGGAAGAGTTTCAACCCACGCTCCGCTCCGAAGAGCGGAGCGACGCGGCCAGTGCTGAGCAGGTGTCCGCCGAGCTGCTGTTTCAACCCACGCTCCGCTCCGAAGAGCGGAGCGACCCGGGACGTCCATGGCCAGCCTCGCGGTAGCGCGCGTTTCAACCCACGCTCCGAAGAGCGAAGCGACGCCGCGTCAAGGCGGCAGCGTCCTGGCCCCCGAGGTTTCAACCCACGCTCCGCTCCGAAGAGCGGAGCAACCTTAACCTAGCGCCAGATGCCGACCTCGTTTCAACCCTCGCTCCGCTCCGAAGAGCGGAGCGACCTTGCCGCACGCCTTCCGGTTGGCCTCCCCTGCCATGTTTCAACCCACGCTCCGCTCCGAAGAGCGGAGCAACCTTGTACGTCTTCCCGGTGCCGAGCGGCTGGTAGTGGTTTCAACCCACGCTCCGCGCCGAAGAGCGGAGCGACGCCCGTCGTCATCAGCGGCCTGGAGCAGTTCCAGTTTCAACCCACGCTCCGCGCTCCGCTCCGAAGTGTCATGGGCCGCCCCATCGGATCGCTCGTGGGTCACCTCCTCGGATCGCAGTCCCGATCAGTTCGACCAGCCCGCGTGCTCGGGGGCGTCAAGGGTCGGCTACGCCGAAACCTGAACGGTTCTTCGCCCTTGACCCTCCCTCCGCGCGCGGGCAAAGGGCAACCGGCCGCAAGCGGCCAGTCCTAAGCGATCAGGAGTCGCGATCCGCTTGGCCGACCCGGATGCGGTCCGTTGACCCGGCCCCTGACACCGAAGAGCGGAGCGACCCCAAGGCCATCGGCCGGCAGGGCATGCTGATCGAGTTTCAACCCACCTCCGCTCCGAAGAGCGGAGCGACGCCGCCCTATCCACCCCGCCCACCGAGGCGAAGTTTCAACCCTCGCTCCGCTCCGAAGAGCGGACGACGACAGCGCGGCACCGTTGGCCACGGAAAACTGCGCCTCGTTTCAACCCACGCTCCGCTCCGAAGAGCGGAGCGACCGCGGGATGCAGGTCCGGCTGGGCCATGACGGAGTTACAACCCACGCTCCGCGCCGAAGAGCGGAGCGACGCCGTGTGAGGTGCCCGCCGGACCCCAACCCCCAACATTTCAACCCACGCTCTGCGCCGAAGAGCGGAGCGACCCATTGTCGACAACATCGTAGAGGAGTGGCTGTTTCAACCCACGCTCCGCGCCGAAGAGCGGAGCGACGTTGGCCGTCATGCCGTGCCCTTCCCGCGCCTGGTTTCAACCCACGCTCCGCGCCGAAGAGCGGAGCGACCAATCCGTCCTGGTGTGGTGGGCAGCGCGGCGCAGCTTCAACCCACGCTCCGCTCCGAAGAGCAGAGCGACGTTCGTCTCGTTGACGATGTCGCTCACCTTCGTCCAGTTTCAACCCACGTTCCGAAGAGCGGAGCGACCACGCTTCACTGCCGCTACGTCAACACCGAGCAGTTTCAACCCACGCTCAGCACCGAAGCGCGGAGTGACGGAGTGGGAACGACGCGGTCTACGCGGACGTGAAGTTTCAACCCACGCTCCGTTCCGAAGAGCGGAGCCACGCTACCGTTCGCAACCTATGAAATTCTCAAAGAAGTTTCGACGATTCCCGCGCCCCACCCGCTGTCGGCTCACCCAGGCCCGGACCAGGGTTCACATCCCGCGCCAAGTCTCCGACTTATTCTGAAATTCCCCTACGCGAACTTGGACGTCCCCCCGCCACCGGCGCGCGCCAGCAGCGCATCACCGAAGGACAACAGCGCGTTAGTCGGCTTTGCTTGCCCCACCGCTCATCCCCCCAGCTCCACCACCTCCACGCCTGGCGGCACGCTGCTTACGCTCAGGGCATAGTCGGAGAAGTCGCGCGGCGGCGTTGCTTCGTCCTTGCGGCGCAGGCCTACCGTGTCGAACAGCTTGTGTGCGGGCGCGTTGCCCAATTCGCTCGCGTGCCGGAACACCAGCAGCCGCCGGGTGGCCATCAGCCCGCGCGCCGCGCTCCGGTCATGGTCGAACATCTCCACCAGCGCCTTCCACAACAGCTCCAGGTCCGCTTCCCCGAACGCCGTCTGCCGGGCCAGCGCGGGTGACACGAATCCGTGTGCCCGGTACAGCCCGTAGGGCACCGTCGTCTTGCGGCCCATCGTCCGGTTGTCACCGCCCTGGTTGTCCGCTTCCTTCTGCGTCGCCACCGCCATGCGCGTGATGGTGTGTTCGGCTGCGACCACGGGGTCCAGCGAGCGCCCAAACGTGAGCTGCACCGGCCCCCGCACCTGCCCCGCATTGGCCTCCCTCAAGGCCATCACCGCCCCGAAGGTCCGCACGTCGAAGTAGCGCCGACACATCTCGTCGCGCACCTTGCGCACCACGTCTCCTTCCGTGGCCTTGCGCGGCTTCTTCTCCGCCTTGCTCTTGCCTTCCGCCTTCACGGGCTCGGCGCTCGCTTCATCGCCAGATGCCTGGTTCTTCAGGCCCAGGCGGGTATACGCCTCCGCATGGAGCGCGGAGAGCACCGCCCGCTCCTTCACGTAGATGTCGTAGCCGTCCGCATTCGAGTGCACGAGCTGGACGTAGTTGCGCACCTTACGCTTGAGGCACACGTCGGTGACGAGACCGTGGCCCGTCTCCGGGTCGAAGCGTGGCAGGTTGCCCGCGTCGGGGTCGCCGTTGGGGTTGCCGTCCTTCACGTCGAACAACAGGACGAAGTCATAGCGGTTCTTGATTTCGGACATGGAAGTGCACTCCAGGGGAATGGGATTGCGTGACCGGCGCGGAACGGTTTCAGGACTCGACAGCGGGGGCGCCGGCCGGTGGGGCCTTGCGGAAGAACTCCTCGCGCTGGTGGTAGTAGCCCACGGCGAACAGCCCCTGGGCCTCCAGGGTCAGCGTGCTGGGCCACGTCTTGGCGGGGAACTGGCCCATGATCTGCCCCATCAGTCGTTCCAGCCATCCGGCCCGCTCTGCCTTGGCGGCGTGGTGCGTGGACAAACGCACCAGCCGGGGCAACACCACGCCGGGGTTCGCCATGGCCGCGCCGAAGTAGCGGTCCTTGATGCTCGCGTTGACGTCTCCCAGCGCGAGGTACTGGAGCCTCTCCAGGGCCGCGAACAACCGGCCCAACTGGTACGACACCTCGGGACTGTCTGGACTCAGCGACACGGACACCTCCGGGGAAGCAGCGGTGCCACGCGGCAGTCGCAGCAGCGTGGCCTTGATGAGCGCGCAACGCGCGTGCAGCAGGAAGGCAGGGGCGTCGTCCTTCTCCGGGACACGTAGCCGGCGAAGTGCGGCGGACAAAAGCTCGCGGGGAAACGGCCTCGGGCCCAGCGCCGCGCCCAGCAGCTTCGCGGCCAGGCCGGGCGGATTGCCCTGACGTCCCGGAGGCTCCACCGCGCGCAGCAACTGCCAGACGGACAGGGGGCGGCCCCGGCCTCCCACGAGCCGCAGGTCTTCGAAATAGCGCAGCACGTTGTGCTTGAGGTCCTGGATGGAGGATTCGAGCCAGTCACGCACCACGACACGCGCCGCATTCCCTCCCAGGGTCAGCGCGTAGAAGGGCGTCGCATCGAACTTCCCCGGTTCCAGTCCGCGCAGCGGCGCTTCCGCGAAGTGGACCGCCTGTTGCGTCTGCACGGGGTCGAGCACGTTGAGCAGCGTGTCCACCACGGGATCCGCTTCGCGCGTCCAGAACACCGCCACCGCGCCCTCTCCCAGCGCCACGCCACGCCGGTAGCGCCGCGTGGCGTCGCGCGACAACATGTGGTTGAGCGCCGTGGCGTACCCTTCCGCCGCGGCTCGCGAGATGGGCGCGTTCTCTCCCTGTGTCAGGCCGTGCGAGCAGAACGCCTCTTCGTTGAAGGACACCAACGCCGCCCCGGAGGACTGCGCGCCCGGCACGTTCTTGATGGAGGGATGCAGGCGTGCCACCGGTCCCACCTCCCCCGTGACCAGGCACCGCATCCGCGTCGCGTCTTCCGCTCCCTGCGCTTCCGCCCCCCGCTTCCGAGCCCAGGCCTCACGCAGTGCGGGACGCTCATGGACGAGCCCTCCGTCATCCCCCGACCAGCTGAACACCAGTCGCTCCTCGCCCGTCCACTCCGCGCGCTGCTTCAACAGCCTGGGCAACTGCGAGTCCAGCTTCGCCAGGAACGCGGCCACCGCCCTGGCTCCCGGGTCGTTCGTCTCTTTCGCCACGGCCTCCACCACGGCCCGGAACGCCGCCGCGCGCTCCGGGTTCTTCCGCGCCTTCGCGGCGTCTCCGCCCCACCCCAGCACGTACCTGGCGTTGTCCACGAAGAAGCCGGGCAGGATGGCCACGGTCCGCTTGGGAATGCGTGGCACCGCTCGCTTCGGTACCCGCCCATGCTCGTCCGCCGTCTCCATCAACGACAGGAAGCGTCCGTCGTCCGCCACCTCGATGAGCGCGTCCACCGAGAGCAGTTCGACGTCCGGGTCCTCCAGCAATCCCTCACGCCGGGCATAGGCATTCAGCGCCTGGAGCATCATCGCCCGCCCTCCCCTGTCCCGGCGTGCGCCTTGAGCACGTCCTCCCGTGGCGGCACCACCAACCGCCCTCCCGCGAGGCGCGCTTCGAAGAAGAGCGGCACCACCCCGTCCTCGCGGTAGTCGAAGTCGTAGAACATCAGCCCCAGCGGCCGGTCCACCTCCGGCTGGAAGGGCCGCACCTCTTCGGGCGCGGGTTCCACGGCGGCGACGAACTCGCGACATCCGAAGTAGGGCGCCTGGAACGTCTGCCCCTTCTCCAGCCGCCGTTGGAACATCTCCTCGAACTTGCGCACGCTGTCCTCCGGCCCGGCCTTCTCCGTCATGCGGAACGAGGCGGACACCACGTAGTCCACGTCGCGCAGTGCCACCGTGTTGCGCTGGGCTCGCCGGTCCGGATCGTCCGCGAAGAACGTCACCCCTTCGGACATGCGCTGCTTCACTTCGTTACGGCGGAAGCTCGTCCACGCGATGGGCGCGAGCACCGTGATTTCATGCACCCGCCAGCGGATGGCCGGCTTCCACAGCACGGACTCCAGCAGGCCGCGCGCCGCGGAGGGCGTCATCACCTCGTAGCTCACGCGCTCCACCTTCATCTCCGGCCGGCTGAAACATGCCACCGGTCCTCGGGCCCGCAGGCGGAAGGCACGGCTCTCCTGGACTTTCATGTCGCGCTCCTGTGCATCGCGTTCATCCGCCGACCAGCAGCGCCGCCGGGTCCCACGTCCCCACGCGCTCGGGAACCAGGCCCAGCCGCACGTCGTGGGCCTTCCCCAGGGCCTCGTCCATCACCACCACCGTCTCCGCCACCCAGCGCAGACACTTCCTCGCCAGCCAGTCGTCCCGTTGCCTGCGCGCGACGTTCACCGTGTAGCGCTGCAACCGGCGCAGCCGGTCCCTCGACGGTCCGTGCCGCTCCAGGTCCGCCACCAACACCGGTGCATCGCCGTAGGGGATGACCACTGGCGCGGACCAGTCGTCCTCGATGAACTGGAAGCGCGCTGCCGTCTCCCGGAAGCGCAACGCCTCGCGCTGCTCCTGGATCCCCTTGGCATCCAGCGTCTTCGCCGCGTAGAGGCGCTTGAAGTAGGGCGCGAACGACGTGGGGTCGAAGAGGTCCAGGTCCGGGTTTGCCCCTAGTAACGCACGCGTGACGCCTAACGCCGTGCGCGGAACCCCGGGCGGCGGCTCGGTGGCTGACAGGAACACCCGCAGCTCACCCAGCCCCACCAGCCTTCCCTCCCGGTTGCAGCGACCCGCTGCCTGGGCCAGTGCATCCAGACCGCCCAGGGCGCGGTAGACGACTGGGAAGTCCAGGTCCACGCCCGCCTCCACCAACTGCGTGGACACCACGCGCACGGGCTCCCCCTTGTCGCTCCGGGCGCGAATCTCCTGCAGCACCTCGCTGCGATGCGCCGGGCACATGAGTGCGGAGAGGTGGAACGTCCGCGTGTCCCCCAGCCGCCGGTCCAATGCCTCGCAGACCCGCCGGGCATCGTCGCGACGGTGGACGATGGCCAGCACGCTCGGCTCCTCGGCCAGCTCCTCCGCGAGCTGCTCGTGTGTCAGGGGCTCTTCCGACACAGGCCAGCGCACACGCACGCGGCGCAGGCGCCGGAATGCCTCCCGGGGGTCGGGAATGATTTCACGCACCTGCTCGAAGCCTTCGGTCAGGCCGGGCCGCTGTCCCAGCGCGGGCTGCGTGGCGGTGCAGATGACCAGCGACGCCCCATGGTCGGACACCAGCGTGCGCAACATGTCCAGCAGGGGCGTCAGCAGACCGGGAGGCAGCGTCTGGGCTTCATCGAGCACGATGACGCTGCCCGCAAGCCGGTGCAGCTTGCGGCAGGCGCCGGGCCGGTTCGCGAACAGGCTGTCGAAGAGTTGGGCCGTCGTAGTCACGACGACGGGCCGGTCCCAGTTCTCCGCCGCCACGCGGTTGCGCGGCGTCTCACGCTCCGGGTCACCGCCGGAGTGATGCTCCAACACTGCATCCTCTCCGAGCGCCTGCGTGTAGACCGCCGCGTTCTGCTCGATGATGGAGGTGAAGGGGATGGCCACCACCACGCGCTCCAACCCGTGCCGCGCGGCGTGCTCCAGGGCGAAGGCCATGGACGCCAGCGTCTTGCCACCTCCCGTGGGCACCGTCAGGCTGAAGACGCCCGGCGGTTCCACTGCCTTCGCAACACATGCCTCCAACACCCCGGCGCGGACCTGATTCACCTCTGACAGCGGCCCCTGCCCCCGGATGCGCTCGCGCATCTCCTCCAGGTAGCGCTGGAGCCTGTCGCGAAGGACGGCGATGGGCGGTGGCTCCACGCGCAGGGCCGCGCGCCCGGCGTCGAAGAAGGCTTCCGTGTCCATGAAGTCCGCGTCGCAGAGCGCCGAAAAGAGCATCCGCGTCCAGACCTCCATTCGCCGCCTCAACGCCTTGCGCAGCACGAGCGAGGCGGGAGCTCCCATCAGGAAATCAGGCAGCGAAGGAGGTGCCTCCGCGCGCAGCAGGTCCTCCGGAACGGGCCGCTCCAGCACTTGCGCATACAGCCGCTGCCGGGACTCCTGGGTGAGCCGATCCGCCAATGCCTCCGCGTCCGCCAATCCTGCATGGTGTCCGGCGATGACGAACGCCAGGGGCGTTGCCAGGTCCACTCCCAGGACGCGTCTTGCATGGAGGGCCCCCGCAGTGGAGTGGTCCCGGGGCCCCGCCGGCCCCTCCTCCAGGTGAGCCTCCAGCCCGTTCTCCCGACGAATCATGTTCTGGAAGGCCGGCACGTACTTCCCCAGGTCGTGCCACCGTCCCGCAAGCCGTGCCCACTCCGCGGAGTTGAAGCGCTGCGCGAAGCGTGCAGCCTTCTCCCCCACGCATTCCAGGTGCTCCCGGAGCAGATGCGGCCGGCCTTGCTCATCCACGTGAGCCCAGTCGGACTGATCAGCAGGAGTGCGTGGCGAGTCGGACAGGATGCCCCCCAAGCAAGAGAGGGGCGGAAGCGTGGCTCATGCCCTGAGCGCCCCGACATCCCCCAGAAGAGGAGTATCGGACCGGCCCCATGTGTGCCTCACCAGCGCTGCCCCCGCCCCACTCCGATCATTAACAGACATTGACAGGCACTCTTCGACACGTAACGCGAAGCGTCACCTGCCTATCGTCTGTTCGTCTTCAAAACCCCCGCAGGAGTCGCCCATGTCGACGGTCTACGAAGCACCGGGTCAGAAGGGCAGCAAGGTCCAGTACCTCAGCCGCTACGGCAACTACATTGGCGGTCAGTTCGTGCCGCCCGTGAAGGGCCAGTACTTCGAGAACGTCAGCCCGGTCACCGGACGCCCCTTCTGTGAGGTCCCGCGCTCCACCGCCGAGGACATCGAGAAGGCGCTCGACGCCGCCCACAAGGCGAAGGACGCCTGGGGGAAGACGCCTCCCGCGGAGCGCGCGAACATCCTCAACCAGATCGCGGACCGCATGCAGCAGAACATCGAGATGCTCGCCGTCTCCGAGTCCTGGGACAACGGCAAGCCCATCCGTGAATGTCTCGCCGCGGACCTGCCGCTCGCCATCGACCACTTCCGCTACTTCGCCGGGTGCATCCGCGCGCAGGAAGGGTCGCTCAGCCAGTTGGATGACCACACCGTCGCGTACCACTTCAACGAGCCGTTGGGCGTCGTCGGGCAGATCATCCCGTGGAACTTCCCGCTGCTGATGGCCGCGTGGAAGATGGCCCCCGCGCTCGCCGCCGGTAACTGCATCGTCCTCAAGCCCGCGGAGCAGACGCCCGTCACCATCCTCAAGTTCGCGGAGCTGGTGGGCGACCTGCTGCCCCCCGGCGTCCTCAACATCGTCAATGGCTTCGGCATCGAGGCGGGCAAGCCGCTCGCGAGCAGCCGGCGCATCTCCAAGATTGCCTTCACGGGTGAGACCACCACCGGTCGCCTCATCATGCAGTACGCGTCCGAGAACCTCATCCCGGTGACGCTGGAGCTGGGCGGCAAGTCCCCCAACATCTTCTTCGAGGACTGCTTCGCGAAGGACGACGACTTCGCCCAGAAGGCGCTGGAGGGCTTCGCCATGTTCGCCCTCAACCAGGGCGAGGTGTGCACCTGCCCGTCGCGCTCGCTCGTCGCCGAGCGCTTCTACGACGAGTTCATGCACAAGGCCGTGGAGCGCACGAAGCGCATCGTGCAGGGCAACCCGCTGGACCCCGCCACGCAGATTGGCGCGCAGGCGTCCAATGATCAGCTGGAGAAGATCCTCTCCTACCTGGACATCGGGAAGAAGGAGGGCGCGAAGGTGCTCATCGGCGGCGGCCGCAAGGCGCTGCCCGGCGCGCTCGCGGAGGGCTTCTACGTGGAGCCCACCATCTTCGAGGGCCACAACAAGATGCGCGTGTTCCAGGAGGAGATCTTCGGCCCCGTCGTCGCGGTGGCGAAGTTCAAGGACGCGGAGGACGCGCTCGCGCAGGCCAACGAGACGCTCTACGGCCTGGGCGCGGGCGTGTGGACGCGCGACACCAACACCGCCTACCGCATGGGCCGGGGCATCCACGCCGGGCGCGTCTGGGTGAACTGCTACCACCTGTACCCCGCGCACGCGGCGTTCGGCGGCTACAAGCAGTCCGGCATCGGCCGCGAGAACCACAAGATGATGCTCAATCACTACCAGCAGACGAAGAACATGCTCGTCAGCTACGACCCCAAGCCCATGGGCTTCTTCTAGGGATGCCCGTCCCCCGCGTCGAAGTGACGCCCGCCGCCCAGGCCCTGCTCCACAAGATGCAGGGCCTCCACGGCCCGTTGCTCTTCCACCAGTCCGGTGGTTGCTGCGACGGCAGCGCGCCCATGTGCTTCCCGCGCGGCGACTTCCGCGTGGGCCAGGAGGACGTGTACCTGGGGCAGATCGTCGGCACGCCCTTCTACATGTCCGGTTCGCAGTTCGAGTACTGGCGCCACACCCACCTCACCGTGGACGTGGTGCCCGGTCGCGGCAGCGGCTTCTCCGTCGAAGCCCCCGAAGGCGTGCGCTTCCTCATCCGCTCGCGCCTGTTCACCGACGACGAGCACCGCGCGCTGGAAGGCGAAGGGCCTCCACCCAAGGGGCCCCAGCACTGAGCGGACGCGCCCTGCCCTCCCCTACGACGTCGGGGGAGCGCGGGGCAGCCGCAGCGTGAAGGTGGCGCCCTGCCCCGGCTGGCTGTCCACGTCGATGCGGCCGCCCAGCGCTTCGACGATCTGGCGGCTGATGTAGAGCCCCAGGCCCATGCCGCCGTAGTGCCGGTCCGACACGGCGCGCTCGAAGCGACCGAAGAGGCGCGGCAGCGCGTCCGCTTCAATGCCGATGCCAGCGTCGCTGACCTCCACCCAGGCCTCGTCCTCCGCGTTGAGGCCCGCGCGCACCGACACCGGACAGCCCGCGCCGTACTTCGCCGCGTTGGTGAGCAGGTTCACCAGCACCTGGTCCAGCCGGAGCGCGTCCCACTGGCCGGTGAGCGTGCGCGGCAACTCCAGCCGCAGCAGGCACTTCGCCTGGGTGAACAGGTCCGACGTCCGCTCCACCGCGTCGCGCGTCACCTGCACCAGGTCCACCTCCGCGCGCTCCAGCACCAGCTTGCCCAATGACAGACGGCTGACGTCCAGCAGGTTGTCCACCAGCGCCGTCAACCGCAGCACCTGCCGCTGCGCGGTGGCCAGCCGGGTGGTCACCGGCCCCGTCAGCCCCGCCACCTCCAGCCCCCGGCCAATCAGGTTGTGCTGGAGGATGAGGCTGGTGAGCGGCGTCTTCAATTCGTGGCTCGCCACGGAGAGGAACTCGTCGCGCAGGCGCACCGCGGACTGCGCGTCGTGGAAGAGCCGCGCGTTCTCCAGCGCCACGCTCAAGCGCAGCGCCAGCTCCTCCGCCATCGTCACGTCCGCGGCCACCAGCATGCGCTGCGCGCCCGCGGTGAACAGCGTGATGACGCCCAGCGTGCGCCCCCGGGAGCGCAGCGGCACCGACAGCACCGACGTGGGCGCCAGGCTGTCCATCAGGTCCCGGTGCGCGTCGCTCGCGGACATCCCGAGGCATCGCGGAGCGTCCAGGGGCGCGACGAAGCAGACCTCGCCCGACGCGAAGCACTGGAGCGCGGGATGCCCCGGCCCCCGGCCTGGCTCCGTCAGGGAGGCCCGCATCCGCGCTTCGAGCGCGGGCACGCGGTGCGCCACCGTCACCCGCCGCAGGGTGCCGTCCGGCTCCGCCAGGTCCACCAGGCAGCCGGTGGCCACGTGGTTCGCCACCAGCTTCGCCACCTCCGGCAGCGCCTGCTCCACGTCGTCCAGGCGCAGCGCCAGAACGCGGCTCGCGTCCAGGAGCAGTTGCAGCCGCTCCTCCGCTTCCTTGCGCCGCGTGATGTCCGCCATGGCGCCGGTGACGAACGCCACCTTCCCGTCCGGCCCGGTCAGGGACTGACCCACGCTGTGCACCCAGCGGATGCCGCCGTCGCGGCGCACCAGGCGGAACTCCTGCTCGAAGACGGCGGGGGCCCTCAGCTGGTGCCGCACGAACTCCGGCTCCAACATGGCCAGGTCGTCCGGGTGCACGTACTGGAGGAAGTCGCCCATGTCGTTCGTGGACTCCACCGCGGGCAGCCCCAGCATGTGGTTGAGCGCCGCGTCCCGCACCTCTTGCCCGCGGCGCAGGTCCAGCCGCCACGTGCCCACGTCGCCCGTCACCAGCGCCTGGCGCAGCCGCTCCGTGCGCTCGCGCAGGGCCTCGTAGAGGGAGGCCCGCTCCAGCGCCTGCGCGCACTGGTGCGCCAGCGCCTCCAGGAAGGCGCGCTCCGACGACGAGAAGGCGCGCGACTCCGGCCACGCGAGCAGCAAGAGCCCCCGCACCCGCGTCTCGCCCCACAGCGGCACCACCGCGCGAGCGCCCGGCCCCAGGCTGCGCGCGAACTGCGCATCCTGGGGGTGCTGGGCGATGAACTCCTCCAGCGAGGCGAACCACCCCGCCTCGTGTCGGCTGTCCTGGCGCGCCGTCGGGGGGCCACCCTCCTCGCCCGGATGCCGGGTGAAGTGGCCCAGCGCATCGTCCGGATAGCCCAGCAGGCGCAGGGGCCGCAGGCGGCCGTCCTCCTCCAATCCCAGCACCGCGACGCGCATGGCGCCGCTGGCCTCCCACACCTCGCGCGCCAGCACCTGCGCCACCGCGTCCTCGGTGGCCGCGCGGGACAGCGCCGCCGTCACCGCCTGGAGCCGCGCCGTGCGCGCCTGGGCCTGACGGGCTTCGCCGTACAGCAAGGCATTGTCCAGGGAGAGCCCGGCGCGCCGGGCCAGCTCGCGCGCCAGCTCCAGCTCGCGCGCGCCGTAGCGGCGGTCGGGCGCGCTGGAAATCAATGACAGACATCCCAGCACCCGGCCGCGCACCTCCAGCGGGACCCGCATCACGGAGCGACACTCCAGGCGCCGGAGCTCGGCGAGCAGCAGGTCTCCCGCGGCGACGGCCTCGTCGAGCCGGGCTTCGGACACCTCCGACAGGAGGAACGGCTCACCGGTGCCCAGCACGCGGCCCACGCCCCGGGGGTCGTTCACCTGCACGGGCCAGCGCTCCGCGAGCGCGTACACGTCGCACACCCGCGCGGGGTCCTTGTGCGCCGCGGCCCTGCGCACCACCGTGCCGTCGGCGGTGAGGAGATCCACCGCGCAACAGTCCGCGAGGCCCGGCACCACCAGGTCCGCCAGCTGGCGCAGCACCGTGGGCTCATCCAACGACGACGCCAGCGCCTCGCCCGCGCGGGCCAGGAAGGCGAAGCGCCCCTCCTCCACGAGCGGGGACGCGGCTCCGGGCATCGCGGCCGCGGCGTCCACGGTCTGGCTCATGGACGGAGACGGAGGGCTCACCTCCCGGGTACGGCCTCCGGACGGAACATTCTCCGCCGCCTCGCCCATGCCCATGACCGTCACCGCCACGGTGTCGTCCTCCCGCAGCGCGTAGGCGAGCCCGGACGCGGCCTCCGCACCCGCGCCTACCGGGGCCGCTTCCGAAAGTCGGAGTTCGTTCGTCGCCCCCTCCTCCGTCAGCAAGGACGGCGGCCGAGGCTCACTGGAGGGCTCGGAGGCAGGCTCGTGAGAGGGTTCGGGCATGGGAGGGACGGGTCATGGCGCCACGAGGGCGGCGCCGCTGCACCACAAGGTCGCTCGGATAATGACGGCCCCCGCCGCCCACAAGACGCCAGGGCCCCCGGATTCGGGGCGAGTGTCCGCCAGCCAACCCGTCCGCCCGCTCGCCGCGGATCAGCGCACACGGGCCCTCAAGCGGGCGGGTTCCACCACACGGGGCCCTTGTCCTGGATGGCCGCGTGCGCGCGCTCGCGCACCGCTTGGAGCGCGGCCGCGTCCAGGGGACGGAAGGCAGCGGCCGCGTGCAGCGCGGCGTCCTGTTCGTTGGGAAAGCCCAGGCCCAGCAACATCACGTCCGGATCCAACGTGAGCGTGTAGTGCACGCACTCCGCCACGGACAGGTGCGGCAGCACCGGCGTGTCCCGCGCCTCGCCGCCGGAGGACACCTTGCCGCGCGGACGCGCCTGGAGCGGCCGGCCGTAGCCCTCCGTGTCCCCCAACAGCTTGCCCGCGCCGAACGTCTTGAAGGACACCACGCCCACGCCCCGCTCGCGCGCCAGGGGCAGCACCTGCTCCACGTAGCGCGCGTCCACGAACGGGCCCAGCGGGAACATCACCACGTCACACCGCCCGGAGCGCACCGCCGCCAGCAGCGCGTCCGGGTGGTGACAGGAGATGCCCCGGAAGCGCGCCTGGCCCTTCGCCACGCACGCCTCCAATTGCTCCATCGCCCCACCCGGCCGGGCCAATTCCTCCCACTGCGCCAGCGACCGCACCGCGTGCAGCGCGAACAGGTCCACCGAGGGCAGGCCCAGCCTCGCGAGGCTCGCCTCCACCTGCGGCGCCACCGGCGCGTCCAGCACGTCCACCTTGTCGATGACGAACACGCCCTCGCGCCGGCCGCGCAGGGCCTCGCCGACAACCTCCTCGCTCAGGCCGTCCTCGTAGCCGGGCGCGGTGTCGATGACGTTGAGCCCCGCGTCCAGCGCGCGGCGCAGCGTGGCCACCAGTTGCTCGCGCGGCACCGTCCGGTCCGCCAGATCACCAATACCCACCGCCGTCGCGGTGAAGCCCGTGCGCCCCAAGGCCCGGCGCGGGGTGAAACGGGGAAGCGATGCATCCGCCATGGTGTGACTCCTCCCAGAATCACAACATCTCACCCGGCGCTACGCCCCGCCCGGTTCTTGTCCCAGATGGCTCCGAGGATGAGCAGGTAGGCGAACAGCCGGACGACGTACAGGTAGTGCCGGCGCTCCTCGTCCAGGCTGGGGCCCACCAGCACGGTGAGCAGGTTGTTGAGCCCCATCAGCGCGAACGCCAGCGCGAAGAGGGCGAACAGCCGGTCCTTGGATTGACGGTGGAAGCGCAGGAAGAACAGGGCGCACGCGAGGTACGCCATCATCACCGCGCCATCGAGCAGGGGCTTGATCATGGCGTGCCGTCCTTCAGGACACGTCCCAGATGAGGCCGAAGAGCAGCACGCCGCTGGCCACGAGCGACGTGAGCGTGCGCGCCAGCGACAGGTCCTGGTCGGGGATGAGCACCAGGTCCACGAAGAGCAGCACGTTGTTGACGGTGAAGATGCTGAAGCACAGGCCGCTGTAGAGCAGCAGCTTCATCCGCGTGCGCCGCCACGCGCGCAGCAACAGCACCGCGCACGTCACGCTCGTCAACGCGCACAGGAGGTAGACCGCTTCAGCCATGGCCCTTGCCATCCTTGTCCGGCTTCAAGACGAACGCGTCCGCGAAGCCCCGCACGCGGTCCATCGGCCGGGAGAAGATGAACGAAATCACACTCACGCGCCGTCCCGCGTAGCTGGCCGCCAGCTCCGCGGCCGACTTCACGTCATCCGACTGGGCGGGGCTGAAGCGGAAGGCCTCGCCCGGACTCCCATCCTGGACGAGCAGCCCTGCCGCCTTGAGCTCCTCCAGCCGGCGGGCCGCGGAGGCTTCGGTGATGCGCAGTTCCAGGGCCACCGCCGGCGCCGTCCACACCCGGTCCGTCCGGGCCCGAAGCAGGAGGAGGACCTCCAGCTTCTCGATGGAATCGATGTGCGTCGTGATGAAGCGCTGGACCCGGGGAGTGAGGTCGGCGTCGGTCACGCCTCCACCTATGGACCCAGGTATTTTGTGAATCAACCTTTTCCATCGCAGCGGTTGTTCACAGTCTCACACGAGCCCGTCTCCCCGCCTGCGCGGGGTGCGTCATGGCTGGCGGCCCCTGATTCCGCCTAGTTGCGGACGCGCGGGGGCGGGGCCCGCACCCGGACGTCCATCCGCGCCTCGCCGGCCACCATGCTGCTGATGGCCACGGGCTGCTCCGGCGACACGCGGGCCACGGCGCGCAGGGCGGCCACGAGGATGAGGGCCTCCAGGCTGGAGGGGACGCTCACGCCCTGCGGGCCGGACTTGAGGGGCAGGGGCAGCCGGGGCACGCGGCCGGCGGCGGCCAGGGCGTCCACGGCGTAGGCGGGGGTGGCCTCCAGCGAGACGGCGATGGCGGGCAGCGCCTTGGCCTCCTCCGTCTGGCCGTGCACCTGGAGCTCCAGCAGCCACGCCAGCGCGCCGGGCCGCTCATAGAGGGCCAGGCCCGTGAGGCCGTCGTCGGCGTAGAAGACGCAGCCCTCGTAGGTGTGTTCGTGCGCGCCGGTGACGTCCACGACGAAGGGCTGGCCGTCATCCCAGTGCAGCCAGGGCTTCGCGTCCCAGTACTCCGTGGAGGCCTGGACGAAGAGCAGCGCCTTGTCCGAGCCCAGGCCGGACAGGCCGCGCTGGCCCCACGCGAGGAACGTGGCGATGGCCGCGCGCGCGGAGAGCGCCGCCTGCGGGGGCGGCTCCACGGCGAGGCCCAGCTGCGCGGCGGCGTCCGCGAGCGCGGGCTCGCACCGCACCTGGGACGGGTCCTCCACCCCGGCGAGGAGCGCGCGGAGGCCGGCGACGTCCTCCTGTTCGAAGACGGGGGCGGACGGGTCGCCCGCCTCGCCGATGCGCAGGTACACCCCGGTGGTGCCGAGGGAGAGGGGGACGGGGCCCAGCTTGAGCAGGTGGAACATGGCGCGTGCCTCAGCCTTCCCGCGCGCGGTGCGCGTCCAGCACCTTGCGCACCTGCTTCATCAGGGCGCGGATGTCGAAGGGCTTCTGGAGGAACTCCATGCCGGGGTGCAGGCGCTTGAGGCCGTTGACGTCCACGGCGCTCATGCCCAGCACGGCGATGCGGCTCAGCGTGGGGTCCTGCTGGAGGCGCTCGATGAGGGCGGGGCCATCCAGCACGGGCATCATCCAGTCGGTGAGCACCAGGTCCGGCTTCACCTCCGCCATGCGCTCCAGCGCCTCACGGCCATGAGACGCCGTCAGCACGCGGTAGCCCTCTTCCCGCAAGAGGTCCGCGAGCGCCTCCAGGATGCCCTGTTCGTCGTCCACCACCAGCACGGTCTCGGTCGCGGGAACCACGGGTCCTCTGGGGGTCAGGAGTGGTTGCCCGGGAAGCGGGCGATGCCGGTGAGCAGCAACTCAGGGGACGGCTGGAACGGAGGCTGGACCTCGATGCCCTGGGGCGTGATGAGGAATTCGCGCAGCGTCGGGTCGTAGTCCGCGTCCCGCAGCTTGAAGATGGAGAGCAGCCGCCGCAGCCGGCCGTTGAGCTCCAGGTGGCGCATGAACAGCAGGTTCTCCGCCACGCCGGACAGGCCGGTGCCCAGCGGCACGTCCATGTCCGGGCCGAAGAGGCGGGGCGTCTCCAGCGTGAAGAACGTCGTCACGCCGTTGCGGCGCAGCTCCTGCGTGAGCGCGGCGAAGAAGGGGCTGATGCGCGCGGGTTCGTGGGACGTCTCCACCATCGCGCTCAGGCCGTCCACGAACAGGCGCTTCACGCCGCGCTTGCGCACGTCCTCCAGCATCGTGTGCGCGACCAGGTCCAGGTTGCACTCGGCGGGCATGTTCCAGTGCAGCGCCAGCCGGCCGTCCTTCACCGCGGTGCCCAGCGCGAGCCCCACGTTGGCCGCCTTGTGCAGCAGCCGGTCCGGGCCCTCGTAGAAGCTCACCATCAGGCCGGGCTCGCCCAGGCGCAGGCCTTCGGCCAGGTGGCTCGCGCCGAGGATGGTTTTTCCGCAGCCGGGAGGCCCCATCACCAGCGTGGTGGACGCGGCCGCGATGCCCTCGGGGATCATCGCGTCCAGCGTGGGCACGCCGAAGCGCACGCGCTGCGTGCCCCAGTCCGGCGGCTGCGCGCGGCTGACCACCGACTCCAGGCGGGGGAACACCTCCACGCCCGCCTCGGAGATGCGGAAGTGGTGCGAACCGCTGAGGCTCGCGCTGCCCCGGAACTTGCGCACCTGCAGCTCGCGCCACGAGCGCATGGCCACGGTGCGCTCGCGCAGCTCCAGGATGCCGTCCACCATCGTGTACTCGGGGTGCACGGTGGGGCCCACGCTGCTCGTGAGCAGCAGCGCGGTGAAGCGCGACAGGCCGGCGGACACCTGGAGCTCGTGGATGAACTTCTTGAAGTCGCGGCTGCTGCCCGCGGCCTCCTGCGCCTGCACCAGCCCGTCCAGCACGAGGATGCCCGCGCCGTGGTTGCGCATCTCCCGGCGCAACAGCTCCAGCAGGCCCGGCAGCCCCTGCTCCTCCAGCACCCGGAAGCCGCTGACGTAGTAGATGCGCTGCGGCAGCTGCGAGGCGTCGAAGAACGACATGCTCCGCAGGTTCGCGAGCATGCGCGAATGGGACTCCGCCAGCAGCGTCACGTAGAGGCAGCGCGTGCCCAGGCGCGCCTGCTCGTAGCAGAGCTGGTTGGCGAGGAGGGTCTTCCCCGCGCCCGGCTCCCCCACGACGATGTAGACGCCCGACGCCACCAGCCCGCCGCCCAGGATGGGGTCCAGTCCCGGCACGCCTGTCACGATGCGGTCGAAGACGGGAGGGTGCTGCTCGGTAGGGGACATGGCGACCGCTCATACCGTAAAACCGCGCATGTCGCCCCGGCGTTTTTGGGGCGCCTGCCCGCCTGGAGTCCGCCCCGTGGAAACCCTCGTCCGGCTCGCTGAAGGCCTGGGCCGCTTCTCCTCGCGCTTCGTGCCCAGCGCGTTCGCCATCGCCGTGCTGCTCACCCTGCTCACGATGGCGCTCGCCCTGGGCTGGGTGGGCGCCCCGCCCACGGCCGTGCTGGACGCGTGGGGCGGCGGCTTCTGGGAGCTGCTCACGTTCTCCATGCAGATGGCGCTGGTGATGTTCACCGGCTACCTGCTCGCCCTCACCGCGCCGGTGAAGGCGCTCCTGGAGAAGGTCGCGAGCCTGCCCCAAAGCCCCCGCGGCGCCACGGCCCTGATGGCCTTCGTGTCCATGGCGCTCGCGTACTTCAACTGGGGACTGTCATTGGTGGCCAGCGCCATGCTGGTGCGCTTCATCGCGCGGCGGCGCCCGGACGTGGACTACCGGCTGCTGGTGGCGTGCGCGTACTTCGGCCTGGGCGCCACGTGGCACGCGGGCCTGTCCGCCTCCGCCCCGCTGCTCGTCGCGACGCCGGGCCACTTCCTGGAGAAGCAGCTGGGGATCATCCCCATCGACCGGACGCTGTTCTCCGCCTTCAACATCGGCCTCACCCTGGCCGCCGTCGCGCTGCTCACCGCGCTCGCCTGGGCGCTGCACCCGTCCCCGGAGCGCACCGTGCGCGTGGAGCCCCAGGTGCTGGAGAAGCTGGGGGACTTCACCCCGCCCTCCAGGCCATCCGGCAAGCTGAGCCCCGCGGAGTGGTTGGATCATGCGTGGCTGCTCAATGTCATCTTCGGCGTGCTGGGCCTGGTGTGGTTTGGCCGGCACCTGTGGCTGCACGGCGGCTGGCGCGCGCTCAACCTCAACGTGGTGAACTTCACGTTCCTGGTGCTGGCGGTGCTGCTGCACGGCACGCCCGCGCGGCTGCTCAAGGCGAGCGAGGAGGCCGCGGGCGTGCTGCACGGCATCGTGCTGCAGTTCCCGCTGTACGCGGGCATCTACGGCATCTTCAAGGCCACGGGGCTGACGGACCGCATCGGAGAGCTGTTCGTGTCGCTCTCCACGCGTGAGACGTTCCCCGCCATCGTGTACCTGTACAGCGGCGTGGTGAACTACTTCGTGCCCTCCGGCGGCTCCAAGTGGGCCATTGAAGCGCCCTACCTGCTGGAGGCCGCGGGCCGGCTGGGCGTGGCGCCGGAGAAGGTGGTGCTGGCGTATGCGTGGGGCGACATGGCCACCGACCTCATCCAGCCCTTCTGGGCGCTGCCGCTGCTGGCCGTGGCGCGGTTGGAGTTCAAGGACATCCTCGGCTTCCTCCTGGTGGCGTTCCTCGCCTACCTGCCGCTGGTGACCCTGGGCTTCTTCCTCTTCGGGTAGGACGGGAAGCGGGTGTTTCATGGTAGACACGTCCCCACGTGGCCGGACGTGGGCCGGCCCGCTTCAACACCAAACGAGGGGACCCCGGAACATGAAGAGCTTGATCAACGGAAGCGTGCTGTGCGCGGTGCTGGGTGTGGCGACGGTCGCGGGAGCGCAGGATGCGGCGGCCCCGGCGGCCCCCGCGGGTGAGGCCGTGAAGGCCCCCAGCGCGGACGCGGTGCGCGACACCTGGAACTACTTCTACAAGGGCCAGGGCCAGGGCCCGGTGCTGGTGGAAGCCAAGCTGTGCACCGAGGTGGCCAAGGAAGGCGCCAACAAGTTCGAGTGCATCACCGAGGTGGGCCCCGAGGGCGTCAAGGCGGGCACCTCCGTGATGCTGTGGCAGAGCTACCTGGTGCCCCAGGGCGACTCCATCGACGACCTCACGGTGCAGGTGAAGCAGGGCGCCACCGTGCGCGAGACGAAGGACGTGAAGGTGAAGGGTGAAGGCTGGCGCGCCCGGCAGTGGACCGGCGTGAAGCTGGCGAAGCCCGGCGCGTGGACCGTCGTCATCATGCGCGGCGACAAGGTGCTCAAGGAAGTGCCGGTGAAGGTGCTGTAGTCGTCTGCCTGGCCGCAATCACTTGCATGGCACGCACGCCCGCGCAGGTCCCCATGAGGGCGACCCGCGCGGGCGTCGGCGTTTCAAGGGCAGCCTACGGTTTGAAGACTTCGTCGCCCCGGGGCGTCAGCGCGGTCCAGCTGTTGTTGCGGAGGTTGAGCGCCCGGAACCTCGGACCCGTCGTCCAATCCCCCATCAGCACGAAGAGGTGGGGCCGGGTGATGAGCGGGCCCTTCACGGAGCGCTCCGTGACCGTGGTGCCCACCAGCCCCCGGATGGCGTAGTGGAAGTAGGAGCCTGTCGTGTCGGTGCCCGTCGGCGCGGGGAAGGCTGCCCCGGTGGCGGGACCGCCCACCGCGCCATACGTCACGTCGGGGATGACGCTCGTGAACGTGGTCCCCCGGCTGGAGCCGTCGCCCGCGACGTCGAAGTAGCCAAAGCCAATGCCCTGCGCGGGAGCGGAAGGACAGGCGTTGACGAACCGCACGCGCGCATCCTGCGCGTCCGACGCGAAGGTGTCCGCGACGACGAAGGCCCGGGGCCCCGCGGCGCCCGTCTGTCCCGCCAGCCCGCTCACGACCACCAGGTAGCGGCGGCCCGCCTCCAACGGGCCCGTCTGGAAGGTGTCCAACACGGTCGTGCCCGGGGCTGACTCCAGGGAGAACGTCAGCGCGTGCCCCGTGGGGCTCGCCGGGAGGTCGCCGACGGCCGGATCATTCCCGTAGCGGAAGCCCGTGGCGATGGGCACGCCCTGGCTGCCCACCTTCAACGACTCGCCGTTCACGAGCGCGTGGAAGAAGTAGAGGAGCGGGTCCCGCTTGAGGCGGAGGGCACCGTTCTTCCCCGCGGGGATCAGCAGCAGGGAGGAAGCGCCCGGATCATTCATGGCCCGCCGGTCATCACCCGAGGACACGACGTAGTAGGCAGTCCCCTTCACCAGCGCTCCGGCCGGCAGCGTGAAGCCCACCTCCCCGCTCTGCGAGGGCTCCGGGCTGTCGATGCTGCCTCGCACCAGCAGCCGGGTCGTCGTCTCCGGAATGGCCCGCCCCTTCACCTCCGGATCCGCGGTGAAGGGCGTGACCTCCGGGAGCTCCTCGCCCGAGCCCGTCTTCAGGAGCCGGGGGAAGAAGTCCGCGATCACCTGGTCCGCCGTCACGTGGCGCACCCGGACCTCGCCGGACGGCACGGCGCCGAACGCGTTGTCCTTCAGCGCCAGGAGCTTCGGTGCGTTGACCTCCGACGTGCCCACGCTCGCCACTCCGCCCATCGCCATCAGCGTCAGCCGGTCTCCGTCCGCCAGCGTCACCGCCGCGGTCGTCGCCAGCGCGGGCTCCGTGGGGGCCGCGCCCGCCTTGCGCAGGGAGAACGTGAGGTTCGTGCCCGGCGCGACCGGGACGAAGTCCTTCGTGCCCAGGTCTCCCGGCTCCACGCCGGTGAACACGGCCTGGGAGGTGGCGCTCGAATGGACATCCATCCGGTACCGGGCCGCGTCCCACGGGGTGTTGGCATCGTCGAAGTTGCCCTCGTAGAGCGCGTTGACGACGCGGACGTACGCGGTGGCGACCGGACCCGCATCCGTCCCCGCGTCCACGCCGGCATCCGTCCCCGCGTCCACGCCAGCATCCACACCGGCATCCAGCCCCGCGTCCGCCCCGGCATCCACACCGGCGTCCAGCCCCGCGTCCGCCCCGGCATCCGCACCGGCGTCCGGCGTCGTCGGGGTGGCGGCCACGCACTTCTCCTCCCGGCACGTCCACACCTGGCCCGCGGGGGCCGGGTCCTGGTCGCGGCAGTCGAAGGCGTCGCGACATTCAACGGCATCGCACCCGGCCAGCACCGTGGTCAGGCCCAGGCCGACCACCCACAAGAGTGTCCTCAAGCTGTGTCTCATCACGCGTTCTTCCCTTCCGGGAGTGGGTGTTGCGGAAGTCAGGGGGTGCCGCGCTTCTCGCACTCGTTGCGCAGCGGGTAGATCCAGCCCGGTGGGTTCGCGGACAGCTCATCCCGGAGGAAGAAGTAGGCCATCACGCCCACGTTGAACTCCGAGTGCCGCAGCCACTCCTGGAGCGCCGCCGTGTCCGAGCCGTCGCGGATGCCATCCGTCAGGGGGTTGTCCAGCGTGCAGACCTGCGTCCACATTGTCGTTCCGCCCACGGCCGTGACGTTGGCGCTGGGCGGGGTGGCGGTGCCGAACTTCCCCTGCCGGATGAGGTCGCAGGCGCCGCGTGCCGCGCCGAGCATGTTCGCGCCCCACGACGCCCAGTCCCGCGTGTCGGCGGAGAAGTCGATGTCCACCTCGCCGTACTTCACCCAGGCCTGCATGAACTCCTCGGTGAACTGGACCGTCGTGCCACCGCCGGCCATCCAGAGCAGGTAGCGGGCGCCGCCATGCGGGCCGTACTCCTGTTCGAAGGGCACCAGGTTGCGGGTGCCGTTCGTCGAACCGAAGAGGCCCGCGGTGAGGTTGGCCACGCGCGCGCCGTTGAGGGCCACCAGCGTCTTGGCCGCGCCGCTCTGGCCGTCGCCCGCGCGCGAGTGGCAGTTGGCGCAGATGCCCTGGAAGGCGGTGGCGCCCGGCGTGGACTGGTAGAGCCGCCCCCAGCTGTAGCGGGGCCGCCCCAGCGTATCCAGCATCCACGGCTCGATGGGCTCCGGGGCGGACTGGGTCGGGAAGGAGCAGCCGGGCTTGCCCACCCACCAGTTCGTGGGGAAGGACTTCCGAGCCAGCTGCTCGTGCTCCGGCGTGATGGGGTAGCGGGTCAGGTGCTCATAGGGAGGCTTCCCGATGGCGTCCCTCCACCGCGGGTTGCGCGGCTCGTAGGGCACCTTGTCCGTGAAGTCCTCGGTGATCCACCGCACGTCGCTGGGGTTCGTGCAGGAGGCGTCCACGGCCTGCGCCGCCTGACGCAGGCGCTCCTGCTTCTTCGCGGTCCGCTCCTCCGCCGTGAGGCCCGCCTCGCCCTTCCACTCCAGGGAGCCGATGTAGCGCGCCATCAGCAGCGCGGCGCGGCAGTCGACGCCGGGCACGTTGGCGGGCATGTGGATGATGCGGGCATCCGTGTCCCGCGCGACGCGCTGGTAGAGCGTGCTGCTGGGGGTCTTCAGCAGCAGGTCCTTCAGGAAGAAGTCAGGCTGGGCGCCGTCGTCACAGACGGCGTAGCTGCGCTGGCCGTTGCTCTCCTTCACGCCACAGGGGTTCCAGCCGAACAGGATGCCGCCCGCGGAGAAGTCCAGCGAGGCGATGGCGGGGTTGCTCTGCACGGCGAACCCGTTCGGGTTGTGGCACTGCGCGCAGTTGCCGACGAAGTAGCCCTGCAGCTCCAGGGCCTCCTTGCCCGGGGCCGCCTGCCCCTCCGGGACCGCCTGCCGCGCGAACCCCTCCAGCGTCGGGAGCAGGCCCTTCAGCTCCTGCCGCGTGGCGGACGCCGGCAGTCCGGTGATGACGCCCAGGCGCACCAGCCGCTCGAGTTGGCCCAGCTCGTCCTCCTGGATGTTCGCGCTCACGTCCACGCCCGCCTCGCCCGCGGCGCGGCGGTTGAGCTGCAGCGGCGTGAAGCCGAGCACGAAGTTCTGCCCCTCGGAGCCGGAATGACAGTTCACGCAGCGGTGCGCGCCGGGGATGGCGTAGTTGCGCGTCTTCCCCGTGCCCTCGTGCTCCGTGTAGACGAGGACGCGGTCGGAGAACGGCTCCCCGTCGCGGTAGCGCAGGTCATGCAGCTGCGCGACGGTGCCCTCGTTGTTCCAGAGGTAGGTGCCGAAGAGCGACTGGTTCCAGGGCTCACGGACGACGATGAGGCGCGTCTCGATCTTCAGGTAGCGCACGTAGCCATCCTTCCCGGCCACGGACTTGAAGAACGTCTTGTAGAAGCGCGTGTTCGGCGGGATGTGGAACTTCTTCGTCTCCGCGTCGTACCGGATGGACTGGCCCGCCGGCACGTGCACCAGGCGCAGCTTCTTGGCGTGGTCCGAGAAGAGCGGATAGGTGGGCGCGAAGGCGAAGGTGCCGTGCGCCGCCAGCTTCCGCACGTCGAAGGTCGCGATGTCCGTGTCCGTGTCGGACAGCAGGGGCGGCAGCTTCGTGAGCGCCGCGAAGGCCGCGTCCTTGTCCGGGTCACTCCCGAACAGCTCCTGCTTCGTGACGTCGGGGACGCAGTGGCCCAGGTCGGTCATCGCCGCCGCCACCTCGGCCGTCACGGCGACCCCGCCCGTGGCCGTGCTCTCGCAGCTCCCCGTGAACGCACCCGTGGGCGCCCCCTGGCCCAGCCACGCGTTGAGCGCGCACGCCAGCGCCACCGCCTGCTTCGTCTGTTCGGGCGTGGCCAGCGGGGGCATCTCCCCCTGGGATGCCTTCAGGGCCATCCTCGCCCCGTCCTTCTTCAGTCCTTCCAGACTGGCGCCGTACTGGAAGCCTCCCGTGGCGTTGGGCGGCGCGTGGCATTGGCCGCACTGCGCATCCACGCGGGCCTTCAGCCCGTCGAAGGTCTCCGTGAACGTCACGGCGGGCGCCCCGGCGCGCATCGGGATGCGCTCACCCGAACGCGCGGGCGGACAGACGACCTCGGGCGCGGGCGGAGGTGGAGCCGGCGTCGGAGGGGGTTCGGAAGAACAGCCCGACGCGAGCACCCCGGCCCACAGCAGGACTCCCCAGGTCAGACCTGGCACCCACCCCTTGCGTGTCATCTGCATGTGTTCGGGCCCCTCGTCCGTCGATGGCGTTGGCCAGACACCCCGCCGTCGGAGAACGACGCGGCAGGGCGCCCATCACGAACGGCACCCTACCGCCGGGGACCTGTCTTTCTTTGACAAGTCCTTGCAACACCTGCCGTCACGGCGTCGTGACGACCTGAAGCCTGCCAAGCCGGTCACCGAAGCGCTCGGTAAACCAGACACCGCCATCCAGGCAGAAGAAGCCCGCCGGTCCGAAGGAGATGCCGGAGGGCAGGCTGTCGGGGGTCGGGAGCTCGAACTCGGTGATGACCCCGGCCCGGGTGATGCGGCCCACCTTGTTGCCGAACTGCTCGACGAACCAGACGTTGCCGTCGGCGCCGACGGACAGCGCGGCGGGACCGCTGTCGGCGGTCGGGATGGCGTACTCGGTCACCACGCCCGCCGGGGTGATGCGGCCCACCTTGTTGCCGAACTGCTCGGTGAACCACATGGCGCCATCCAGGCCCGGCGCGATGGCGCTGGGGCCGCTGTCCGGCGTGGGGAGGCTGAACTCCCGCAGGCTGCCGTCCGCCGGAGAGATGACGCCAATCTTGTTGCCGGCCAGCTCCGTGAACCAGATGTTCCCGTCGACGCCCAGGCTGATGCCGCGCGGCTGCGAGGCCAGCGTGGGAATGGCGTACTCGGTCACCACGCCCACCGGGGTGATGCGGCCGATGCGGTTGCCCGTCACCTCGGTGAACCAGACGTTGCCGTCCAGGCCCGCGGTGATGCCGAACGGAGCCGAGCCCCGCTCCGGGAGCTTGAACTCCGTCACGACCCCGTCGCGGGTGATGCGGCCCACCTGGTCCACGCTCAGCTCGGTGAACCAGAGGTTGCCGTCCAGGCCCGGGGTGATGTTCTGGGGCGAGGCGGAAGGGGTGGGCAGGGCGAACTGGGTCACCTGGCCGTCCCGGGTGGCGCGGCCGAGGGTGTTGCTGCCGGCCTGGGTGAACCACAGCTTCAGGTCCGGTCCCACGGTGATGCCCAGGGGCTCCGAGCCCGGGGCGAGCGCGATCTCCTTCAGGGCGCCCACGGTGCCTCCGGGCTTCTGGCAGACCCAGGACGGGCTCGCATCGCGAGAGGCGGAGTCAGCGAGCGCGGGGGCGCCGATGAGGGTCGAGGATGCGACGAGCAACGTGACGATGGAACGCATGGCTTCGGGTTCTCCGGGTGACAGCGGGGGTGGGGTTACGGCGGGCGGCCCACGGCGGAAGGGCCAGGAGGGGTCACCCTCCCGGCCCGGTGCTGCGTCCTGCCTGGGATTCAGCGGGGGACTACTGGCAGAGGCCGGCGCCCTTGCCGTCGTTGTTCGTGCCGCCGCACTTCAGCGCGCCGGTGGTGTCGCAGGCGATGAAGCCCTGGTTGACCAGGATGTTCTCGAAGGCCTGCTTGTTCGCGGCGCTGTAGGCGTACGCGTAGAGGATGCGCTCGTTGGTCGAACGGGTGTTGGTGGTGCTCTCGTTCAGGAAGAGCGCGCGGGACAGCGGGTAGGCGTTGGCCTTGTCCGTGAGGAACTTGCGGACGTTGGTCACGGAGGGCGCGATGCTGTTCACGCTGAGCGCCTTGTTGCCCGTGCGGCTGGCCGAGTCACCGGAGTAGCCGATGGCGTTGGCGTCCGTCGCGGTCAGCTTGCCAATGCACTTCGTGGCGCTGGTCTCACCGGCGCAGGCCGCCGGCAGGGCGCCGTCGGAGACGACGATGACGCCGGGGCAGAAGGTGCCGCCACCCACCAGCGACTTGAACGTGTCCGTGGTGCCGGACAGGTCGTCGCGGCGGTACTTCGTGAGGGTGCTGACGCAGGAGCCCGGGACGGCGACGCCCGCGCTGTCCGTGGCGAAGTAGATCTTCCGCAGGTCCGCCAGGGAGATGTCCGTCAGCGGGTTGCTGGAGTTCACGAACGCGTTCACCGCGTCCAGCGCGATGATGTTGCTGCGCTCGCCCGTGCGGCAGGGCGCCTTGAAGTCGCGCGACATCGGCGCGAGCGCCTGCTGACGCGCGGTGCAGTAGCCCGCGGAGCCGTCACGCAGACAGCCTTCGCCCACGCCGGAGCCCTTGCCCTGGACGTTCAGGTTGGCGCTGGAGGCGAGGCTGGCGGCGATCATCGCGTCCTTCAGGGTGTCCGAGCCGTAGAACTCCCGGTTCGGCCCCAGCTCCTGCACCACCGACTCCAGCGGCTCACCCGCGGTGGCCGACTCGCCACCACAACCCACGACCGACATCGCGGCCACAGCGACGGACATCACCCACTTCATCGTCGTCTTCATGGACAGCTCCTGGTTGGTGCCTGATGCAGGTTGAACAGCCTTCAGAAAGCCCGTGTCTGTCACCGGGCGGACCCCGGCCCTTCCGCCTCGCGCGGTCCTGAGAGACTGGCTGTGACGGAAAAGCCATCGACCCCGGTTCCCCCCCGGATTCGACGGAAGGGAAGATGCCTCAATGGCAGACGAGGACATGACTCAACTTCGTCAAATCCCTGCATGCGTCAGGTCACGCCGCGCGGGCGGATTGTTTCTTGCGAGGGGAAGCACAATCCCTCACGCGCCCGCGACACGGCCGCGGGCGTCGTTCGTTACCGTTCGTGCGATTCCGAACGGGAGGATTTACCGGCTGGAGGACAGACACCCTGCCCTCGCGAACGGGGGCCCGCCCCGGCCCCAGAGGGAACACCTTCGGATGAGGGCCCTGGCAACGCGCTTGCAGAAGGGTCGGGGCGCGGTTGAAGGGCAGGGGAGTCGGGGTTGGTGGGTCGAGACCGGGACGGGGTGGCGACGGTGGCGTGGTTTCGGATGGCGGTGTGCGTAGGGGGACTCTTCCTCGTGGGGTGCGGGGAAGCCCGGGCTACGACACCGCGCATCCCGGTGCTCGGCGAAGTGGGCGGACAGGTGGCGCAAGAGGGCGTGGAGGCCCGAGCGTGGTCGCGGACCCTGATGCTTGGGGATCATCAGGCGCCGCACGCGGTGGTGACCTCCAACGGGGACGTCCTCGTGGCAGCGACCTATCAGGAGCCCATCAATCTGGGGGCGGGGCCCCTGCCCTTCGACCGCAATGTCGTCGCGCCACACCTGCTGGTGGCGCGGTTCTCTTCGGAAGGCACGCTCAAGTGGGCCCGGGGCTGGACGCCCCGGAGCGCGGAAGCGGCCCGCGTGGGCGGGCTGGCCGTGGACGCCAGCGACCACATCTTTCTCTCAGGCACCTCCGCGGGCTTCACCCGCGACGGCGCGACGCTGCCCGAAGGGCCGTTCCTGGCCCGGCTGACGGGCGGGGGCGCGCTGGACTGGGTGCGCTCGCTGCCGGGCGAGGGGCCCGTCACGGTGAACGCCGTCACGTCCGACAACGACGGCGGCGCGGTGGTGGTGGGGGACTTCACCGGCCAGCGCGACTTCGGTGAAGGCCCGCGCACGGCGCCCCGTGGCAGACACGCGGGCTTCGCGCTCAGCGTGGGCCCGAAGGGTGAGCAGCGCTGGAGCCGCGTGTGGATGCCCGTGGGCGAGGGCGAGGTCTCCGCGCGCGCGGTCGCGGTGGATGTCTTCGGCGACGTGCACGTGGTGGGCGGCTACGCGGGGGCGGTGTCCTTCGGCGACGCCACGTTCCTCACCGTGCGCCAGCACACGCCCTTCGTGGTGAAGCTCACGCACGACGGCGACCACGTGTGGAGCCACGACGTGCGCGGCACCGACGGCAGCGCGCTGTCCGTGGCGGTGGGCCCGGACCGCGTCTTCGTGGGCGGCGGCTTCAGCGGCCGGCTCTACTTCAAGGACGCGTGGCACCGCGCGGATTCGCACGACGGCTTCCTCCTGGCCTACGACGCCGGGGGCGGCCAGCGCTGGGCGCGCACCTTCCCCACCGGGGCCCCCATGGTCGCCACCGACGAGGCGGGCCAGGTGACGGTGGCCGGCAGCCACGACGGCGGCCGGGCCCTGGGCGGCACCGACCTGCCTCCCGGGTTGTATGTCGCCAGGCTGCTGCCGGATGAGGGCACGTCCCTCTGGGTGCGAGGCTTTGCCAGCGCCGGCACCCCTTCCAGCGCCCGCACCGTGACCGTGGACGCTTCCGGCGCGGTGCTCCTGGCGGGCGGCCTGAGCCGGCCCACGCCGGAAGAGGGCCCGTCCCAGCGGTCGCAGGACGGCTTCCTCCTGCGCCTGAACCCCTGAACAGGTCTGTCTTCAGGTGTCTTGAATTGAACAGGCCTGTCCGCTGAAGCCCGGCGTGCGTCCGACCCGCCGGGTGACGCACCCGCCCGTCCCCCCGGTATTCCGCTTGACGGGATGCGGCATGTTTTCCCTGAATTCGACTTCTGCCTTTCGGCCGTGATAAACGCGACCAGCCTTCAAGGGCCGTCTGGTCTTGAAGGGCGAGGCTGCGCTGAAGCGCCGGCGGGGGATTTATTTCGAACGCAGGCGGCCAACCCCTCGACATCACTCCCTTGAGTCACGTGAGAGGTTGCACCCCATGACACCCACCGTTCCACGGATGGACGCTCTCCGGAAGAGTGTCACCGGCACGGCCACGCGGGTCCTCGGACTGCTGGCGCTGCTGGCCGGTACCACCGCGAGCGCGAGCGAGGCGGACCTGGTCCTCCCCGACTTCCGCTCCGTCACCTTCATTGGCGGCCTCAACGGACAGCAGTTGCTGATGTCCGGTATCGCCGTCTGTGTCTTCGGCCTCGTCTTCGGCTTCCTCCAGTACTCCAGCCTCCAGAAGATGCCCGTGCACCGGGCGATGCTGGAGATCTCCGAGCTCATCTACGAGACGTGCAAGACGTACCTGATGACGCAGCTGAAGTTCATCATCGTCCTCTGGGTGCTGATTGGCGCCGTGATGGTGGGCTACTTCGGCTTCCTGCGGCACATGGAAGCCGGCCGCGTGGCCATCATCCTGTTCGCCAGCCTCGTGGGCATCGCCGGCAGCTGCGGCGTGGCCTGGTTCGGCATCCGGGTGAACACGTTCGCCAACAGCCGCACGGCGTTCGCGTCCCTGCGGGGCAAGCCCTACCCCACGTACGCCATCCCGCTGCAGGCGGGCATGTCCATTGGCATGGTGCTCATCAGCACGGAGCTCCTGCTGATGCTCTTCATCCTCCTGTTCGTCCCGGCGGACTTCGCGGGTGCGTGCTTCATCGGCTTCGCCATCGGTGAGTCGCTGGGCGCGTCCGTGCTGCGCATCGCGGGCGGCATCTTCACGAAGATCGCCGACATCGGGTCCGACCTGATGAAGATCGTCTTCAAGATCAAGGAAGACGACGCGCGCAACCCCGGCGTCATCGCGGACTGCACCGGCGACAACGCGGGCGACAGCGTGGGCCCCTCGGCGGACGGCTTCGAGACCTACGGCGTCACCGGCGTGGCGCTCATCACGTTCATCCTGCTCGCGGTGGGTGGCGAGTACCGGGTCCAGCTGCTCGTGTGGATCTTCATGATGCGCATCGTGATGGTGGTGGCCTCGCTGGTGTCCTACTGGATCAACGACGCCGTCCAGAGCGCCCGCTACAAGAACGCGGACCACATGAACTTCGAGACGCCGCTCACCGCGCTGGTGTGGCTGACGTCCATCGTGTCCGTGGCGCTGACGTTCGTGGTCAGCTACCTGCTCATCCCGGACATCGGCGGTGACACCTCGCTGTGGATCAAGCTGTCGGCCATCATCACCTGCGGCACCCTGGCCGGCGCCATCATCCCGGAGGCCATCAAGGCCTTCACCTCCACGGAGAGCCGTCACGTTCGCGAGGTCGTCAAGGCCAGCCGCGAGGGTGGCGCGTCGCTCAACGTCATCTCCGGCCTGGTCGCGGGCAACTTCTCCGCGTACTGGATGGGGCTCATCATCGCGGGCCTGATGGGTCTGGCCTACTGGTTCAGCACCATGGGCGTGGGCGCGCTGATGATTGCCCCCGCGGTGTTCGCGTTCGGCCTGGTGGCCTTCGGCTTCCTGGGCATGGGCCCGGTCACCATCGCGGTGGACTCGTACGGGCCGGTGACGGACAACGCGCAGAGCGTCTACGAGCTGTCCCTCATCGAGAACGTCCCCAACGTGCACGCGGAGGTCCAGAAGGACTTCGGCTTCGCGTTGGACTTCGAGAAGGGCAAGCAGTTCCTGGAGGAGAACGACGGCGCGGGCAACACGTTCAAGGCGACCGCGAAGCCGGTGCTCATCGGTACGGCCGTCGTGGGCGCCACGACGATGATCTTCTCCATCATCGTGCTGCTCGTCGGAACCACGACCAACAGCGCGGGCCTCCAGGTCCTCAACGCGGCCAACACGCAGAACCTGTCGCTCCTGCACGCGCCCTTCCTGCTGGGCCTCATCACCGGCGGCGCCATCATCTACTGGTTCTCCGGCGCCTCCATGCAGGCGGTGTCCACGGGCGCCTACCGCGCGGTGGAGTTCATCAAGGCGAACATCAAGCTGGAGGGCGTGGAGAAGGCCAGCGTGGCTGACTCCAAGAAGGTGGTGGAGATCTGCACCCAGTACGCGCAGAAGGGGATGATCAACATCTTCCTGGGCGTCTTCTTCAGCACGCTCGCCTTCGCCTGCTTCGAGGCCTACTTCTTCGTGGGCTACCTCATCTCCATCGCCATCTTCGGTCTGTACCAGGCCGTGTTCATGGCGAACGCCGGCGGCGCGTGGGACAACGCGAAGAAGCTGGTGGAGACGGAGCTGAAGGCCAAGGGCACGGAGCTGCACGCGGCCTGCGTCGTGGGCGACACGGTCGGCGACCCGTTCAAGGACACCTCGTCGGTGGCCCTCAACCCGGTCATCAAGTTCACCACGCTGTTCGGCCTGCTCGCGGTGGAGCTGTCCGTGGAGCTGGAGGCCGCGGGCCAGGGCACGCTGCTGCGCGTCTTCTCCGCGGTGTTCTTCGTCCTGTCGATGTTCTTCGTGTACCGCAGCTTCTACGGCATGCGCATCGAGAGCGTGGTCTCGGACGAGCTGAAGTCCGAGGCGCAGGTCAAGGCGGCCTGAGTCAGCGGCGCGAGTTGTGAACGGCGGCGGGGTGCCCCAGGGCGCCCCGCCGCTCTTCTTTTCAGCGGTCCCAGGCTCGGGAGGTCAGCCGCCGATGCCTTCGGGATCCGTGGCCAGCTCCCCGCCCAGGTGCATGCCCGTCTGGCAGCGGTAGTCGGTGAACAGCGACGCCACCACCGCGGACAGGCCCACCAGCACGTGCACCGCGGCCACGGCGGGGTGGCGCTTGGCGTACCCCAGCACGAAGGGCGCGGCCACCGCCCCCAGCCCGTAGACGTAGTCCGAAATCTCATGCGCTTCGATGGGGATGAGCTTCGTGAGGCTCAGCCGGTAGTCGGTGAGCAGCGACACGCCCAGCGCGGCGCCGCCCAGCACCCAGCCGGCCGCCTTCGCCGCGCCGCCCCCGGACGCGATGCCCGCCACCACCAGCGCGGCGCCCCCCGAGTAGTCCAGGAGCGAGTGCACGTCCTGCGGCACCACGCGGCGCAGCGGCAGCCGGCCACCGAGCAGGGGCCGCGACAGGATGCCCGCCGCCGCGCTGTGGTCCACCAGCCGGCGCCACTCCCGGTGCACGGCGCGCTCGGGGCGCGGGGGAACGGGCGGCAGCGACTCCACGGCCTGGACCTCGTACATGACGTGCTCCTCTCCTCCGTCCCAAGCGCCTTGGGGGGACGGGCCCCTGACGCCAACGGTAGCCACGCCTCCGGCCCGGGACGCGGGCCCTCGCCGCCGCCCTGCCCGCCTGCTTGGGCCTGCTGGAGGCTGCTTCAGCCTTGGGGGAGGGTGGGCCTGCTTCCTACCCGTTGAACTGTTGGCTGGTGGGCAGGGGGGCTTCCATCCACCCTGCCCCGCCGGGCAGACTTCTGTTCGCACTCAGGCCCTCACATTTCGAGAGGACCGACCGCCCCCGGGCGGGTGGTGCCGCGCCCCACCAACAAAGAGAAGACGATTCATGGCTACCGGTACGGTGAAGTGGTTCAACGATGCGAAGGGCTTTGGCTTCATCACGCAGGACGGCGGTGGTGAGGACGTGTTCTGCCACCACAGCGCCATCAACATGGATGGCTTCCGCACCCTGGCCGAGGGCCAGAAGGTGGAGTTCGAGGTGACGCGCGGCCCCAAGGGCCTCCAGGCCCAGAACGTCCGCGCCGCCTGATCACCCCTCCCGGGCTCCTGCCCTGGTCCCGGAAGCCCGGTCTCGCGTGCGCGCGACCGGGCTTCTTCATTTTTACAACCCGTCGAGAAGGGAAAACGCGCAATCCCTTTCAAACCTTCCAACCTCCCGAGATTACGAGGGGGGGCTGGTGAAAGTTCGAAAGACGTCTGTTAGGCTTTGTTCCGCGAGGGAGGGCGCACCATGTTTGAAGTGACCAATGACGTGAGCCGCAAGACCATCACCGCCCGCATGAGCGGCTTCATGCGGCCGAATGAGATGAAGGAGTACGTGGCCGTCTATCGGAAGGCCACGGACAGCTACAACGGTGGGCGGCACCTGGTGCTGGCGGACATGCGGGGCCTGCGCCCGCTGGAGCCGGAATCAGCGAGCCTGTTCTCCGAGGTCATCAGCCACGGTCGAAAGAATGGCTGCGTGATGTGCGCCCACGTGTCGGACTCCACCATCGCGCGGCTGCAGACGGCCCGGGTGGCGTCGGAAGCGTCCCCCAACGACGACATCACGGTGGACTGCGTGTCGCTGGAGGAAGCGCAGAACCAGCTCGCCAAGGCGCGCTCGCGGCTGTCGCTCACCGGCGACGGGTACGCTTCCGCCGGTCGCTGAAGTCTCGCCCGCCGTCCGCGGGAAAAGGCTCTCAGGGAGCCCCGTCTCCGGTCCCAGGCCGGAGACGGGCACCCGGGCCCGGGTCAGTCCAAGACACCCGGTAGGTCACATCCGCCTCGGTAAAGGCATACACCTCCACGCGAGGTTCCGCGGCACCAGTGGCGCGCAAGCCCGCCAGGAGTGCCCCCTGCGTGAAGGCCCGGATGAAACCTGCTTCATTCATCCACAGCTCCAGCGACGAGGGTGACAGGTCCGTCATCCGTGTCTGTGTATAGTTGTTGCCCGAGCGGAACACCTGCTGGGCGCGCGCCACCCCGCGCCGGGGTCCCATGAGCTGCAGGACGCTGAAGAGGGCGCGTCCGAGCACCGTGGTCCGGTAGCCCTCCACCATGGACTCCCCCAGGCGCGCCAGGGCGACGTCGGCGGGGAGATCCGCGTGCAGCAGCCGCGCGGAGACATGCACGGCGGAGCACCAGGTGTCGAAGCTGTAGGCAGGCTGGAGCTTGCGGTCCAGGTCGACCCCCACCGTGCGCAGGCGCTCCCGGAGCACCGGGGTCATCCGCCCGGCGAGCGCCCGGACGAAGAGCCCTTCCAGGGTGTGCTCGAACACGAGCTTTTCGGGCATGCGGCTTAGTGTAGGCCGCCGGACGGACTTCACGCGAGGCACCCCATGGGACTGCAACGGGAACTGGCCCTGCTGGCCATGCGCGCCACGCCGCTGCCGGGGCGCGACGACTTCCTCACCCGCGCGGGCGTGGCCACGCCGGTGCCCGCGGTGCCGGGCAGCCTGGGCGCGGTGGCGCGCGAGAGCTTCGACTCCTTCAAGCTGAAGCACCCCTTCGACCTGGTGGTCGTCTTCACGGTGGGGGACTTCCCGCAGGGCTCCGGGTGCTCGGCGTACTTCGACCCGGAGAGCCCCTGGTACAACGTCTTCTACGGGGCCTACGGCATCCGCTCCCACAAGCAGGACGGGGGCGCGTGGGGCTTCACGTCCCGGGGCCACCCGGACGTGGACGAGGTGCTCCAGGTGGTCCGGCTGGACTACGACTTCCTCACCGCGGGGGAGCTGGGCTGTCCGCCGGCGCGGATGTGCTTCCGGCCCCTGGCGGTGGAGGTGGCGCGCGAGGGGGACTGGCACACCGCGGACGTCACCTGCCTGGTCCCCAGCGGGCTGCACCGGCTGGAGGAGGCGAAGGCGCCGGACCTCACCTACTACACCGTCTTCGGCGTGCCGGACGCGCGCCACCTGCCCCCCGGCCGCGCGAGCTACGAGCCCGTGCGCATGCGCGGCCACGTGGCCTGGAAGCCCGTGGGGGAGCGGCTGACGCTGGCGTGGGGCGGCCTCTTCCCGGACACGCCGGAGGGCCAGGCGCTGCGCCAGCGCGTGCGGGCCGCGCAGGCCCCGCTGTACCTGCGCTGAGGGCCTTCAAGGACAGCAGGGGCGCGAAGGGAGGTCCCCTCGCGCCCCTGGCTCAACAGAACGGTGACGCGGCTCAGGCCGCGCGGTCGGGCGCCACGTGCACGTCCACGGGCGTCGTGGCGTGCGTGCCCGGCGTCTTGGGCTTCTTGCGGCCGAAGGACAGCTTCTCCATGCCCGCGAACACCACCGGCACCACCAGCAGGGTGAGGAAGGTGGAGGTGATGACGCCGCCGATGACGGCGATGGCCATGGGGGCGCGGAACTCGGAGCCGGTGCCCGTGCCCACGGCGGTGGGCACCATGCCGATGGCCATCGCGGCGCTCGTCATGAGGATGGGGCGCAGGCGGCGGGGGCCGGCCTTGAGCAGGGCCTCGTCCACGGTGTCGCCTTCGCGCAGGTGGTGCAGGGCGCCGTCGATGAGGAGGATGGCGTTCTTGGTGACGAGCCCCATCAGCAGGATGACGCCAATCATCGCGCCCAGGCTGAGGTGGTAGTTGGTGACGACGAGTCCCAGCAGCGCGCCCACGAGCGCCAGCGGCAGCGACACCATGATGGTGAAGGGGTGCTTGAAGGACTCGAACTGGCTGGCGAGCACCATGTAGATGAAGACGAAGGCCAGGCCGAAGGCGGCACCGAACGCGTCGTTCTGCTCATCCAGGCTCTTGATCTGCCCGTCGTAGACGATGGCGTAGCCCGGAGGCAGGGGCTTGGCGGAGATGGCGGCCTTGAGCTTCGTGGCCACGTCGCCCAGCGCGGCGCCCTTGGCCAGCTGCGACACGACGGCCACCTGGCGCTCGCGGTTCTCGTGCTCGATGACGCTGGGGCCATCCTTGAGCGACACGTTCGCCACGTCCGTCACCTGCCGCAGCCCCTTGGGGGTGGAGATCATCAGCTGACGCACGCGCTCCGGGTTGGCGCGGTCGCGCTCCTGGAGCCGCACGCGGATGTCCGTCTCGTCGGTGCCCTCGCGCAGCTTGGCGGACACGTCACCGTCGATGGCGAGCCGCAGCTGCGTGGCGAGCGCCGCCGCGGACAGGTCCACGTCCGTGGAGCGCGCCCGGTCAATCTGCACCTGGAGCTCCGGCTTGGCCGGGTTGGAGTCCACGCGCACATCGGACGTGCCCAGGCCGCGCAGGATGCCGGCGACGCGCTCGGCCTCCTCGTTGACCTTCTTCAGGTCGGGGCCCACCACGCGGACCATGATGGGGTACCAGTCGCCCAGGCCTTCGATGGACGGCGGGTCCGACAGGGTGATGGCGGTGGACACCAGGTTGGGCACGAGCAGCGCGCGGGCCTCTTCCTTGATGACCGGGATGCTCTTCTTGCGCGCGTCCTTGGCCACGGTGAGCACGCGCATGCGCGCCTTGTAGACGTCTCCGTTGGGACCGACGGTGGTGTAGATGTCGGTGACCTCCGGAATCTGTTTGATCAGCTTCTCCGCCTCCGCGGCGCGCTCCGTGGTCTGCGCGAGGCTGGCGGAGTCGGGCAGCTGCAATTCGACGATGAGCTGCGAGCGGTCCTCCGGGCTCATGAACTCCGCGCCCAGCGTGCTGGCGGCGCCGAACGACAGCACCAGCGCCAGCAGGGTGAGCCCCGCGGTGGTCCACTTGTGGCGCAGCACCCAGCCGAGGATGCGCGCGTAGGTGTTCTCCGTGCCCTCCAGGAACCGGCGCAGCGCGCGGAACACGGCGGCCTCGTGGTGCACCTCGCCCGGCTTGCGCGCCTTGGCGAAGCGCGCGGACAGCATGGGGTCCAGGGTGAAGGAGATGAACAGCGAGATGACCACGGCCACGGAGATGGTGATGCCGAACTGCTTGAAGAACTGGCCCACGATGCCGGGCATGAACGCCACCGGGATGAACACCGCCACCAGGGACAGCGTGGTCGCGAGCACCGCGAGGCCCACGTCCCGGGTGCCGTTGGACGCGGCGCTCATGGGGTCCTCGCCCTGCTCCAGCCGGTGGGTGATGGCCTCACGCACCACCACCGCGTCGTCGATGAGCAGACCGATGGCCAGCGACAGCGACAGGAGCGTCATCTGGTTGAGCGAGTAGCCCAGCACGTACATCACGAAGAACGTGCCGATGACGGACGTGGGCAGCGCGAGCGCGGAGATGAACGTGCCGCGCGGATCCAGCAGGAACATCAGGATGATGAGCACCGCCATCAGGCCGCCGAAGATGATGGCGATCCACACCTCGTGGGTGTTGGCGCGGATGAGCTCCGACTGGTCGATGAGCAGCGTGGCCTGGAAGCCCTGCCCCACCACCGGCCCCATCTGCGCGAGCGTCTTCTTCGCCCCGTCGCTGACGGCCACCGTGTTGGAGCCCGGCTGCTTCACGATTTCGAGCACCACGGCGTCGCGGGCGTTGAGGCGCGCGGTGGTGCGGCGCTCGGCGACGCTGTCCGTCACCGTGGCGATCTCCTCCAGGCGCACCTGCGCGCCCGTGGCGCTGCGCGCGACGGGCAGCATCCGCAGGTCGTCCACGCTGGTGAACTCGCCCATGGAGCGCACCGTCAGCTCGTTGGGCCCCAGCTGGAGGCGGCCCGCGGGCAGGTTGAGGTTCTCCGTGCCGATGCGCTGGGCCACCTGCGCGGGCGTGACGCCCACGGCGCGGGCCTTGTCCAGGTCCAGGTCCACGTGGATTTCGCGCGTGTCGCCGCCGGTGATGCGCACCTCTGCCACGCCGGCGATCTGCGCGAGCGCGGGCTTGATGCGGTCATCCAGGAGCTTGCGCAGCGCCTGGGACTGCATGTCCGCGGAGACGGCGTAGGTGAGGATGGGCGTGGCGGACAGGTCCACGCGGCTGACGATGGGGGCCTCCGCGTCGGTGGGCAGCTTGTTGACGGCCTGCCCCACCTTGTCGCGCACGTCCTGCACGGCGGTGTCCAGGCTGGTGCCCAGGGTGAAGGACACGATGACGGTGCCCACGTTCTCACGACTGAAGGAGTGGATCTTGTCCACGCCGCTGATGCCGGCGACCGCGTCCTCCAGGGGCTTGATGACCTGGGTCTCGATTTCGCCCGGGCCCGCGCCCTTGTAGAGGGTGTTGACCACCACCACGGGGAAGCTGACGTCCGGGTAGAGGTCCGTGCCCAGGCGCTTGAGGCCCATCAGCCCCAGCACCACGAGCAACAGGGACAGCATGGCCGTGAACACCGGCCGACGGATGGAAACATCACTGAGAATCATGAAGGGCTCACGTCACCGCGCGCAGGGCCGCGGCGAAAAGGGGCGGCGGCGGGCTACTTCACGGAGACGCGGCTGCCGGGGGACATGGCGGGCGTGGGATAGTCCACGACCTGCTGGAGGGCGGACGGGGCCAGCACCACCACCTCGCGGTCGCGGCGCTCCAGCACCTGCACGTCCACGCGCTGCAGCGCGCCGCCGTTGACGACGAGCACGTGGTCCCCGTTGGAGGAGGACAGCGCCGTGGTGGGGAGCACCTGGGCGTCCTTCATGTCGCCCAGCTTCAGCATCGCGCGCGCCAGCGTGTGGGCCACGAAGCGGCCGTCCGCGTTGGGCACCGAAATCTCCACCGGCACGCGGCGGGTGGTGGGGTCCGCGGAGGGCAGGATGGTGCGCACCACCGCTTCATCCGTGGACGCGCCGCCGCCCAGCGACACCACGCGCACCTTGGCGCCCGGCTTGAGCAGCGCGCGCGCGGACTCCGCCACCGTGGTGCGGAAGACGAGCGTGTCCAGCTGCTCCAGCGTGAAGAGCGGCGTGCCCGGGGCCACCGTGGCGCCCGTCTGGTCCGGGGACTCGATGAGGGTGCCGTTGAAGGGCGCCTTCAGGTCGTGCCGGCGGCGCGACGCGCGCGCCTGGGACAGCTGCGCCTTGGTGGCCAGCACCTGCGCCTGGGCCTGCGCGGCGCTCGCGGTGGAGCTGCGGTGCTGCAACTCGCTGATGCCGCCGCCCGCGCTGAGCTTCTCGTTGCGCTCGGCGGCGTCCTTCGCGATGGAGGCGGCGGCCTCCGCGGCGGCGACCGCGGCCTCGGCGCCGGCCACCTGCGCGTCCACGATTTCGGAGTTGAGCTGGGCGAGCACGTCGCCCTTCTTCACGGCCTGCCCCTTCTGGATGCGCACCGCCTCCAGGCGGCCGCCCACCTCGAAGCCCACCTGGAGGCCCTGGGCGGGGAACAGCGTGCCGGTGACCTCCTCGGAGGCGGAGGCCTGTTCGGTGCGGGCGGAGACGACCTTCACGGCCGGCGCGGCCTTGTCGGCGGCGGCCTTGTCGGCGGTGGGGGGCGGAGCGGACGCGTTCGCCTTGTCGCAGGCGGTGAGTGCGAGCGCTGCGGCCACGCCCACGGCGGCGAAGGCGCGGGAGGCGGTGGGCTTCGTGGACGTTTTCACGGGCGTTTCCTCGGAGGACGGTGCGGGTTGGCCGCGCGGGCGTGACGCCGGCGCGTGGAAGGAGCAGGAGGCGTGCGGGCGGAGACGGCGGCAGGGCCCGCCATGAAAATGGGCGCGGGCAGGGGCTGCCGGGGCGCGGTGCCTTCGTGCATCAGGCGCTGGAGGCTGGAGGCCCAGGTGGCCAGGTCCGGCTTCTGGGTGAGGCGACCCATCTGTCGGGCCAGCAGCAGGTACGTGCCCACGACGAAGGAGCCGAAGAGGCGCGGATCCACGTCCGACGCCTCCGCCCCGCAGCCCCACAGGTGGCCGTACTCGCGGGCGATGCGGTCGACCTCGCGGTCCACCAGGTCCCACATGACGGACTCGAAGGAGGTGCCCTGGCAGCCGACGATGAGCGCGGTGAGGACCTCGCGGCTGGACCACATGAGCTCCAGCATCTCCAGGTCCTGCTCCGCCTCCATCCGCAGGAAGTCCTGGTAGCGCTCCGTGCGCGCGGCCACGTCCGCGGGGCCCGGGGGGCCGTGCTGCGCGTGGAAGCGCTCCAGGCACTCCCCGCGCTTCTGGCTCACCCGCTCCAGCTCTCCCAGGAAGGCCTTCACGAGGCTCCCGAAGAGGGCCTCCTTGGAGGGGAAGTGCAGGTAGAAGGCGCCCTTGGACAGCCCGCTGGCGGCGGTGATGTCCCCGATGCGCGCGCCCTTCAGCCCCTTGCGCGCGAACTCCGCGCGCGCCGCTCCGATGAGCGCGTTCCGGGCCTTCGGGTCTGCGGGGCGGGACATGACGGGCGCATTCCTAACCCGCCGGTCAGAAATAAAACAGTCGTTCCTGAACGCCGGGTCAGGAATCCGGGGGGCGTGTCGGCGG
>NZ_RAWA01000400.1 GCF_003611675.1 Corallococcus sp. CA053C
GGGGATGGGTATCGCTCGAGGGAGCAAGATGCACGTGCAGCGCGGGTGGATGCTGGTGGTGATGCTGTGCTGCGCCGCGGGCGCGGCGGTGGGAGAGGAGCCACCCGGCCCGGGGCGGCAGCTCCATGCGCCGGCACCGGCCCCGCGGAAGAGGGCTCCCGGCAGGAACCCGGTGGATGTCGCCAGCTCGCTCATCAACCTCGCCAACCTCTACGAGAGCAAGGGGCTGTACGCGCGCGCCGAGCTGCTCCATGCGCGCGCGCTGTCGATTCGGGAAGCGGCTCTCGGCAAGAATCATCCCCTCGTGGCCCAGGCGCTCTTCAGCCTCGCCGCCAATTACGACGCCCAGGGGTTGTACGGCCGGGCCGTGCCCCTCAACGAGCGGGCGCTGGCCATCTGGGAGGCGACCCTCGGAAAGAACCATCCCGACGTCACCAACGCGCTGCTCTCCCTGGGCCAGCTCTACCTCGCCCAGGGGCTGTACGCGCGGGCCGAGCCCCTCTTCCAGCGGGCGCTGGCCATGGATGAGGCCGCCTCCGGCAAGGACCACCCCTATGTCGCCATCTCGCTCAGCATCCTCGGCAACCTCTACGCGGCCCAGGGGCTCTACGCGCGCGCCGAGCCGCTCTACGCTCGCGCGCTGAAGATCCGGGAGGCGAGCCTCGGCGAGCGTCATCCCATCGTCGCCGAGTCGCTCCACGACCTCGCCAACCTCTACGTCGCCCAGGGGCTCTACGCGCGCGCCGAGCCGCTCCACGCGCGCGCGCTGGCGATCCGGGAGGCCTCGCTGGACCCGCATCATCACCGCGTCGCCGAGTCGCTCCACGACCTCGCCGGGCTCTACGCGGCCCGGGGGTTGTACGGCCAGGCCCGGCCGCTCTACGCGCGCGCGCTGGCCATTCAGGAAGCCACTCTCGGCAAGAGCCATCCCGACGTCGCAGCGACGCTCAACCACCTCGCCGTGGCCCATGTGGCCCAGCACCGGCTCGACGAAGCCCTGCCGCTGTTCACCCGCGCCTTCGCCCTGTCCGAGCAGCACCTGCGCCAGGAGGCCCTGGGCCTCTCCGAGGCGCGCCTGGCCCGCTTCCTCCAGCAGCTTCGCACCGACGAGGAGCGCCTCTATTCGCTGCTGCGCGCCCATCCGGACGATGACCGCGTCAAGCGCCTGGCCCTGGCGGCCGCGCTGCTGCGCAAGGGCCGCTCCGTCGAGGAGACCGCTGACATCTCCCGCACCGTCTACCGGAGCCTGGGCGCGCAGGACCGGGACACCTTCGAGCGGTTGAGGGGGCTGCGCACCCGGCTGGCCCAGCTGTCACTCCAGGGCCCCGGTTCGCTTCCACCGGCGACCTACCAGGGGCGTCTCGAGGACCTCTCCGAGCAGGGGGCCGCCCTCGAAGGTGACCTGGCCCGGCGCTCCGCGCGGCTGCGCTCGTTGATGGCACTGCCCTCCGCCGCGGAGATCGTGGACCGTGTCGCCCAGGCCCTTCCCGGGGACGCGGCCCTCGTCGAATTCATCACCTGCGTGGACCGGCCGCTGGTGCAGGGGCCCGGCGCGCCCCCCTCCCAGCTGCGCTACCTGGTGCTGGTGTTCCTGCCTGACGCCACCATCCACTTCAGGGACCTGGGCGCCGCCGAGCCCATCGACTCGGCCGCCTCGCGCCTGCGAGACGCGATGGCCAACCGGGACGCCACCTTCCTGGCCTCCGCCCAGGCCCTCCACCAGCTCATCTTCCAACCCCTGCTGCCACTGCTGGGAAGGACCCGCCGCCTCTTTCTCTCGCCGGATGGCCAGCTCGCCCTGGTGCCCTTCGGCGCCTTGCACGACGGCCACCAGTACCTGGTGGACGGCTTCGACCTCACCTATGTCCCCGCCGGAAGGAGCCTGCTGCCCCGCCCCCAGGAGGGCGCGCCCTCTGACTCCGTGGTCGTCCTCGCCGACCCGGACTTCAGCACCGCCTCCATCCCAGTACTCCCTGCCTCCCTGGGAGAGGCTCCCGTGGTGGCGACGCGCTCGCTTCCCGGCGCGCGCTTCTTCCAGACGCTCCGCGCGAGCCTGGAGGCACGAGCGTGGTCCCCGACGCCCCTGCCCGGAACCCGCCAGGAGGCCAAGGCCATCCAGCGGCTGCTGCCCCAGGCCCGACTCATCCTGGGCGCCGAGGCCACCCGGCAGCGGCTGCTGGAGCTGCCCACCCCCGGCATCCTGCACCTGGCCACCCATGGCTTCTTCCTGGAGGACGCGCCCTCGCCCCTGGACTCCCGCGCGGTGGCGAGCTTCGGCGCGCTGGGCGAGGACACCCTGGCCTCCAGCCCCGCGGATCCGCTGCTGCGCTCGGGCCTCGTGCTGGCGGGGGCGAGCGCCCCGGTGCCCTCGGGCGACAGCACCAGGGCCCTCGCGCCCGACAACGCGCTGGTGACGGCGCTGGAGCTCGCGGGCCTGGACCTGTGGGGCACCCAGCTGGTGGTGCTCTCCGCGTGCGATACGGGGCGGGGCGACGTGAAGCTGGGCCAGGGCGTGTACGGGCTGCGCCGGGCCTTCCTCGTGGCGGGAGCGGAGACGGTGGTGATGAGCCTGTGGAAGGTGGACGACCGGACGACGAGCACGCTGATGGAGGCCTACTACCGCCAGCTCCTGGCGGGGCAGGGCAGGGCGACGGCGCTGCGGGAGGCGATGCTTGAGCTGAGGAGGACCTTCCCTCACCCCTATTACTGGGCGCCCTTCATCGCCATGGGCCGGGATGCCCCCCTGCGCCTGGGGGCGCCCCGCGGCCCGGGGGGCGCCGGGGCGCCTCAGGGGATGTAGATCTCCGCGTCCCTGCCCTGGGTGCCTCCGGTCACCAGCACCCTGCCCGTGGACAGGAGCAGCGCCCGGTGCCCGTCCGCCCGGACCCCCGAGGTGCTGCTCGTGGGAGTCCAGGTGTCCAGGACCGGGTTGTAGATCTCCGAGGTGGCATTGACGCGGTTGAAGTCGGGGCTGCCGCCCGTCTTGGTGGTTCCCCCCGTCACCAGCACCCTGCCATCCGGGAGGAGCACGGCGACGTGGTCATGGCGTCCGGAGAGCATGAAGCCTCCAGCGGTCATGATGGCCGCGGCGGTCCACTGGCCGCTCTCCGGGTCGTAGGCGTCCACGTGGGGGGTCGAGTAGGAGTCCACGGGGGGCCTGGGCGCGTCCGACCGGAGGGAGAAGCCTCCCACGACGAGGACCCGGCCCGAGGGCAGCAGCGTGGCCGTGTGGCCGCTCCGATTCGCGAACATGGGCTCCGCCATGCTCCAGGTCCTCTGCTGCTCATCGAGGACCTCCGCCGTCGCCACGGAGGCCCCCTTGCCCTGGCCGCCCCCGGTGACCAACACCCTGCCCGAGGGGAGCAGGGTGGCCGTATGGGCGGTCCGCCCCTCGGCCATGCTCGCCGTGTAGGCCCAGGTCCCCGTGTCCGGGTCGTACAGCTCCGCGGAGGCGAAGCCTCCCGTTCCTCCCGTGACGAGCACCTGTCCCGAGGGCAGCAGCGTGGCCGTGTGGCCGCTGCGGTTCAGGTGCATGGTGCCGGTGGCCTTCCACAGCCCCGAGCCCGGGTCATACAGCTCCGCCGGGGCATTCTCCGACGTGCCCCCCGTCACGAGCACCTTGCCCGAGGCCAGCAGCGTGGCCGTATGGTTCTCACGCGGCATGATCATGTTGCCCGAGCGGGTCCAGCGTCCGGAGAACGGGCTGAACACGTCCGTGACGGAGCGCCTGACGCCCATGGAATCCACACCGCCGGTGGTCAGGACCTGTCCGGAGGGCAGCAGGGTCATCGTGTGGCGCTTGCGCATGGAGCTCAGGCCGTTCACGGGCTTCCAGACGCCGGCGCCCGGCTCGTAGCGCTCCACACTCGCCACGCCGCCCCCCAGGACCAACGCGTCCCCCTGGGGCAGGGGGATGGCCGCATGGCCCGTCCGGGCCCCGGCCAGTGCCACCGTGGAGCTCCAGGTATTGCGCTCCGGGTCGTACAACTCCGCGGTCTGCAGCGGGACGCTGTAGCTCCCGCCGGTGACCAGCACCTTGCCGGAGCCGAGGAGGCTGGCGCCATGGCCGGTGCGCCCTGGGGGCGCCATGGCCTGGATGGGGGCCCAGATCCCCGTCCCCGGGTCATACAGCTCTCCGGTGTTCAGGGGCGCGGAGAGGCCGGTCCCCGCGAGCACCAGCACCTTGCCGGAGCCCATCAGGGTGGCGGAGTGGCCCGCGCCCCGGGCCTCGGCCATGGCGCCGGTGGGAGACCAGGTGTTCTGGCTCGGGTCATACAGCAGCGCGGTGGCGAGGGGCTCCGAGACAGGCACCCCTCCGCTGCCGAACGTCGTCCGGGTTCCCCCCACGATCAGCAGCGTGTTCGAGCCCGCCAGCACCGTCGCGGTGTGGCCATGGCGGGGCTCGGGCAGGGGGGCCGTGGCGGACCAGGTTTTCGAGTACGGGTCGTACACCTCGGTGGTCTTCAGCGAGATGAGGGAGTCCGCGCCCCCGGCGACATAGACCCGCGAGTCGTATCTCGGCTGGACGGCCGTGTGGAGGTACCGGCCCCAGGCCATGCTCGCCGTCAGGGACCAGGTGCCCGTGGCCGGGTCGTAGAGCTCCGCCGAATTCAACACGCTCCCGGTGGCGTCCCTGCCGCCCGCGACCAGCACCTGACCGTTGCTCAGCAGGGTCGCGGTGTGGCCCCAGCGCGCCACCGCCATGTTGCCCGTGGGGGAGACGATGCCGGACGTCGGGTTGAGGATTTCCGCGGAGGCCAGGGCGGAGGTCGGGGCCCGTCCCCCCACCACCAGGACCTTGCCGTCGTCCAGCACGGTGGTGGTGAAGTCCCGCCGGCTGGCGGACAGCGTTCCCCAGGGCCGCCACGCCGGACAGTCGGGCAGCCCACCGACGAGGAACTGCACCCAGGTGGACGGCCCCAGCGAGTTGGTGACGGTGACGTAGACGAAGGGCGGCGTCCCATTGGCAAGGCAGTCAGGCGCCTTCCAGGAGACGCTGCTCGTGGTCTCACCGTTCTGCGGAGTTCCCAGGGTGCCCAGGCTGGTGGACCACTCGAAGCTCAGGCTCCCCGCGGGAGGTGCTTCCGCGGTGACCTGGAAGGAAACCGTCTCGCCGGACTGGACCATGGGCGCCAGCGGCCGGCGGTCTGTCACCCGCGGCGGATCGCCCTCGTCCGTCGAGGTGCCGGCGTCCGTCGAGGTGCCCGCGTCCGCCGAGGTGCCGGCGTCCGTCGAGGTGCCCGCGTCCGTCGAAGTGCCGGCGTCCGTCGAGGTGCCCGCGTCCGTCGAAGTGCCGGCGTCCGTCGAAGTGCCGGCGTCCGGATCGTCCGAGCCTCCGTCCTCATCCAGGGCCTCATCGCCATTGCCGGGACTCTCACAGCGCTCGGGAACCCGCTCACAGAGTTTGCGCTTCTCCAGGCCGAAGTCGGAACAGCCCGCGCCCACCAGCACCGCCAGCACCACCAGCACCGCCCGGGATGAAAGCGTGCTCACGGCCACCTCCCTGACACGAAGGCCAATCTCCCATCCGTCCCCAGGCTCACCGAGCCCCGTTCCGTGGGCGCGCCAAGCAGATACATCCCCGCCGCCAACCCCAGCCCGAGCACGCCCGCGCTCATCAGGCCCACGCCCGCGGTCTGCAGCGTGCGGCCACGCGAGGCGCTGCGATCCACGCTCTCGAGGTTCGCCAGGGCAGGGTCCGCGTTCCGCAGCTTGGACAGCTCCCCGCGTGACAGGGCCCAGGACACGCCACCGGCGGCGGCGAGCGTGCCTCCAAGGATGGCCGGCAACAGGGCCCTGGAGCGCGGCGTGCGCTCTGTCCGCGCGGCCGTCGGGACTTCCATCGCGGAGGGCTGTGCCGGCTTCTCGTGCGGCGTGTCCGCCACCTGGGCCGTGGCATCGCCGCGCCGGGCCAGGGAATGCTTCACATCCTTGCGCAGGGACTCGAGCTGCTCGGATATCCTGGCCGACACCCGCACCGGCAGCTGGGCGTCTGGCTGGAGGAAGAGGGCGGCCTTGAAGGCGGCGGCGGCTTCGTCCTTCCAGTCCATCTCCGCCATGATGATGCCTTCCCAGAGTGACAGCACCACGTCGTCCTCGGCGCTGCTCGACAGGCGCCGCGCCGTGACGAGCTGCTCGAGGGCACGCTCGAACGCCAGCGCCTCATGGAGCCTGCTCACGGAGACCAGATAGGGCTGCACCGCGGGTCCGGGAGCCGCGAATCCCTTCCATGGCACGATGACGAGAAGAAGCCAGCACAGCGCCGCTCCCAACGCTTGACCTGAACGCATGCAATTCCCCCGGGGGGCCGCATTCCTAACATGGCGGACAAACTCGGGGAAACACGGTGCCTGCGGGCAAGGGACTCCACGGAGTCATGGACGACTCCGGGGGGCGCGTCAGCGCTCGGGAGCGGTAGTCCAGCGCGAAAGGTATCGGCGGAATGGGAGCCCTCTTGTTGAGGTCCGCGCGGATCCGGAGGAACTCGTGTTCCTGTCCGCGGCCCAGCACGCCGCCTACGACGTGGAGCTCCGTGCGAGAGGCTGCTTTCCGGCAGGACCGCCTCGGTGCTCCCGCGGATTTGAGCGACAATGGCGGACATGGCGGCCCGCCTTGCGTCCATCGTCTGTCTCCTCGCTGCCTTGCCTGCCGCAGCCAACGTGGCCGCCTCCACGCGTACGCCGGCGACCTTCACCCTGTCATCGGGTACCGCGCGCACGCGCACGGAGGTGCTCAGCGAGAAGCTGGACTTCGATTGCGCGGAGGTGGAGCACGAGGCGGTCTGCCACTTCGAGGCGCGCTACCGGCTGCGCAACGGGACCCCCGAGGCAGAAGTCATTGATGCCGCCTTCCTTGGACTCCGTACGCGCGAGGTGAGCGTGCAATTCGACGGGGAGCCTCTCCCGGTGACAGAGGGCCAGGCGGATCCGATGGGCCCCACGTCAGGCTCCGCAAGGCTCGCGCAATCTCCGGTGGAGCGCTTCGGCTTCACCCTCACGCTTCCGCCAGGGCGGGAGGGGGAGCTGTTGGTGCGCGGCCTGATGCAGCTCGAGCGGCGCTTCCTTCCCTCGGGGTACGTGTGGCCCGCGGTCCAGGCGCGCCACGCACTGCTGTCCCCCGGACCGGCGCGGGCCACGCACTGGGACATCGACTATCTGCTGGGGCCCATCCGGACCTGGGCGGGCAATCCCAACCTCCACGTCACGGTGCGTGTCCCTTCCGCGTGGGAGGTGGGCAGCAGCCCGGACGCCTCCGCGCACACGCTGCCGGTGGCCACGGGCTGGCGGCTTCGGCACGAGGACGCGCATGGGGTGGCGGAGCGGCGCCTCACGGCGGCGAGCGCGCCCGAGTGGCTCAACGTCACGCTGACGAAGCCCAAGCCGTGGTGGACTCCGGGCGGCGTGCAGCTGGGCCTGGGCGCGCGGCTCGGGGACGATTCCCGCTTCATGGCTCGGCTCGGCTACCAGTTCGCCGGGCCCGAGTCCTTCCTGCATTCGCTCTCGGTGGAGACGGACTTTCGCGAGCAGGTCGTCCTCACGCCGCTCACGCAGTATGCGACGCCCCAGGTCGCCATCATCCCGAGCCTCGGGCTCGGCCTGGGTATACCGGTGCAGGTGCTCCCCGAAGCCAGACCTGGCCTGCGGCTCCTCGCGGACCTCCATTTCGGTCCGCTGGGGGCCGCGCTCAGCTGGGACCACTATCCGGCGCTGCGGGAGGGCACGGATTCCTTCTCGCGGCTCATCCTCCTGTTCCAGGGAGGGCTGTAGGCCGGCCGGCGCCGTTTGTTGGGAGATGCCGCATCGGCTGGGCCTTTCCATACGTCAGCGACCGCCACACCCACTCCGCGGGGCCGAAGCGGAACCTCGACAGCCACAGGTGGCTCCACAATACCTGGACGCAGAAGATGGCCAGGCAGTACGCCACGCACGCCGCGGGGCCTGGCTTCGTGATGAAGCCCAGCCCGTATCCGTAGAAGAACAGCACGCTGATGATCGACTGTGACAGGTAGTTCGTCAGCGCCATGCGCCCCACCGGCGCGAGCAGGCCCAGCGCCCGCTGCCAGGTGGCTCGCTGGAAGAGCAGGGTGATGCCGGACACGTAGACAGCCGCGAAGCCCAGCTCGCCCAGGTTCCGCAGTGGCGCCATGGCGAAGGGCACCCACGTCGGCAGCGTCTCCGGGGTGAAGACCTTCTTCAGCATGAGCTGCTGCAGCACCAGGCCGCTGCCACTGCCAATCACCCCGGCCACGAGCCCCCACCCGAGGAGTCGGTGGAACAGCCGCAGGTGCTGGGGCACGTCGTGGAAGATGCGGCGCTTCCCCGCCAGCAGGCCCAACAGGAACCGGCCAAACGTCGGGAGCAGGATGGACAGCAGTAGCGGCAGGTAGTCGCGGAAGAAGAAGTGCCAGGTCGCCTTCGTCGCGTCCAGCCAGCTCCCATGGGTGAAGGCCGCCAGCGTCTGCGCCTTGATGGCCGCGGACTTCTCGTTGGCCGCCTTGACGATGGCCGCGCCGGCCTCCGGCGTGTCCGCCAGCAATTGAGGGAGTTTGAGGATGACCACGCCGACGACGGACCACCCCAGGGCGAACAGCAGGGCGCTGATGAGCAGCGTCCGCTCCGAGCGCCCCCGGAACAGGAGCAGGCCGAATCCCAGCACCGCGTACGTGCTGAGGATGTCGCCGTACCAGATGAGGAACAGGTGGGCGAGCCCCATCACCAGCATCACCCCCAGCCGCCGGACATAGAGCGGCGTGATGGAGGCCCCTCGCGCCTCGGCGCGGCCCATCTGCACCGCGAAGCCGAGGCCGAAGAAGAACGAGAACAGGGTGATGAACTTCCCACCCACCAGTACCGAGAACGCCTGCCACGTGACGGTGTCGGCGAGCGACGCGGTGTTCATCGCCGTGAGGACCTGCTCGCGCGGCAGGAACACCCTGCCGCTGAACCACACCATCACATTGGAGATGAACACGCCGCACAGGGCGAAACCGCGCAGCGCGTCGAGGAGCGCCAGTCGCTCGCTGGAATCCACGGGCCGGGCCTCGGCGCCGGGGGCGAGACCTCGGAG
>NZ_RAWA01000401.1 GCF_003611675.1 Corallococcus sp. CA053C
GTGGGGGCGGGGCGGGGACGAAGGTGACGCTGAACATCCTCACGCCCTTCGGCCTCACGCGCGTGGGCTCCGAGCCGTCGGAGGTCCAGGTCGCGGTGGACGAGGACTCCGCGCGCGTGGAGGTGAAGCTGGGCGCCATCGAGCTCGTCTCCAAGGACGGGCGCACGCTGCGCGCGGCGGAGGGCGACGCGGTGGACCTGACCCGCGACCGCGCGGAGGTGGTGCCCGCGGGCCCGCGCGTCGTGGAGCTGGCGCCCATCGCGGTGACGGTGCGCGCGGCGCCCGGTGGAGATGCGGAGGTGAAGTCGAAGGCGTCGGGGAAATGGCGCAAGGTGCGCCGCGAGGGCGAGGTGCTCGCCTTTGGCGACGGCGTGCGTGCGAAGGGCGGCGACGCGGTGCTGTCGCTCAAGGACAGCGGCTCGCTGCTGACGTTGTCCCCTGGCGCGGAGGCGGTGCTGGAGGGCGCGGGGCAGCAGGGCGTCACCGACGAGGCGCGCGTCAACCTGCTGCAGGGCATGCTGGCCGTGCAGCTCGCCACCGGGCGCACCAGTCGCGTGGTGCTGCCGGAGCTGACGCTGGAGGGTGGGGGCGCGGCGAAGCTCGAAATCCGCCGCACCGGCTCCGGCTTCCTCGTGGCGGCGCACACGGGCGACGTGACGCTCACGCGAGGCGCCACGCGACAGGCGCTGCGCGCGGGCGAGCGCGCCACGGTGGAGAACGACGGCACGGCGAAGGTGGAGCCGTTGGAGGCGGCCTCGGTGGCGCTGGGGCCGGGCGAGGGCGCGAAGGTGTACCACCGGGGGCTCGCGGAGGTGGCGCTCACCTGGGAGGGCGAGGGCGACGCGGTGGTGGAGGCGGCGCTGGACGCTGGCTTCACGCGCCGGGTGCTGTGGGGCCGGGTGCACCGCGCGTCGGTCAACGTGTCAGCGCCGGCGCGGGGCACGCTGTACTGGCGGGTGCGCAAGGAGGACGGCACGCAGGTGGCCGCCGGCAGCGCCCTCTTCGCCCCCGAGTCGCCGACGAGCGCCCTGGCGCGCGTGCGCAACGTGGTGCCGGAGGGGCCGGAGAAGACGACCATCTTCTACCAGGACAAGCCCCCGGCGGTGACGTTCAGCTACGGCGCGGAACCGCAGGCCCGTACCTATCGCGTGGCGGTGTACAAGGCGGGCGCGCTGACGACGCCGGTGGCGCAGCGCACGGTGACGGACACGCGCGCAGCACTGGAAGCGGGGGCGCTGGGCGAGGGCAGCTACCTGTGGTCCGTCACGCCGCTGTCCCAGGCGGGGGCGGCGCTCAAGGGCGGCCGGATGAACAAGCTGGAGCTCGTCTACGACAACTCGGTGGTGGGGCTCGTCGTGGACAGCCCGCGCCACGGGTCGCCCGCGGCGGAGAAGGTGCGGGCGGCGGGGGTCGCGCCGGTGGACGCCCGCCTGTCCATCAACGGACGGGCCGTGCCCCTGGACGGCAAGCACCGCTTCGATACCTGGGTGGCCCCCATGGGAATCCCCCCCTTGCTGGTGTTTAAGATGACGCGTCCCGGTGCCCCGGACGTACTCACGGTGCGCACCCTGAAAACGCGAGGGCCTTGAGGCGATGGCACCCCCCCAGCCCACTGTTCCCATTCCGGATCCCGCCGGTGCCTCGGCCGTGCCGCTGTTGCAGCCCTACGGCCAGTACGTCCTCGTGCGCAAGCTGGCCGAGGGAGGCATGGCGGAGATCTTCCTCGCCAAGCTGCTGGGCGCGGACGGCTTCGAGCGCAACGTGGTGCTCAAGCGGATGTTGCCGGCCCTGTCCGCCATCCCCGACTTCGTGGAGATGTTCCGCGACGAGGCGCGGCTCGCGGCGAAGCTGTCGCATCCGCACATCATCCAGATCCACGAGCTGGGCTTCACCGACGGCTGCTACTACATCTGCATGGAGTACCTCGCGGGCGAGGACTTCTCCACGACGCTGCGGCTCGCGGGCCGGCGGCGTCAGTACGTGCCGCTGCCGGTGGTGGCGCGGGTGCTCATCGACGCGGCGCGCGGGCTGCACTACGCGCACACCTTCACCAACGAGCAGGGCCAGCCGCTGCACGTCGTGCACCGGGACGTGTCGCCCTCCAACCTGTACGTGACGTACCAGGGCCAGGTGAAGGTGTTGGACTTCGGCATCGCCAAGGCCGAGTCGCGGCTGGTGCAGACGCGCACCGGCGTGGTGAAGGGCAAGTACATCTACATGGCGCCGGAGCAGGCGCAGGGCAAGGAGGTCGACCATCGCGCGGACGTGTTTTCACTGGGGGTCAGCCTCTACGAGGCCGTCACGCACGTGCGGCCCTTCTCGCGTGAGAACGACCTGGCGGTGCTCAACGCGCTGTTGCAGGGCGAGTTCGAGAAGCCGCGCGCCCTGAGGCCGGACCTGCCCGAGGGACTGGAGGCCATCATCCTGAAGGCGATGGCCTTCAAGCAGGAGGACCGGTACGCGACCGCGGACGACTTCGCGGACGCGCTGGAGGCGTTCTCGGCGACGCTCCCGGGAGGCGTGGCCGGCGCGCCGTCGCTCGGGTCCTTCTTGCGCAATCACTTTGGCGAGGAGCGCTACACGGAGAAGACGCGCATCCCGACGCTGGCCACGCTCTCGGCCGCGCGTCCCATGGATTCCGAGTCCGCGGCGGTGGTGCCGCCCGTGCCGGGCACGAACGCCTATGGTCAGGCCGCGCGCGTGAGTGGAACGGGCATGAGCCCCGTCACCGTGCACGGCAGGACAGGGGCTTCCGTGCAGCACGCGGCCCCCGCGCCCGCGGTGGTGGAGGGCGCGGCTTCGTCACGGCCCGCGTCCCGTCGCTGGCTGATGGGTGTCGTGGGCGGGGTGGGGCTGATGCTCGCGGGCGCGGCGTTCGTCGTCACGCGGCCTGCATCCACGGGCGGGGCGGTGACGCAGCCGCCGTCACCTCCGGTCGTGACGAAGGTGGCACCCACGGTCACGCCGGAGGTTCCCACCGCACCGGTGGGCGCGCAGGCTCCGACGGCCGGAGCGGACACGGCACCGGGAGGCGAGTCCCCCACGCCGGCCGGTGGCACGGTGGCCGCGTCCGTGACGGACGTTCCCCCGACGCCGGACGACGGGCCGGAGCCCTCGCACAAGCCCGCGGGGCGTGTGACGAAGGAGCGGGTGTCGCTGGGCATCGAGGACATCCAGCGCGTGGTGTCGAACGGTCGCTCGAAGATCACCGGCTGCTTCGAGCGCTACAAGTCCGACCTGCCGTCGACCGCGGGCGAGGTGCAGGTGCAGCTCACCATCGTGTCGTCAGGCAAGGTGCGCGCGGGCACCCGGGGGCCACTGGCCTCCACGGACGTGGGCCGCTGCCTGGAGGTCCAGGCCCAGCGCCTGCGCTTCCCGGCGCACCGCGACCAGGAAGTCACCGTGCTGATGCCGTTCTCGTGGAAGGTGACGCAGTAGGGCCCAGGCTCGGAGTCCGGAGCCTGGAGTCGCGTCCCGCCGTTACAGGTCGCGGCGGGCGGAGAGGGCCTTGGCGAGCGTGGCCTGGTCGGCGAACTCCAGGTCGCCGCCCATGGGCAGCCCCTGGGCAAGCCGCGTCACGCGCAGGCCAATCGGCTTGAGCAGGCGCGTGAGGTAGAGGGCGGTGGCCTCGCCTTCGATGTCCGGGTTGGTGGCGAGGATGATCTCCTCCACCCGGCTGTCGTTGAGGCGCTCCAGCAGCTCCTTGATGCGCAGCTGCTCCGGGCCCACGCCTTCCAGCGGGGACAGCACGCCGTGCAACACGTGGTAGCGGCCCTTGAACTCGCGGGTGCGCTCCAGCGCCATCAAGTCGGAGTACGTCTCCACGACGCACAGCGAGCGCTCATCCCGGCGCGAGTCGCGGCAGAAGCCGCACAGCTCCGAGTCGGTGAGGCAGAAGCAGCGCACGCACAGGTGCACCTTCTCCTTCACCTCGCGGATGGCGAGGGAGAGGTCGACGGCGTACTCGCCCGGCGCTCGCAGGATGTGGAAGGCGAGGCGCTGGGCCGTTTTTTCGCCAATGCCCGGCAGCTTCGCGAGCTGGGCGACCAGGCGGTTCAGCGGATCGGGGGTCATCCGGTATTAATTAATGCCGGGGATCTTGATGCCGCCCGAAATCTTGGCCAGCTCGCTCTGCATGTGCTGACGGCTGTTCGCCAGGGCAGCGTTCACGGCGGCGGTGACCAGGTCCTCGAGCATCCCGGGGTCGTTGGGGTCGATGGCGCTCTTGTCGATCTTGATGCTGCGGATCTCCTGCACGCAGTTGGCGACGACCGTGACGCGGCCCTCACCGGACTTCGCCTCGACGGTCTCTTCCGCCAGCTCCTTCTTCCGCTCCTCGATCTTCTCGGTGAGCTTGTTCGCCTGCCGGATGAAGTAGTTCAGGTCGATGCCGGGCATGTGCTTCCTCGGTCCCCGGTCGTGGGAGCGCGGGCCTTCATGGCACCGCTCGGAGCAGGGACGTTGCGGCGCACCCTAGCGGGGCCCGGGGGCGTTGTCAGTCGTCAGGAGTGGTGGGGACGTCCGTGAGGACGGCCGGTGGCCGCTCGGGCTCGTACACCTGGATGTGTTCGATTTCGCCGCCCAGCATCTTGAGGATGGCCCGCACGGACGCGTGGCTGCGCACCTTTCCCTCGGTGGACTTCTCGTGGGTGGCGCGGCTGTGGGAGTCCTGTTCGGAGATGCTCAGCCCCAGGCCATGGGCCTCCTGGGCCTGGGCCACGTCCTGGATGGTGAGCTTCACGGGCCGGCCGAAGTGCGCGGCCAGGGCGGCATCGACGGTGGCCTTGCCCGCGGCGGCCGTCACGGCGGCCTTGTGGAAGGCGGCGGAGGGCGGGAAGCCGAGGACGATTTCGCCCGCCTTCATGGACTGGAGGCGACCGTTGGCGAGCGCCGTGCCGTGGCGCACGGACGTGGCCTTCACGCTCTCCACGGCGGCACGCCAGCGCTCGGGCAGGGAGCGGTTCGGGTTGTCGCGGCCCGCGGCCGGGGGGGCCACGGCGGGAGGCGGTTCGGGTTCGGGCTCGGAGGCTTCCGGTTCGGGAACCGGAGCCGGAGCCTGGACTGCGGGCTCGGCGGGAGGCAGGCACTCGCCGGAGGCACAGCCTTCGGCGGAACCCTCCTCGGGGAACAGGCGTTCGTCCGCGTCCTCGTCGCCGGGTGGCGGAGGCTCCGGAGGGCCCACGGGTTCGGGCCGGCGCATGTTGGTGATGCGCACGGTGGGCCCGGGCTCTGCGCCGAGGGCCGTGGGCTCTGCGTTGCGTGCGGCGGGCGTGGCCTCGGCGTTGCGATCCACGGGCGCGGACTGATCAACCCGCGCGATGGGCGCGGGCTCAGCGTTGCGTGCTGAGGGAGCGGACTGATCAACCCGCGCGGTGAGCGTGGACTCGATGCCACGCGTGAGTGGCGTGGGTTCGTGGCCACGGGCCGGCGGAGTGGGCGGAGGTGGCGACTGGGAGGGCTGGGCGCCGCCGTCGCGCAGGAAGGAGAGGGGACGCGCCGCCGACGGAGGCAGGTCGTCCATGACGATGCCCGGAGCAGGCGGGCCGTCCATCGCGGGCGCGGCACCGCCGCCATTGCGGAGGAACGACAGCGGGCGCGCTGCGGACGGAGGCAGGTCGTCCATCACCACGGACGCGGGGGGCACGTTGGCGGGCGTCGGAACAGGTCCGCCCGCACCACCGCCATTGCGGAGGAAGGAGAGGGGCCGGGCCGCGACGGGGGACAGGCCCTCCATGAGCGCGGCGGGAGGCGTCTTCGCGCCTGCCTGGGACGCCGCAAGGTGCGGCGGGACGAATGAGGGTGATGCCGCTCCCGCCTGCGCGGCAGGGCCCTGCGCCTCGAACGGACGCGGCGAAGCTCCCGCTTGCGGTGCGCTGGCCGGAGCGTCGAACGGACGCGGTGTGGCCCCTGCGTAGGCCGCAGGCTCCCGTGCTTCGAACGTACGTGGCGCAGCCCCTGGTGGGAGCGGCGTGGCTCCCGCGTAGGCGGCGGGCCCCGGTGCCTCAGTGGCAGGACGCGGCGGTGCCGTTACGGGCGGGGCCACCGCGCGCACATCGGATGAACGGGACGGGGGAGGCTCGGACGGGGCCTCAGACGCGAAAGTTCGTGGGACCGGAGCGACCTCCTGGCGCTCCGGACGTGCTCTTCGTGGCGCCATCCGCGCCGAGCCCCGCCGACAGCCGCTCCACGCGGGCCAGCAGGTCTGGAATCGAACCGGCGGGCGACAGCTGGATGGCCTTGAGCAGTGCCATCTCCAGCGCCAGCCGGGGCTGCGCCGCGCGCGATACGTCCCAGATGCAGCCGTGCACGATGTCGAACAGGCGCGACAGCTGCGCGGTGTCCGCTTCCTTCGCCAGCGCCAGGAGCGCCTTCTGCTCGGACTCGGCCAGCTCCGCCGGCGCCTCTCCCAGCGACTTGGTGACGAACAGGTGCCGCAGCTGCAGCGCCAGCTCCTCCGCCAGCCGCTTCAGGTCCAGGCCCCGGTTGAACACCTCGTCCACGCGGCCCAGCACGCGCTTGGCGTCCTTGCGGACCAGCGCTTCCGCGAAGTCCTGCACCACCGTGCGGTCGATGGCGCCCATCGCCTCCGCGACCGCCTCGTCCGTGGGGTTGGGACCGCACGACGCCAGAATCTGGTCCAGCAGGCTGAGCGCGTCGCGCATGCCGCCTTCGGACTGGCGCACCACCAGCGACAGCGACTGCTCGGAGATGCCCGCCTTCTCCGCGAGGCAGATCTCCTTGAGCCGCTGGAGCATCCGCGCCGCGGAGATGCGGCGGAAGTTGTGGCGCTGGCAGCGCGACAGGATGGTGTCCGGGAGCTTGTGCGCCTCCGTCGTCGCGAAGATGAACTTCACGTGACCGGGCGGCTCCTCCAGCGTCTTCAGGAGCGCGTTGAACGCCGCCCCCGAGAGCATGTGCACCTCGTCGATGATGTAGATCTTGTGACGGTCGCGCTGCGGCAGGTACTTCGCGTTCTCGCGGATCTCGCGCACGTTCTCGACGCCGTTGTTCGAGGCGCCGTCGATCTCCGCCACGTCCACGCTGGTGCCGGCCGTGATTTCGGTGCAGGCCCGGCAGGTGCCACACGGGTTCGCCGTGGGCCCCTGCTCACAGTTGAGGGCCTTGGCGAGCAGGCGGGCGGCCGTCGTCTTGCCCACCCCTCGAGGGCCACAGAACAGGTACGCGTGCGCGACCCGGTCCATCTTGATGGCATTCCCGATGGTCCGGACGACGTGCTCCTGTCCGGTCATGTCATCGAACGTCTGCGGGCGCCATTTCCGGGCGAGGACGAGGTAGCTCATGGAGGACGTCATCTAAACACGGCGGGGCGAATGATCCATGGAACGTCCATTCCTCCCGCCGTGAGACGCACTCCGCCTCAGCGTCCGAGCGCCTGTAGCACCACGTTGGCCGCGTTGTGCCCCGCCGCGCCGATGACGCTGCCCGCCGGGTGGCAGCCCGCGCTGCAGAAGTAGAGCCCCTGCACCGGCGTCTCATAGGGCAGCCGGTCGGTGAACCCGAGCTTGTTGTCCACATGATGGATGTGGCCGCGCGTGATGCCGAAGTGGGATTCAATCTTCGGAGGCGTGAGCGCGAAGTACTCCTGGACCAGGTCGCTCGTGCCCGGAGCGAAGCGGTCGCAGATGGACAGCAGGTGCTTCACGTACCGGTCCTCCTCCTTCTCCCAGGTGGTGCCCGTGAGCTTCTCCGGCACCCACTCCACGAAGAGGGCGGAGTTGTGGTGCCCTTCCGCGTCCTTCAGGGTCGGGTCCACGGTGGTGTGCACGTACCACTCGATGGAGGGGAACTCCGCCAGTCGCCCCGCCTTGGACTCCTTGTAGCCATGCGCGAGCGCCCCCAGCACATCGTCCTCCTGGGGCAGCAGGTGGATGGTGGGCCCGAACTGGCCCCGGTCCTCGGGCAGGCAGGTGAAGGTGGGCAGCCCCTTGAGGCACAGGTTCACCTTCAGCGTGGTGCCCGGCGCCGACATGCCGTCCACCTTGCGGCGGTAGTCGCCCGGCACCGCGGCCGCGTCCACCAGCTTCAGCGTCCGGAACGGATCCGCGTTGGAGACGACGACCTTGGCGGAGATTTCCTCGCCGCCCTCCAGCACCACGCCCTTCACCACCCCTGCGTCCACGCGCACCGAGGCCACCTTCGCGCCGGTGCGGAGGACCGCGCCGTGCTTGCGCGCGAGCTGCTCGATGCGCTGGGTGACGGTGCCCATGCCGCCTTCGACGATCATCCACGTGCCGCCGCTGCCCGGCAGCCGGCAGAGGTTGTGCACCAGCAGGTTCATGCCCGTGCCCGGCGTGTCGTAGCCGCCGTCCAGGCCGGAGAACGCGTCGGTGACGGCGTACATCGCCTTCACGAAGTCGGACTGGTAGCCGAAGCGCTCCAGGTACTCGCGCGCCGTGCCGCGACACAGGCGCACGAAGTGCTGGCGCAGGGCAGGGCGCACGTAGCGCTCGGCCGTCTCCTCCAGGGACAGCGGCGGCAGGAGCCACGCGGGGGCCAGGTCCTCGCGCAACGCGCCCAGCTCGGTGTTCATCGCCACGTGGGCGTTCCAGTCCGCCTCGGAGAAGAACTCGCGGAACTGCCGCTCCAGCTCCCGCTCGTCCGAACCGAACAGCAGGTAGCGCTTGTCCATCGTTGGCAGGAAGTAGTGCGGATCCCTGCGCTTCAAGGGCAGGTCCAGCTGGAGCTCCTGGAGCAGCTCCGGCGGCATCAGCCCCAGCAGGTACGCGCCGGTGGAGACGCCCAGCTTCGGCGCGGTGCGGAACGGGTACTCCGTCTTGCACGCGCCACCCACCATGTCCTTCTCTTCCAGCACGGTGACCGACAGGCCCCGGCGCGCGAGCATCGCCGCCGCGACAAGTCCGTTGTGGCCCGCTCCCACCACGATGACGTCAGGCATGGTCTGCCTCCTTGGGAAACGCTTGGGGAAAAGGTCGTTCCTACCCGAGCCCGGGCCTCCCCGACAAACGCCGCGCGCCTTGCGTCGGCCGTCAGGTCCAGAAAGAGTCGCGGCCGTCCCGTGAACGCCCCCGCCCCCGAC
>NZ_RAWA01000402.1 GCF_003611675.1 Corallococcus sp. CA053C
GGCCGGGACCCGGGGGGCGGCGTGTTGTTGGGGACTTCACGCCCGCCAGGACCGGCCCCCGGGCGGGCCACCGTCCGGAAGGGGGGCGTGTGGGATTCAAGTGACGGGAGGGCCAGTTGGCGCCATGCTCGGGGGATGACACAGAGTCGGAGAGAGCGGGCCGAAGCGCTTGGCGCGGCGCTGAAGGCGGCGCGGCAGCAAGCGGGGCTCTCCATGGAGGAAGTCGCTGAGCATCTGGAGCTGGGCGTGGAGGTCCTCGCCCGCGTCGAGCGTGGCGTGATGGTCCCCACCATCCCCACGCTGAGCCGGCTGTGCGCCCTGATGAAGCTGGATCCGGACAGCCTCCCGGACTTGCCGGAGCTGAGCGACTGACGCCTGGCGGGCCGCCCTCCGGCCCGACGACGCATCGCCCTGCTTCAGCCCAGCCGCCCCAGCAGGTGCGGCTTCCCCTCCTCCGACAGCACCCGGAACGCCACGCCCGCGGACTCGCGGGCCGTCTGGAACGTCACCCGGGCGGGCAGGAGCAGGGGCTTCTTGAAGTCACAGTCCACCTGGAGCGCGTCCGCATGGGCCGCCTCCCCCAGCTCCGCCACGCAGCGCGCGAGCGTCCACATGCCGTGCGCGATGGCGCGCGGGAAGCCGAAGGGCCGCGCCGTGAGGGCGGTGAGGTGGATGGGGTTGTAGTCGCCGGAGGCGTGCGCGTAGCGGCGGCCGGTGTCGGCCGGGATGGCCCAGGGGGCGGGACGGCTCGCCGCGAAGCGCGCGGCCTGGGCGTCGTCGGGCGGGCGCTCCTTGCGCGGAGCGTCCTTGTCCGGGTCCTTCCGGGCCCCGTGCCGGCGCAGCATGGTGGTGACGGCCTGCCACAACAGCTCGCCGCTCTCCTCCGCTTCGACGCGGGTGTGCAGGTCGAACTCGTGGCCCGCGGGCACCTCGCGGTGTCCGTCGAAGTGACAGGCCACGGTGAGCGCGGCGGTGTCCGCGATGCGGTGGTGCTGCTGGATGTGATTGCGCACGTGCACCGTGCCCAGCACGGGGTACGGGAAGTCGGGCAGGCCCAGCAGGCCCAGGTGTAGCGGCGTCGCGAGCACCTGCGGGTACGTCAGCGGCAGGAAGCCGTCCGCATCGAAGCCGCACGCGGCCCGGTAGCGCTCCAGCAGCACGGGGGACGCGCGGCAGCCATGGGCCCGGAGCGTCATGTCCGGCAGGGCCGTGCCGTGGCCCTTCCTGCGGGTGAAGGCCGCGCGGAGGAGCGCGGCGGGCATCGCGGGGAGCGTGTGCAGGTCGAAGAGGGTGCCGGGCATGGGCGGGATTCTCCGCCAGCTGTCCCCTTCCCGCGTGGGATTTGTGAAGGGCCCTTCGCGCCGTGTCAGCTCCGGAGCCCGTGCCGGCGCAGGAGCCGGTACAGGTACACGCGATCCATGTCCGCGGCGGCGGCGGCATGGGACACCTTGCCCTTGTGCAGCTTGAGGAGTGCCTCCACGTAGTCGCGCTCGAACGCCTCCAGCGCCCGACGGCGGGACTCCGCGTACGTCAGCGACGCATCCACCGCGCGGGGCGCCGGAGCCATGACGCCCGACGCGGACATCGCGGGCGGCAGCGCGCTCTGGAAGACGAGGCAGCGCTCCAGGTGGTTGCGCAACTCGCGCACGTTGCCGGGCCACGCGGCGTGCTGGAGCTGGGAGAGGAACTGCGGCGCGGTCAGCGTCGCCAGCTGCTCGGGCGTGGCGCCCAGGCCCCCGAGGATGCGCTCGGCGATGAACGGGATGTCCTCCGGCCGCTCGCGCAGCGACGGGAGCGGGATGCCCACCACGGCGAGGCGGAAGTAGAGGTCCGCCCGGAAGCGGCCCGCCTGCACCTCCGCGCGCAGGTCGCGGTGCGTGGCCGCGATGACGCGCACGTTGACCGCCTGATGCGTGTTGGAGCCCAGGCGGCGGATCTCCCGGTTCTCCAGCACGCGCAGCAGCTTGGGCTGCAGCTCCGCGGGCAGCTCTCCAATCTCATCGAGGAAGATGGTGCCGCCGTCCGCCTCCTCGAAGGCCCCCACGCGCCGCTGGATGGCGCCGGTGAAGGCCCCCTTCTCGTGGCCGAACAGCTCGCTCTCCAGCAGGTTGGCCGGGAGCGCGCCGCAGTCCACGACGAGGAAGGGCGCGCTCGCGCGGGACCCCGCGCGGTGGATGGCGAGCGCGGCGCGGCTCTTCCCCGTGCCCGTCTCCCCCTCCAACAACACCGTCGCGTGGCAGGCCGCCGCGCACGCCATCCGGTCGAAGCTGGCCCGGGCCGAGGCGGACGTGGCCACCAGGTCCCCGAAGGCCGCGCGCTCCGGAGGCCCGTGAGCTCCCCCTTCCTCACGGGCCTCGGAACGCACGGGGACATGGCCGGGGCCGCTCCCCCTCCGCGGCCGCGACTGGCGCCAGCGGACCCCGTCCACGAAGGTGCCCGGGCGCCCGTCCGGAGCCCGCGCGCGAGCCCCCCTCCGCTCCGTCTTCATCTCGCAGTGGAAACGCGACACGGCGGCCTCCTCGCTCGACAGCTTCATTGAGGACATGCTCCCCCCCAGGGCACGGCTTCGTTCAACGCACGGCCAGACTCAGTAGGCGCGCAGGATCTTCAGGCGCCAGCCGAGCGGCCACAGCTCGTCGTACTTCGAGCGGAAGCTCGCGTAATCCCAGCCGTAGACCTGCGTCTCGCTGGTGGTGCTCGGCTTGAAGACGGCCGTGTAGAGGACCTGGCCGTTCACCACGTGCGGCTCCAGCATCTTCAGCCGCCAGCCCTGCGGATACAGCGTGTCGTACGTGGAGCGGTAGGACGCGTACGTGGCGCCGTACACCTGCGTCTCGCCCTCGGTGCTCGGCTTGAAGACCGCCGTGTAGAGGACCTGGCCGTTCACGACATACGGCTGGATCAGCTTGAGGCGCCAGCCCTGCGGCCAGAGCGAGTCGTACGTGGCGCGGTAGGACGCATACGTGGCGCCGTACACCTGCGTCTCACCCTCGGTGCTCGGGCGCCAGACCGCCGTGTAGTACGTCACGCCACTCACCACATACGGCTGGAGCAGCTTGAGGCGCCAGCCCTGCGGCCACAGCTCGTCGTACTTCGCCTTGAAGGACGCGAACGACCAGCCGTAGACCTGGATCTCGTTCTCGGTGCTCGGCCGCCAGACGGCGTTGTAGAGCACCTGCGTTCCCACCACGTAGGGCTGCAGCGAGTACAGACGCCAGCCCTGCGGCCAGAGCTGATCATACTTCTCGCGGTAGTCCGCGTAGGACCAGCCGTAGACCTGGACCTCCGACTGCGAGCCCGGCTCCCACACCGCGGTGAAGGATCCCGCGGCGGAAGGCCCGCCCACGTCCGTGTACTGGGTGATGCGGCACGAGGCCGTGTTGGGCAGCGGGACCTCGTTGCGGCGCAGCGCACAGGCGCGGATGGCCGCCGCGGAGGCCGCGTTGCTGGCGTTGTAGTAGGTGGTGCCCGGCGTCATCCAGATGGGCGAGCTGGTCGAGTGGGGATTCTTCGCGACCTCCGATGTCGCCGTCGCGCGGATGCCCAGGTCCAGGGCCACGCCGTCGTCGTAGCCCAGCTGGTTGCTGGTGCCCATGCGGTGGCAGCCCAGGCACGTGTTGCCGGCGACCTCCACCTTGTAGGCCTTCCACGTCGCGAAGTCCGCGCCGATGAAGCGGTACGGCTGATCGCTGTTGAAGCCGAAGTCGCCCGCGCCGGGCAGCTTGTTCACGCCCGTCACCTGCGTGAGGTACGGCGAGCGCACGAGCGCGCCGTTGTCATGGCAGCGCACGCAGCGGATGGCCGCCGTCTCCGTGGGCGTCTTCCAGCTCCACGCGCCGGTGCCCTTCGAGGGCGCCTTCACGTCCGCGCCGTAGAGCGTGCCCAGCGCCTGGTAGAAGCAGGTGGAGCCGTTCTTCTTGTTCGTCTGGATGACGGCGATGTCGCCGTAGTAGTTCGCCGCGTTCCCCTGCTTGCGGCAGTGCGCGACGATGGACACGTCCGCGTTGTTGAGCAGCACCTGGAACTTGCTGTCCGGGTCGCACGTCTCATTGAGGCGGTTGGGCCGGTCACACTTGCCGTTGAGGTGGTTGGTCGTCGGGACGACCGTGCCCACCTCGCAGTTGAAGTCCGGCACGGTGGCGCCGATGGCGGCGTCGCACTTGGCCGCGTACTGCTCCAGCGTGTCGGAGAGCGCCGACTCCTGCTGCGCGAGCACGGGCACGTCGGACGCCGACACGAGCCGGTGCTCGGCGTTCATTCCACTGCCGTCGCCACAGGCGCTCAGGCCCACGGTCAGGGCAAAGCCCAGCAGCGCCCACGCGCTACGCGAAGGTGTCCTCGTCATGATGAATGCCTTTCCCTGCCATGGAGTCACGGCGACGCCGCGCACGTGGAGGCATGCATCCCGTTTTCGAAAACGGACGGACGACCTGGGGCCCCTGCCCCGGACGATGTTCCAGCACCCCTCGTCAGCCTTTACGCCGGGGCTTCTGGATATTCCCGGACATTTCCCCGGGCTTTTCCGAAACCTCCCGGAGCCGGCTCAGCGCACGGTCAGGTCCACCACGAAGTCCGCGCCGGTGTCGCGGGCCCGCACCGCGTCCACCACGTCGGGCCGCTCATCGCCCACCCACAGGCCCAGCACGTCGTAGACGAGCCACTGCGACAGGGGCCGTGACACGCCCTGGGCGGCCTCGCGGGGCACGCCGGACAGGGCGCCCTGCGTCTCCATCAGCGCCCGCGCCAGCCGCGCTGGCACGACCCAGCACTCGGCGCGCACGAAGGAGGGCACCAGGAAGAGGCAGAACGCGGCCTCGGTGCGCGCAAGCAGCGCGTCCAGCCGCTCGCGGCCCAGCCGAAACGTGGGCAGCCACTGGCCTTCGCCGCGCTGCTCCAGCTTCGCCACCGGCACCCGGACGACGCGCCGCGTGCGCACGAAGCCCTCGCGCTCCACCGACACCACGAAGGCCACCTCCACGCCGCCGTCGCGAGACACGGACACCGGGCGCTGTACGGTCATCGCCAGGGACAGCGGCGACGCGCGCCCACCCTGCGCCAGCAGCGAACCCAGATCCGCCTGGATGCGCTCCAGCTCCGAGCGCACGCCCTCCAGCAGCCCGGAAACGAGCTCCGCGGTGTCCTCGCGGAAGCGCTCCGGGTGGCGCGAGGCGACGTCCGCCTCCACGCGCGCCACCGCGCCCACCAGCAGGTCTTCCAGGTCGCGGTCGCGCAGCCAGGTGCGTCCGCCCACCGGCACCGCGCGCGTCGCGTGCAGGTGGCGCAGGGAGGCCGTCAGCGTCGAGGGCTCGGAGGCCTCCACCGGCGCGGGAGTGGTGCCCTGCCCCGCGCCTGCCTGGAGCCAGGACTGGAGCGAGCGCGCGCGGAAGCGGGCCTTCGGCGACGGGTGCTCCAGCATGCGGCGCACCAGCCGTCGGTCCGTGGCGGTGCGCACCAGGGCGAGCGCCGCCAGCTCCGCCTCGGAAGAGGCCTCGTCCGGCGCGCACCAGAGGAGGAACTCGATGGCCGCCTTGCGCAGCACGGGCTTCTTGCCCATGCGCTGCGCCACCTCACCGCGCCACGCCACCAGGCCGTCCAGCCCGGGCTTCGACGAGGACCGGAAGCGCGGCCACACCTCCGCGCACTCCTCCGCGAGCCACACCAGGTGCGCGAAGCCGGGCAGCGACTCCAGCTTCGCGCGGGCGCGGGTGCGCCGCTCGAAGGCCTCCGGGACGCCGCGCCGCACGGCCGCGCGGAACAGCCGCTCCTCCAGCCACAGGAGCGCGAGCGCCAGCGCGGGCTCGTTCTTGCGCATCGTGCCCTGGCAGTGATCCAACACGAACCGCGCGTGGCCCAGGTCCGCCGCTGTCTCGAAGTCGCTCTGCACCAGCGCGCCCAGCGCCCCGCGCAGCCCGTCCACCGGCGGCGAGTCGAAGAGCGTGAGCAGGTCGCACAGGTTCTCCACCACCGCGGGCGGCCCGCCCACCTCCACCGTGCGCGCGAGCAGCAGCCCCGCGCGCGAACACCAGTCCGGCTCCTTGCGCCCGTTGGGGTAGCACGCGAGGAAGCCGCGCATGCCGCCGCGACCGTCCGGTGAAGTGGCCAGCGCGAAGAGCCGCTCGCCCAGCACCTCGCTCGCCTCACGCCAGGGGACACGGGCGGCGCGCGTACGGATGAACTCGGCGAGCCGGTCGCGGCCCTCCTCGCGCGTGTCCGGAAGGAGCGCGCGCAGCTGCTCCAAGAGTCCCACCGACTTCGGCCCCGCGCCCAGCACCTGCTTCAGGTCCACGTCCACCGCGTCCTGGAAGCGCAGCGCGCGGCCGTCGAACGTGCACGGCACACCGCGCACCAGGGCCAGCAGCGCGTCCGGGTGGCGCTTCAGGTAGCGCGTGAGGACCTTGGACAGCGCCGCGTCCGTCTCCTTCTGGAGGCGATCCGCGCCCTCCGTCTCGCCCGCGTCCCGGAGCGCGGCCACCGCGTCGCGCTGCCTCGCGAGCAACTGTCGCAACAGGCCCGGGGGCGGCTCCGCGTAGGGCCAGAGCAGCTCACTGCACGTGGACACGAGGAAGAGCAATTCGCCCGGCGTGCGCTCGCCGGGGGACAGCCGCTCCCACGCGGCGGCCTGCGCTCGCGTGCGCTCCTCCAACGACGCGCCGCGCACCCAGTGGGCGAAGGTGTCGCGCCAACCGGCGCTCGCCGCCACGGCCTCCTGGGGCACCGCCTCCGCCACCTGTGCATAGAGCGGCTGGAGCGACTCCGGCCACCCGACTTCAACCGACGGCTGCATGGAACCTCGAAGGACTCACGCGGGCCCCACCGCACTCGGGGCCACGGTGATGACGACGGACTTCGACGTGGGCGTGCGGCTCTTCTCGGCGTAGCTGTCCACGGGCACCAGCACGTTCGCCTCCGGGAAGTACGTGGCCGCGCACGTCCGGGGGATGTTGTACGGCACCACCACGAACTCACGGGCCACGCGCGTCTCGCCCTGGAAGTGGCTGGAGAGGTCCACCTTCTGGCCCGCCGTCAGCCCCCGCGCCTTCACGTCCTCAGGGTGCAGGAACACCACGCGCCGCCCCTGGTGGATGCCCCGGTAACGGTCGTCCAGTCCATACACGGTGGTGTTGTATTGGTCATGCGAGCGCAGCGTCATCATCAGCAACTGCCCGGGCTCCAGCCGCAGCCGGGGCATGGGGTGCACGGTGAAGTGCGCCTTGCCGTCCGGCGTGGGGAAGACGCCCTCGCGCGGGCCGTTGGGCAGCGCGAAGCCGCCGGGCTCGCGCACGCGGCGGTTGAAGTCCTCGAAGCCCGGGATGCACCGGGAGATGTGCTCGCGCACCCGGTCGTAGTCCTCCACCAGCGACAGCCACGGCACCTTCGAGCGCGCCCCCAGCACCGCGTGCGCCAACCGCGCGACGATGGCGGGCTCGCTGAGCAGGTGCTCGGACGCGGGAGTCACCGCGCCGCGCGATGCGTGCACCATGCCCATCGAATCCTCCACCGTGACGAACTGCCGTCCAGTGGCCTGCACGTCGTGCTCGGTGCGCCCCAGGCACGGGAGGATGAGCGCGCGCTTGCCGTGCACCAGGTGCGCGCGGTTGAGCTTGGTGGACACGTGCACCGTGAGCCGCGTGCGCCGCAGGCCCTCGGCGGTGAACTCCGTGTCCGGCGTGGCCGACAGGAAGTTGCCCCCCAGCGCGAAGAACACCTTCACCCGGCCGTCGTGCATCGCCTTGAGCGTGGCCACGGTGTCCAGGCCGGTGTGGCGCGGCGGCGAGAAGCCGAACTCGCGCTCCAGCGCGTCCATCAGCCGGGGCTGCGCGTGCTCCCAGATGCCCATGGTGCGGTCGCCCTGCACGTTGCTGTGGCCGCGCACCGGACACACGCCCGCGCCCGCCTTGCCGATGCTCCCGCGCAGCAGCGTCAGGTTGACCACCTCCTGCACGTTGCCCACCGCGTTGCGGTGCTGCGTGAGCCCCATGGCCCAGCAGAAGATGGTGCGCTCGGAGCGCGCCAGGATGTCCGCGGCCGCCTCCACCTGCTCGCGGGGCACGCCACTCTCCGTCACGACGTCGTCCCAGGACACGGCTTCCAGGTGTGCCCGGTACGCGTCGAAGCCCGCCGTCCTGCCCTCGATGAACGCCGTGTCCAGCACGGTGCCCGGCGCCTTCGCCTCGCGCTCCAGCAGCGCCTTGCCCAGCCCCTGGAGGAGCGCGACGTCGCCGTTGATGCGCACCTGGAGGAAGAGCTTGTTGAGCGCGGTCCCGGGGCCGATGAGGTGCAGCAAATCCTGCGGGTGCTTGAAGCGGTTGAGGCCCGCCTCCGGCAGCGGGTTGATGCTGACGATCTCACAGCCCCGGCGCGCGGCGGCCTGGAGCGCCGTCAGCATGCGCGGGTGGTTGGTGCCCGGGTTCTGCCCGATGACGAAGATGGCCTGCGCGTGGTCGAAGTCCTCCAGCGTGACCGTGCCCTTGCCAATGCCAATCGTCTCCGTGAGCCCCGTGCCGCTGGACTCGTGGCACATATTGGAGCAGTCCGGCAGGTTGTTGGTGCCGAACTCCCGCACGAACAGCTGGTAGAGGAACGCGGCCTCGTTGCCCGTGCGTCCGGACGTGTAGAACGCCGCCTCGTCCGGCGAGCCCAGCGCGTTCAACTCCTCCGCCACCAGCGCGAACGCGTCGGCCCAGGAGAGGGGCTCGTAGTGCGTGGCGCCCTCGCGCAGCACCATCGGGTGCGTGAGCCTTCCGGCCTTGCCCAGCCACAGGTCGGACTGCTCGGCGAGCCGGGCCACGCTCCACTCGCGGAAGAACTCCGGCGTCACGCGCTCCTTCGTCCCCTCCTCTGCCACCGCCTTCGCGCCGTTCTCGCAGTACTCATTCATCGACCGGTGCGAAGGATCCGGCCACGCGCACCCCGGACAGTCGAAGCCGTCCTTCTGGTTGAGGTTCAGGAGCAGCCGGCCGCCGCGCCACGCGCCCGCCTCCCCCACCACGTGCTTGAGCGCGTGCAGCACCGCGGGCACGCCCCCCGCCACCGTCGCCACCGCGCCCACGTCC
>NZ_RAWA01000403.1 GCF_003611675.1 Corallococcus sp. CA053C
AGATGTGTATAAGGGACAGCCTTCGGGCTGAGGGGGCGCGTGCTGGTGACGGACCGCTGGGGCGTGGCGGCGGAAGCGCAGGCGGGTGGAGCACTGATGGGGCGCGTGTCGCTGGTGTACGCGGTGGGAGGTGAGACGTGATCAGCCTCAAGCTGCTGGGCGCACTGGGGCTCGCGGCGGCGCTGCTGTCCACGGGTTGCACGCGGCCGAGCGAGGACCGCGCGGTGCGTGACACGCGCGTGGGCCAGGCCGAGGGCGAAGCGCTGACGGTGGAGGTCGAGGGCGGGCTCGCGTCGGTGCGGACGCTGGGTTCAGGAGCGCTGGAACTGTGGGGGCAGGCGCCGGTGTTCACGGTGCGCGTCACGGCCGGGGCTCAGGCCCGCACGGACTGGCTGTTCACGGTGCACAACACGATGCCGGACGCGGCGCTGCTGGCGGTGGACGACTCCGGCGAGTCGCTCGCCGTGGAGGCGCTGCCGGACGCGCATCCGACGGTGAAGGCGTGGCGGGTGGCGCTGCGCCCGGGGACGACGGCGCGGTTGACGGTGGCGCCGCCGGACTGGGACACGCGAGCGCCGTTCCGGTTCGCGGCGCTGGCGGACGTGCAGGAGGCGCTGTCGAAGGTGGGGGACATCTACACGCGGCTGAACGAGGACCCCACGCTGCGCTTCATCTTCTTCGCCGGAGACCTGACGGAGTACGGCACGCGCGAGCAACTGGAGGAGTTCCAGCAGCGCCTGGAGGCCGGCTCACGCATCCCGCTGTATGCCACGCTGGGCAACCACGAGACGTTCACGGACGACGCGCGGATCTACCAGCAGCTCGTGGGGCGGGGCAGCCAGCACTTCACCTTCCAGGGGGTGCACTTCAGCCTGGTGGACTCGGGCAGCAGCACGGTGGATCCGCTGGTGGAGGAGCAACTGGACGGGTGGTTGGAGGAGGCGCGCGACGCGGTGCACGTGGTGGCGATGCACATCCCGCCGCTGGATCCGATTGGCGTTCGGGGCGGAGGCTTCGCCGTGCGGGGTGAAGCGGCGGGGCTGGTGGGGAAGATGGCGCGAGCGGGCGTGGACCTGACGCTCTACGGCCACATCCACTCCTACTATTCGTTCTCGAACGCGGGCATCCCGGCGTTCATCTCTGGAGGAGGCGGGGCCATCCCCGAGCGCTTCGACGGGGTGGGCCGGCACTTCCTGGCGGTGGACGTGGATCCGTCGGTGGGGGTGCGGGACGTGGCGCTGGTGCGGGTGGATTGATCCGCGAGGTTTCCAGGGGAACCCTTGACGAAGCACGCGGGGCCGAGTTTCCGGCCCGCGAAGGGACCCCTTGAAAGAGCACTGAACATCTGGGCAGATAGGCGGCCTCAACGCCTTGTGAGGAGGCCCACGCATGTTCGATTTCCCCGAGAACGATTCCATCTCCCCCGCGCTGCGCGCGTTGCTCGAGCTGTTCGCCACGGATCTGGCGGACGTGAAGTTCCCGGACGTGGACACGGCGGTACTGGGCGAGTCCGCGGCGCAGGTGCGTGAGAAGGCGGAAGCGGTGGCGCGCGCGCAGGCGGCGCTGGATGCGGCACGGCAGGTGTTGAACGAGAGCCAGGAGTCGCTGCTGCAGAAGGGGCAGCGGGCGCTGGCGTACGCGAAGGTGTTCGCGGAGGACGACGCGGAGCTGGGAGCGAAGCTGGAGGCCATCCACCTGCCGCGTCCGACGCGCAAGGCAGGCCGGGCGGAAGGGCAGCCCACGGCGGTGGAGCCGGTGGGCATGGCCCCGGGCTCCGAGGAGAACGCCCCGCGCCGCCGCGGCCGTCCCCCCAAGGTGCGTCCGGTGGCCGGAGGCACGCTGTTCAACGAGAGCAGCAACAGCCCGGAGTCCCTCGTCGGAGCACAGGACGAGTCGGCGGGCCTGCAGTCGTAGTCCGGTCACACGAAGACCGCGTGCCCCCGGGTTGGAGGCTCGGGAGCACGCGGCCACGGTGTCACTCGCTGACTGTTAGTTCTTCGGGAACGCGGTCCAGCCGGTCGTCCAGTTGGTCGTGCCCACCGCGCCGACGAAGCGCGCGCTGGTGTCGAAGCCCGCTCCGGGCGTGGCCGCGTTGTCCGGGTTGAGCGCCGGGGAACCCGCCGCCGGGGCGAAGTTCGGGGCGTCCAGGTTCAGCGCCGCGGTGAGCTGCGGATCCGCCACCTTGTTGTTCAGGCCCGCGGCGAGCACCTTCTCCGCCTCCACGAACTTGCTCACGTCCGGATCCGTCACCGTTCCCGCCGCGTCCTTCTTGGGGTTCGGCGCGTTGGGGATGGACGCCGTGTCACCCTTGTTGGACCAGAACAGCGCGCCCTGCACGGAGAGCTCCGGCGTGGCCGCGTTCCACAGCGCCGCGGAGGCCGTGCCGTCCACGTCGATGGCCTTGTCCGCGAAGCTCGCGACGATGACGTTGCGCAGCAGGGTGCCCGCGCCCGTGTTGAACACCAGGCCCTCCTGCGCCGGCGTGGTGCCCGCCGCGCGCCCGGAGCCGATGAACGTCGCGTTCCAGATCTCCGGCATCGTGTGCGGCTGCGCGGCGTTGTCGTTCTTGTTGCCGGAGGCCTCGATGCCGCGGTTGCCCACCGTGGCGTTCTGCTGCACCACCAGGAACTGCACCTTGCCCCGGTAGCCCAGGTCGTAGTCCAGGCCGTCGTCGTCCGGCTGCGTGATGACGATGTGCTTCAGGCCCGCCGTGCCGCCGAACATCTCCACGCCGTCGTCCGCGCCCTTGTGCACCTGCACGTAGTCGATGTCCGTCGCGCTGCCGCACGCGCCCGTCGTCAGGCCGTTGAGCTCGTTGTCCTCGGCCAGCTCGTAGCCCGCGAACTCGATGCGCGCGTACTTCAGCTTGCCGCAGTCGTGCGCGTCGTCCGTGCCGCCGTACTTCGTCTTCAGGTCCCCGCTGGTGGCGAAGAAGCCCTCGATGGTGTTCTCGCCGCCGGCCACGTTGATGCGCGCCTTGCCCAGCAGCACCACGCCGCCCCAGTCACCGGCCGCGCGAGCCCCCGCCGCCTGCGAGCTGGTGAAGACAATCGGCTTCTCCGCCGTGCCCACCGCGTTCAGCTTCGCCTCGCGGGTGACGACCAGCGCGCTGCCCTGGTCGCCCAGGATGGTGGTGCCCGCCTCGATGGTCAGCGTGCCCTTCTCCACGAACACGTAGTTCTTCAGCGTGTACGTGGTGCCCGCCTTCCACGTCGTGTCCTCGGTGATGTTCGCGCTCACGTCCTGCGCGGTGGTCTGCGTGGGGCCGCCGTCCGGCTTGTTGTCGGTGTCCTTGTCATCGCCACAGGCAGGCAGCAGCGTCAGGCTGGAGAGGGCGAGGACGGATGCAAACAGGCGCTTCATGGGTGACGTCCTTTCGGGAGGAAATGGGAGCTACAGGGACCAGCCGAGCGCGGCGGTGAACGCCATGCCGGGCTTGTACGTCTGCACCGTCACGTCCCCCTGGCGGAGGGTGACGGCGGCATTGAGGAGGTTCGCGGCGGTCAGCTTCAGCTGCGTCGCGCCAAGCTTCTGGGTGAGGGTGAGGTCCACGCGGTGGAAGGGCCGCTCGTACACGTCCGGCAGGCCCTGCACGCCGACCTCGCTGATGCGCTGGCCGGACACGTTGTAGAGGACGGCCACTTCGGTGCCGCTCTCCGGCCGCTCGTAGCCCACGTTGACGTTGACCACGTACGGCGACTGGCCCTGGAGCGGACGGTCCTTGTTCGTCTGCGCGCCCACCACCCCAGCGTCACCCAGGTCCACCTGCGACTGGATGAGCGTGAGGTTCGCGCCCACGCGCACCGGACGCAGCGTGGGGCTCAGGCGCGCCAGCGACGTGCGCGCCTCCAGCTCCAGGCCGTAGCTGTCGGCGCCCGCGGCGTTCTCGAAGCCCAGGTCCCCGCTGTCCGGGTTGCGGATGACGCGCTCGATGGGGTCCTGGAAGCGCTTGTAGAAGGCGCTCGCGGCGAGCACCTCGTTGTCCCCCACGAACCACTCCACGCGCGCGTCCACGTTGTGGATGCGCGTCTCCAGCAGGTCGGGGTTGCCGGACACGTTCCGGCGGCGCACGAAGTCGAAGAAGATGAAGGGCGCCAGCTCGCGGAACGTGGGCCGCGCCAGCGTGTAGCTGTAGCCCGCGCGCAGGTTCACCTTCTCCGTCAGCGCGTAGATGGCGTTGAACGACGGCAGCACGTCCAGGTACTTCGAATCCGTGCCGCCGTTATCGGCCTCCACGCCGGTGAAGGGGTCCTTCAGCGTGAGCTCCTGCCTGGACGCCTCCAGGCGCACGCCGCCCACCAGGCGCAGCGGCTCCACGGGCTGATAGTCCGCGGACACGTAGCCGGCGTAGATGCCCAGGAAGGCGTTGTACGCGTCGTCCGCGCGGGTCGTCTCGCGCACGGTGATGGAGTCGCCCACGTTCTCCGGCGAGAAGAGCTGCTCGGGGGACTGGGTGCGGTCCACCGGCGTCTCGTTGAGCAGGTAGCGGAAGCGGCGCGCGTTGAAGTCACGGAAGGACACCTGGGTGAGCCCGCCCACCTTCACGCGCAGGCCGGAGGTGAAGGGCAGGGTGAGGTTGAGGCTGCCGCCCGTGGATGACTCGCCCAGCTCCGCGAAGAAGCGCTCGCCGCTGTTGGGCTGGTTGGGGAAGGACAGCTGCGCGCCGGGGTCGCCCAGGCTGGCGCTGTAGAGGGTGTCGCGCGTGTCGGGCTCGTCGCGGTCCACGCGGGAGAAGTTGCCCTGCCAGTCCAGCTCCGCGTCGCCCAGGAGGCCCAGGCGGTGGAAGCCCCGGAGCTGGTTGAAGGACAGCGCGCGGGTGATGAACTGCAGGCGGGTGCTGGCGTAGGTGTCGCCGCGCACGTTGTTGTTGCCATTGGCGCTGTACGTGCGCGTGTCGGTGCCGCGCGTGTAGAGGCTGAAGAAGGTCAGCTCGTTGTCGCGGTCGAACTGGTAGCCCACGCTCGCGAGCCCGCTGAGGTTCGCGGTGGAGAAGCCCTGCGTGGTGCGCGCGACGTCCTGGGACACGAGCGAACCGGACTCATCGCGGGACGCGCGGGCGAAGTCGCCCACCTGCACGCCGTCGCGGTGGCCGTAGTTGACGGTGCCCAGGTAGCCCAGGCGCTGGTTGCCGAAGCGCAGCGTGTCGCCCAGGGACGCGCCCAGGCCCAGGTTGGGCGCGGCGCGCGTGGTGCGCTTCTCCCAGATATTGCTGAAGGACTCCCACTGGCCTTCCAGCTGCTGCGCGGACTCGCTGCCCGCGCCCAGGCGGTGGTCGCGGGGAATCGCGTCGGGCAGGTCGCGGCTGGCGCTGGCGAAGCCCAGCGTCTCTCCGAAGCCGCCCTGCGCCTGCGAGTTGCGCTCGCGGAAGGTCGTCACCGTGTCGCCGCCCAGGGTGAGGCGCGGCTTGAACTCGAACTGGGACGGGTAGGTGTTGGTCTCGATGAGGAGCGTGCCGCCGCCGAAGGTGCCGGGCAGGTCCGCCGTGTAGCTCTTCACCACGTTGAGGTTGGCGAGCAGGCTGGTGGGGAACAGGTCCAGCGGCACGCTGGGCTCGTCCGGCTCCGGGCTGGGCAGCAGCGCGCCGTTGAGCAGCGTGGTGGCGTACCGGCCGCCCAGGCCGCGCAGCAGCACGTAGCGGCCGTCCACGACGGTGGCGCTGACCACGCGCTTCACCGCGTCACCGGCGCTGGAGTCCGGCGTGCGGGCAATCTCCTGCGCGCTGATGGCGTCGGAGACGGCGGCGGCCTTCTTGCGGTCCTGGAGCAGGGCGCCCTCGGCGCGGCGGTCGGAGCGGGCCTCGACGACGACCTCCTGCACCGCGCCCACGTCCGCGCCGAGCGCGACGTCCAGCTTCGTGGCCTTGCCCTGCGTGACGACGACGCCCGTGATGCGGCGACCCTGGTACACGTCGTAGAAGGCGCGCAGGTCGTACTTGCCCGGCGGCAGCGCGAGCCGGTAGTGGCCGTCCAGGTCGGTGAGGGCCTGCTTCTGCGAGCCCGTCACGACCTTCACGGTGGCCTCGATGAGCCCCTCGCCGGTGGCCTCGTCCGTCAGCCGACCGTAGATGCCGGTGAAGCCGGGCGGGGGCGTGGAGGACTCCGCGAGCGCTTCATCACCCGTCGCGGCTTCGTCGGACGCGGTGGCCTCGGTGCCTTCGGCCGGAGTCGCGGTGGGATCCGTCACGCTGCCGGACTGCGCGGCGGCCGGAGCGGAAGGGTCCGTAGGCTGCGAAGCCTGCGCGGGTGCGCTGTTCCCAGGCTGTGCGACCTGCGCAGGCGCGGCGTTCCCAGGCTGAACGGCCTGCGCGGGCGCAACGGCTCCAGGCTGCGCGGTCGTGGGGTTCGCGGCGCTCCCGGGCTGCGTTCCCACAGAAGGCGCGGGGCTGGTGGGCAGCGCTCCGTCCGGCTGCGACGCGGCGGATCCACCCGGAGTCCCCGCCGGAGGCGGAAGCTCACCGGCGGGCTGCGTGCCGGGCGTGGCGGAAGGGGAAGGCGCAAGAGGCGCTGTCGGGTCGGCGCCGGGCGCCTGCGCGAAGGCAGGCAGGGTGATGAGCACGAGTGACGCGACGAAGGCGCGCACGAAGTTCGAACGAGACAACACGGCTCTCCTTGCCGACAGCGACGCGCAATCAACGCGACGCCCGTGGCATTGGGATGAAGGGTTTGTGACGTCTCTGGCGGGGAACGGAAAACTCGGTGTCACGGACCGCGCGCGGCTCGCACCGCGCGCGGGACATCCGATGCACGACTCAATCCGCGAGCCGCTCCGGCAACACGGCGACGGTGATGTTTCCACCCCGCGCCAGGTCCAGCACTTCCATGGCACTGCCGTACGGCACCGCGTCGCCCGCGTCGAAGAAGACGATCTTGTCCGCTCGCGCGTTGAGCATGCGTTGCAGGCGGACCACCACCTGGTCGCGCGGCACCTCCTCGCGGTTGATGCGCAACGTGCCGGCCTTGTCCACCGTGAGCACCACGGGCGGCTTCGCGTCCGGCGGCGGAGGCGGCGTGGCCTCCGTCTTGTCCGGCTTCGCCGGCACGTTCATCCACAGGTGCTTGGTCATCAGCGGCGTGACGACCATGAAGATGATCAGGAGGACCAACACCACGTCCACCAGGGGCGTCACGTTCATCGTGGGGCGGATGCCGCCCTTGCTGCCACCGACGTCGAAAGCCATGGCGCGTGCCTCCCCTTACTTCTTCTGCCGGTCGATGACCTGCAGGCTGATGCCCGGAAAGCCAATGTCCTGCATCGCCTTGAAGACGCCGCGCACCTGCTGGTACGCCACGCCCCGGTCCGCCTTGAGCACCACGGGCGCGTCCGGCTTCGCCTGATGCAGCGTCTTCAGCTCCACCACCAGCGCGTCCCGCGTGAGCTGCTTGCGGTCCAGGAAGAAGGATCCGTTGGCCGCGAGGCTCACCGTCGTGGGCTCCAGGTTCTTGTTCTCCGGATCCGGGTTCGTCGCGACGGGCAGCTCCACCGCGGCGCCCGCCTCCAGCTGCGGCGTGACGACCATGAAGATGATCAGGAGGACGAGCACCACGTCCACCAGCGGCGTCACGTTCATCTCCGGGGTGATGCTCCTACGCGTGGCCGACATCGGTGGCCTCGCCGCGGGTGGAGACGACATCCGCGCTGTTCGCGTGCTGCTGCGGCCCGTGCCCGGCCACCGCGCGCTTGTCGCCGGCCATGTCCTCCAGGTGGTCCATGAACTCGCTGCGCGCCTGCTCCAGGGAGAGCAGCAGCGCGTCCGCACGGGTGGACAGGAAGTTGAACATCAGCACCGCGGGGATGGCGACGAGCAGGCCCAGCGCGGTGACGACGAGCGCCTCGGCGATGCCGGCGGACACCGCGCCCAGGCCGCCGGAGCCCTCCTTCGCGATGCCGGCGAAGGCCTCGATGATGCCCACCACCGTGCCGAGCAACCCGACGAACGGCGCCACCGAGCCCACCGTGGCCAGCACCGACATGCCCCGGCGCACGTCCGCGGTGATGCGCTCGTTGATGCGCACCAGGTCGCGCCGGGTGAGCTCCACCGCGCCCAGCTTGCCGGCGGGCGCGCGGGACTTCGACAGGAACGTCTTCATGCCGCCGCCCAGCATCATCGCCAGGTGGCTGCTCTTGTTGCCCTCCGCCTCCTTCACCAGCGCGTCGTGCTGCTGCTGCGCGAGGAGCGGACCGGCGCGGCCCGCGAAGTGCCGGGACGCGGCGCGCGAGCGGAAGTAGACGAACAGGCGCTCGAAGAACACGGCCAGCGACGCGACCGCGAAGGCCACCAGCGTCCAGGCGATGCACAGGGCGAAGACACCCATGTGCGCGTAGATTTCCTTGAGGTTGAAGTTCATGGCGGTGGTTTCCCGGGGAAGAGGGGGCGTCAGGACTTGAGGCGGAAGGGGACCTTGAAGATGCGGAAGACGGCGGTGGGCTGGCCGGACACGACAGCGGGCCGGAAGCGCCAGGTGCGCACGGCGGCCAGCGCGGCGCTGGCGAAGGGCTCGTCACCGCGCATCACCTTGAGCCCGGTGACGCGGCCGTCCACCTCGACGACGCCCTTGAGGATGACCATCCCCTCCTGACCCTTGGAGCGAGCCTCGGAGGGGTACTCGGGCAGCAGGTTCGCGGACAGCGGCTCCGGCGGCGTGCCCGTCTCCGGAAGGTTGATGGGCTGGGCGCGACCGCCGCCCATGGCCATCCCCTCACCGCTGCCGGTGCCACCCACCACGCCACCCGGGACGAGCGTGCCCGTGCCACCGACGGCCATGGGCGCGGCGGCGACGACTTCCTTCTCCGATTCCGGCGGCTTCTCCAGAGGCACCGCGTCCGGAGCCTTCAGCGGCGCGGGAGCGGTGAGGGGCGCGGCGGGAGGCGGTGCCTTGGCGAGCGCGGGCGGCGCGGCGCGGGGCGTGACCTTCACCACGGGCGGCGGAGGAGGCGGCGGCTTCACCTCCACGACGGGCGGAGG
>NZ_RAWA01000404.1 GCF_003611675.1 Corallococcus sp. CA053C
GTGCGGCCGTCGCTACGTTGAGGGCGGGAGGTCGCGTTCCTGCCCCGCGACACGCCTGCCCATGGACCTCTACAGCGCCGCCAGGCGGATGGCCCGCCCCTTCCGGTTCACCAACCCGGCGTCCTACCGGGAGGTCTCCCTGGCGGGCCGCGGGGTGATTGGCGATGGAAGCTCCTGTGCGCTCGTCCGGCCGGACGGCGTCATTGACTGGCTCTGCTTCCCCCGCTTCGACAGCCCGAGCGTCTTCGCGGGCATCCTCGATGACGAGAAGGGCGGCATCACCGGCATCACCCCCGTCGTGTGGCCCTTCGAGAGCCTGCAGCGCTACGACCCGGACACCAACGTCCTGGAGACGCTGTTCCGCTTCGAGCGCAAGGGGGCCATTCGCATCATCGACTACATGCCGTGGACCAACGACCCGCGCTCCACCGTCCACGAGGTGCACCGGCGCATCGAGTGCCTGGAAGGCGCGGTGGAGCTGAACATCGTCTTCGATCCGCGCTTCGGGTACGGGGCGTCACAGACGCGGGTGGAGCGGGAGGAGCACGGGCTCGTCGCGCGCGGATCAGGAGGGGAGCGGCTGGTCGCGGTGCTCAGCGGGGCGGCGGAGTGGCGGCCCTGCGGGGAGCTGCGCGGCCAACCCTGCCGGGGAGACACGGGCCTCCAGACGCGCATCCGGATGGGGCCGGGCGAGCGGCGCTGGATGATCCTGTCGTGGGATTCCGACCGGCCGGAGCCCCTGGCCGCGTACCGGCCCTTTGATCACCTTCGGGATACCCGCCAGGCCTGGCGCGAGTGGGCGCAGCAGCTCCACTACGAAGGGCCGTGGCGGCACCACGTGCTGAGATCCGCGCTGGCGCTGAAGATGCTGATGTACGGCCCCACGGGCGCGATGGTGGCCGCGCCCACCACGTCGCTCCCCGAGTGGATTGGGGGCCCGCGCAACTGGGACTACCGCTTCAGCTGGGTCCGCGACTCCGCGATGGCGGTGCGCGCCACCAACCTGCTGGGCTTCCAGAGTGAGTCGCGCGAGTTCTTCTACTTCGTGCGCGACACGTTGCAGCGCGGTGACACGCTTCAGGTGATGTACACGTTGGACGGTGCGCCCGTGCCGCCGGAGCGGGAGTTGGATCACCTCGCCGGCTTCCAGGGCTCGCGGCCGGTGCGGCTCGGCAACGGCGCGAGGGACCAGTTCCAGTTCGACACCGCGGGCGCGCTGCTCGACGCGGCGTACCTCTACGAGCGCTCCGGCGGGCGGCTGCCGCTGCGCACCTGGAGGCTGCTGCGCTCGGTCATCCAGACCACGGCCCGTCGCTGGCGCGAGCCCGACCACGGCATCTGGGAGCCGCGCCGGGAGATGCGGCACAACGTCCACTCGAAGCTCATGGGGTGGCTGGCTTTGCGCCGGGGGCAGCACCTGGCGCGGCTCTTCGGGGAGACGGCGCTGGAGCAGTCCAGCGCTGGCCTGGCGGACGTCATCCGGACGGACATCCTGCGCAACGGCGTGGACCCGGCGCGCAAGCACTTCGTCGGGTCCTACGGAGGGAATGAACCGGACGCCGCGCTGCTGCTGCTGCCCATCGTCGGCTGCTTCCGGGGGACGGATCCGTTCATCCTGAGGACGCTCGACTGGCTGCGCGCGGAGCTGGGCACGGGCCCGTTCCTGCGCCGGTACCGGATGGATGACGGGGTAGGGGGGCCGGAGGGAGGCTTCATCCTCTGCGGCTTCTGGCTGGCGGAGGCGCTGGCGCTGGCCAATCGCATCGAAGAGGCCGAGGACGTCTTCGTCGCGCACGCGGAGGCGTCGAACCACCTGGGGCTGTTGGCGGAGGAGATCCACCCGTTGACGCGCGAGCAGCTGGGAAACTTCCCGCAGGCCTTCAGCCACCTCGGCCTCATCAGCGCCGCCGCGCGCATCGACCGTGCGCTCCGACTTCGGGATGAAGGGGAGTCGGAGCCCCCGCACCTGCTGGAGCCGGAGCCGCCAGCGATTGAGTGAGTTTCGAGTTCCTGAAGCTCGCTGTCGCCGGATTGGAGCCTTGAGGTCAAGGCGCTGCGCGTGCGCCGATCTCCGGGAAGCGCTCGTAGGTCCGCTTGAGCGTGTCCAGGTGGGTGGGGTTGTCCAGGTCGAGCGGCGCGTCGGTGAGCTGCACGACCCAGCCGCCCGACGCCGTGCGCCGCGCTCGCTTGAGCACTTCAGAGTCGCGGGCAGGGTCCGGGAACCCGATGACCTTCGCGGCAGCCGCAGACCAATAGTTCAGCCACCCGAGGTAGAAGGGAATCTCAGGCGAGCGGATGTGATCGAAGAGCTTCAGGGCGGGCAGACCCCGGCGTGGAGACGGTGGCCCCTCCAGCGTGGGGGCTGTCTGATACGCGATGTCCAACGCAGCGGCATCCGGCGTCGCATGCCCCCAGAACGCGTGTGCGCCCTCCCCGACGTGCTCCAGCATCTCCCCCGCTGCCGCGATAACGGACGCGTCTAGCGGCAACTCCGCATGCACGTGGAGCTGCGGCTGACCGCCCGGGCTGAGGCGTCCCGATCTTCCTCTTCCCGCGACCGTCACGGGGTAGCTCTCGTCGCCATTGCACAGGAGCGGGAGCTTTCCGCGTGTTGTCGCCTCAACGAGCCATGCGTCGCGTTGCGGTAACTCAATGAGTCGCCCTCCTTCGCCTACTTCCCACTTCAGGCGCAAGCCAGGCAGTGCCTGTTCCATGCCACGGACGACAGCGAGTGTGCGACCGTCATTGGCCACGAGCGCTGGCGCGTAGACGGCCAGAACGAGGTGATTTCGAGGGGTCATCGTTTGCATCCCGTGACGACGATCTTGAGGGAGGGAAGGACAGCGAGCAGCGCGTCTTTGTGCGCTTGGGTGCTCACCCCGATCACATAGCCATATCCGCATGCCGCCGCTGCGTCTTGCTCCTTTTCGATTTGCTCCAACTCCGTCTCAATCTCCCGCTTCTGGATGAAGTAATTGTACGAGTCGAATCGATGGGTCTTGATCTCCCACAGTACGCGCACGCCGACTTGCAGCGCATCGAAGCGCACCCCGCCAACGAGCACGTCCATTCCGGGATAGCGATTGGGAGGGACCTTGTCGGCGCACTGGTTATGCGGGGTATCTCCGCCCGCGTGAGGCACTGGAACCGGCTCGCAACTGGCGCGTCCCGTCCGGTCCACGAGCACAGGCGGTACCGGGGGCTGCTGGTCCTGTCCTGCGGGCTCCGGCTCTGGCTTGAGCTTGCGTTGCGCTTCCGCCTCCCGGGAGGCCACCTTCGTTCCGCGTGAGGTCCCTGCTTCCTCGGGGTAGGCGTGGCGGAGTTCATGCGCATCCATCGCTTCCTTGATGGCGACGGCGACCACCACCACGCCCAGGACGATCACGGCTCCCACGACGATCTCAGGAGCCACCAGAACGCAGAGCCCGATTCCCATGGCACCCGCGCCCGCGGAGGCGACCGAGCATCTTCCCGCGGTGTCGTGGAACTCGAGCCGGTCATGGTCGAGGGCCTGATAGCACCGCTCCACCAGCACGGGCCAAGGCTGGGAAGCCTCGCGGACAACGCACTGCCCACCGTCCGCCCAGGGCAGTGCCGCCGCGCGCTGGAGGTTGGCGAGTCGCTGGCTCCGGGTGCTCCGCGTGCTGGGAGGCGGCGTCGACGTAGCGCAGGCGGAGAGGAAGAGCAGGAGTGCGAGGCAAGCGCGGAAACGCATGAACACGGCCTTTCAACCCAATCAGGGAGCCATGGGGCAGGGAAGGCCCGTCCTGGAGTATGTCAGCATCCGCTGCCTGCAAGGGTGCTTCGCGCGGCAGGTCCCCATCCGTATAGGGCCCGGCGCGGGACTCGGCCTCATCAGGCAGTCCTCTCTGCAAGGTGGGTGAGACAGTCCGTGCAGCAGCAGCTGCGCTGGACGGAGGTGGACGTGCGGCCCCCTCCCCGAAAGCAGCCCCGACTCATCCTTTCAGTCCTTCGCGAATCCCTCCACCAGGTAGAGCTGGGAGAGCGCCTCGCTGTAGCTGTACGCGTAGGCATTCCCGTCCGCGGAGATCGCCAGCGTCATGACCGAGACGAGCCCCGGCAGGGTTCCGCGCGCGGGCACGGTCAGGTGCGGCACGCTCGTGCCCGTCTTCACGTCGACCCGGGAGACCTGGACGGGAAGCGAGACACTGCGCAGGTAGAGGGCCGCGCCGCTCGCGTCCCAGCCCACCACCAGCTGTCCCGGGAACGCGCCCGGGACCACGCGTTGCGCATCACCCGTCGCGGAGAACACGCGGAGGCTTCCCGATGCATCCACCGCCGCGAGCCATGCCCCATCGGGGGAAATGGCCGTTTTGAGGCCGGTGCCTTCCGCCGTGAGGGGCCGGGGGGCTCCGGCGCCCGGCTCGAACACCCACAAGCGGGCGGGACGCCCCTCCTGGCTCGCGTGCAGGAGCAATCGCTTCCCATCCGGAAACCAGTGCGCCGCAATCACCGTGGCCACCGGGGCGAGTGACACCGGGCGCGGTTCCCCCGCGCCGGTGGGCAGCAGGAAGAACTCCATCCGCTCCCCATAACGCACGACCAGCACCTGCTTGCCATCCGGGGACAGCGCCAGGGGATGCCCGTCTCCCAGCCGGACCGGAGGCGCGCCATCGGTGGTGCGCAGGTACGCGCCATAGGTGGGGCCTTCGAGCTGTCCTTCCTCGGAGATGAGCATCATCCGGCCATCGTGGGACAGGTCCGCCATGAACGAGGCGTTCGCCAACGTGAAATCCCTCTCCTCCCCCGCGCGCCCGAACGCGACACCCATCCGGGTCACCGGGTGATCCACCAGGACGGTGCCATCGTTCGAAATGTCGTGGAGCACCATCCGCCCGGCGATCCGATCCACGAGCCGCGTCGTGCCTCGCAGGTCGACCGCGAACAGCGCGGTGCCTACACCACTGGTTTGGGTGGCGGTGAACCACACCTCGCTCCCATCCGGAGCCCACGCCAGTCCCCGGGTGCTCGCCCAGTCTCCGGAGAGTTCCCGGGGCGGCCCGTCCTTTTCCAGCACCCACACCCCGCCCCGGTCGTCCGTGCGCTCCGATTTCGGGACGAAGGGGAGTCGGAGCCCCCGCACCTGCTGGAGCCCGAGCCGCCAGCCATTGAGTGACCGTGTTCTTGCTCGACGGCGAAGCGACTACAGCGGTCCCGAGCAGCTCTGGGTGTGCACGCCCGCCGGGCACCCGTCGTTGGTGATGTTCACGTCGCTGGGGCCACAGCCGGTGAAGGCCAGGAAGAGGAGGTGCGCCCCGCGTGCCCTGGACCGGCCGGTGGGAAACCGGGAGGCTGTCCAGACCTTTTGCCGACCCCGTTCGTTCCAAGGGGACCTGACGGTGCAGCCCATCCACCACCCCGCTGGAGAACCCCCCATGTTCAAGTCCCTGGCCCTCGGTCTTGGCCTGCTCGCGCTTCCTCAAGTCTCGTTCGCCGGCGCCCCCAACGCGGCCGCGAAGCAGATGGCGCCTCCCGCGAGCCAGGTGCCTGAAGGCCCCGCGCCCGTGATGGTGGACGCGGCCGTGTCCGCGCCCCGGGTGCAAATTGCCTTGCTGCTCGACACCAGCAGCAGCATGGATGGCCTCATCGATCAGGCCCGGCGCCAGCTCTGGACGGTGGTGAATACGTTCCAGAAGGCCCGTCGCGACGGCCAGATGGCCCGGTTGGAGATCGCGCTCTACGAATACGGCAAGGAGAGCCTCCCGAAGGAGTCCGGCTACATCCGCCAGATTCTTCCCTTCACCACGGACCTGGACCGCGTCTCCGAGCAGCTCTTCGCGTTGCGCACCAACGGCGGGGATGAGTACTGCGGGCAGGTCATCCAGAAGGCCACCACCCAGCTGGCCTGGAGCAAGTCGAAGGAGGACTTGAAGCTCATCTACATCGCGGGCAATGAGTCCTTCACCCAGGGCCCCGTTGCCTATTCGAAGGCCGTCGCCAGCGCGAAGGAGCACGGCATCGTCGTGAACACCGTCCACTGTGGCCCTTCGCAGGTGGGGGCCCAGGACGGTTGGACGGCCGCGGCGACGCTCGCCCAGGGGCAGTCGCTGAACATCGATCAGAATCGCGCGGTGGCCCAGGTCTCCGCCCCGCAGGACGCGGAGCTCGCCCGGCTGAGTGGGGACCTGAGCAAGACCTACCTGGGGTACGGGGCCCAGGGCTCGGCGGGCAAGCAGCGGCAGGCGGCGCAGGACTCCAACGCCTCGGTCAGCGCCAGCACCACCGCCTCCCGCGCGGCGTCCAAGGCGAGCCGCCTCTATGACAACTCGAGTTGGGACCTGGTGGACGGCGCCAAGAAGGGGGCGGTGAAGGTCGAGGCGCTCCGGGAAGAAGAGCTGCCGCCGGAGCTGAAGGGCAAGTCGGTGGAGGAGCGCAAGGCCGTCGTGGAGGCGAAGTCGAAGGAGCGCTCGGACATCCAGGACCGCATCCAGAAGCTCCAGGGGGAGCGGGTGAAGTACTTGGCGGAGCAGGAGAAGGACGCCGCGAACAAGGGCGCGGAGACGCTCGACACGGCCATCATCCAGTCCGTGCACAAGCAGGCCGCGGCCCGGAAGCTGATGCTGGAGTAGGCCTCGCGGTGGGACGGGTCCTCGCAGGCGAAGCCCCGCTCCAGCCGTGTAGGGCCCGGCGCGGGACTCGGCCCCATCAGGCAGCCCTCTCTGATGCGCCTCGGCTGTGCAGGGGGCTTCACACCCGTGTGCCAGGCGCTGCACGAAGGGCTGGGCGAGCGAGGTTGCGTCCGGGCGGGAGCGGGGCCTTCCCGGCTGGCCTCAAGGATGCATTGCTAGCGCACATGGGCCGGGACCGAGCTGTTTCCCTGATGGACGACCTTCGCGCCGCCAACCCCAGCGAGCACACGCGCTGGCTGGCCGAGCCCGACGAGCCGGCCTTGCGCGAGCTGCTTCACGCGCGCTACGCGCAGACGTATTCCTACCCGTTCCTCTACGAGCCCGGCGGCGCCGTGCGGCTCTGGAGGGACGGGGCGCTGCTGAGCCTCGGCGAGTTCGACGCGCGGGGGGCGCTGCTGTGGCACACGGGCCTGTGGAGCAAGCCGCAGCGGGACTCGCTGGACTCGGGGCTCTCCGTGGCGCTGCCGAGCCGCCGCACCCTCATGGGCCGCGCCGAGCACGAGGCGCTGTGGGGCTCGCTGCTGGAGCGGCTCGGGCGCTGGGTGGGCTTCCTGCACCAGAACACCTCCACGCTGCACGTCATGGCGCAGCGCTACGCCTCGCGCTTCATGCGGGCGAAACCCATGGGCCTCGTCGTCAACTACACGCGGGGCGAGACGGTGATGGGCGTGGAGGAGGGCTCGGGCGTGCCCATGCAGGCACTGGCGATGACGACGGTGCTCGCGCCCCCGCCGCCACGCCGGCGCTACCTGCCCGAGGGCCCGTGGGGGAGTGGCTCGCGTCCATCCTGGCCGGGGTGGGGCTCGCGGAGTCGGTGGCCTTCACGCCGCTGGAGCGCCGGGCATGGAGCGAGGGCGCCGTGCTGCGTCCGCTCGACTGGAACGCGTCGCTGCGTCTGGAGCGGCGGGGCCTCGTGGGATTCAGCGCGGAGGGCACCCCGGCGCTCACGTCGGAGCGGGCGCGCGTGGACCTCATCCACCTGCCCATGGGCGAGCCCCAGCGGGTGGCCGAGGGGACGCCGGTGCTCCTCGCGGCCGGCTTTCTTCCGACGGGCATCCGCCTCCACCAGCGCGAGCCGGATGAACTCGTCTTCCAATACGTGGCGGACCCGAGGGCCGCGTGCGAAGCCGTGAGCCGCGCCCGGCTGGACGGCGCGGGGGCCCGGGAGCTCTTCGCGGGATGGAGGGAGCGATGCGCGCGAACTTCGTAGACACGCTGATGGCGCGGTTGGACGGCGAGGTCGCCACCATCTGGGCCACGGTGCTGCTGCGGCTGGAGGACAGGCCCGACGTGGCGCTCCTGCGCCGGGGGCTGCGCGCGCTGGTGCGGGAGAGCGAGCGCCTCAACGTGGCCTGGAACGACGCGCGCCGCGCATGGGTGCCCGCCGTGCGCGGGGACGCGGAGGTGGACGCGGCCCTGGTGGAAGGCGCGGAGCCCCTGTCCGAGCCCGACGCCGTAGCGCGAATCATCAACACGCGGGTGGACCTCACGCGCGACGTGCCGCTGCGGCTGCACTTGCATCCCATGGTGGACGCGGCCCAGGGGCCCTGGCTGCTGGGCATCCAGTTGCACCACGCCATCGGGGACGCGAAGGCGCTGGCGCACCTGCTGGAGCGGCTGTGGTTGCTCTGCGCGGGACGCGGGTCGGAGTCGCGCCCGCTGGAGCCCTCGACGCTCACGGATGGCAAGGTGCTGCTCGCGGCGCTGCGCCAGCCGGGCGTGGTGCTGGGGCTCACGAGTCCGCGCCGGCGGCTCCTGGCGCAGCGGGGAATGGGGCTGCGCCGAAGTGGGGACACCGCCGGACGCGCGCTAACGGCCACGGCGCGGCTCACGCTTCCCCAGGGCACCACGGACCTCCAGGCGTCGGAGGTCTTCTTCTCCGCGCTGCTCGCGGGCGTGGCGCTGCGAGAGTCCCCGGCGGACGGACTCATCCGCCTGCGCATGCCGGTGGACCTGCGGCGGATGCTGGGGCTCGGGCGGACGCTGGGCAATGGCTGCTCCGCGGTGCCGATTGAGATCTCCCTGAAGGAGGTCCGCGCCCGGCTGGAGGCCCCGCGCGAGCTGGCCCGCTACCTCCGCTCCGAGGTGCAGCGGGTGCTCGATGAGGGCGTGCACTGGACGACGGCGCTGGAGTGCATGGCGGTGGCCCGGTTCGCACCGGCGCGGGTGCTGCGCAAGAACGCGCGTCCCGGGCTCATCGCCGAGCCCCGGACGAACACGCTCGTCGTCACCTACCTGGGACGGATGGACAAGCACTTCACGGAGGCGCCGCTCCGCATCCGCTCCATGCGCAGCCACACGGCCACCTGGGGCGCCACGGGCCTGTCGTTCGCGGACACGCTCAACATCAACACGGCGGCCTTCGAGGGCCTCTGGACG
>NZ_RAWA01000405.1 GCF_003611675.1 Corallococcus sp. CA053C
CGTCCAGGGCGGGGAATGGGTACTACCGGAAAGATGGGCTAGAGTTCGCGCCGTCCTCTTTCTCCTCTCCGGAGCGAAATCGCATGTCCCAGCAAAGCCCTGGCAAGAAGCGTGGTCTGTCCCGTCCCGTGGAAGTGGTCCGCGCGGAGCTGCTCAAGGATCCCGAGACGAAGCGCATCGCGGACGCGGTGGGCATGAAGCTGGAGGACTACGTCGAGCTCGTGCTCGAGTACGCCCAGGACAAGGACAAGGAGCCCATGCTCAACGTCGTGTCCGACGAGGAGCTGAAGGCCAACGGCTTCCCCGTGCACACCGTGGAAGAGGTCGGCGAGTTCCTCGTCGCCGGCGCCAAGGGCGAGCTGCCCGGCCAGGGCAACCCCTTCGCGAAGTCGGAGTTCGAGGCCCAGAAGGGCACGGGCGCCGCCGGCAAGCCCAGCCTGAACCCCGCGGGCGAGACGGCCAAGGGCCCCCAGGACGAGGCGAAGCGCCAGGAGCTGCTGGAGCAGATGAAGAAGGGTGGCGGCGGACCGCGGGGCTAGGAGCCGCCCGCATCGGCCGTGAAATTCGATCGGAAATTCAGGAGGAAACCTTTTCCTCCTCGGTCCGAGAATCCTTTTGTAGCTTCACTTCGGCACACACTCTCCAAACCAGACTTAAGCAGGGGGTATTACCATGGGCGGCATCGGCAAGATTGTCAGCAGCGTTGCGAAGACGGTTAGCAAGGTTGCCGGCGGCGTCGCGAACATCGCGGGCAAGGCGCTGAGCTTCGTGCAGAACCCGATGGGCGCCATCACGGGTGGCCTGAAGGGTCTGGCGGGCGGCCTCCTGGACAAGCTCCCGTTCGGTCTGGGCAAGCTGGCGAAGCCGTTCGTCGACAAGTTCATCGACTCCGGCGCGTCCCTGCTCGCCAAGGGCCCCCTGGCCGGTCTGTCCCAGCTGACCAAGTTCGCCCCGACCGTGAAGTCCATCGCGGACATCGCGACGACGGTGAAGGACGGCGCGGACAAGGTCGGCGCGCTGGCCTCCCAGCCCGCGCAGCAGAACGTGCAGAACCTGTTCGCCCACGCGCAGGCTGCGCTCATCAACTGAGTTCCCCGCTGAAGCTGGCGTGACTCAGGCACGAGGGCCGGTGCTCACCGAAAGGTGGGAGCCGGCCCTTCGGCTTTGCGGGGTACGTGTGTCGCGGATGACCCCTTCGGGCCGGTCCTCGTCCCTTCCGGACGGGTGCCGGCCCTTTGCTTCAGGGCTGCGACACGGGCTGGAGCGCGGGCCGTGATCGCGCGCTCAGAAGCTGAGAGGGCTTCGGGGTGATCGCGACCTCGCGGTGTTGCTCCGGGTGCGGGCTGGATCAAAAAAGGCCCCCCGGAGTGCCTTTGCGCGGAGGGCGGGTGCTTCGCGATCAGCCCTCGTCGCTGGCGAGGCGGTGGGCGTCCGTTTCGAGGCGCTCGGTGGCCTCGGGATCCGCGCTGTCGTAGTAGCCGCGGATCTCCCCGGTGCCGTCCACGAGCACGAAGTGGGTGCCGTGGAAGATGGAGAGCAGGTCGTCCTCGGCGGCGCCGGGCTCGCGGCCCATGCTGATCTTGAAGCCCTGGACGATGGTGTTCTTCAGCTGGCCGTAGTCGCCGGTGAGGAAGCTCCAGCGGGCGAAGTCGGCGCGGTACTTCTGTCCGTACTCGGCCAGGCGCTCCGGGGTGTCGTAGGCGGGATCCACGGAGAAGGACACCAGCTGGAGCCGGGGCCCGAGCGCCGCGGTGTGCTCCTGCACGCGCGCCATCTTCTGGGTGAAGACGGGGCACACGGTGGGGCACCGGGTGAAGATGAAGTTGGCGACGAAGGGGTGGCCGCGGAGCTGCTTCGACCCCCAGGGCTGACCGTCCTGCCGCGTGAAGGTGAAGTCCGGCAGGGCGCCCAGCTTGGGCAGCGGGGTGAACCGGCCCCGGGCCAGCTCCCGGGCCGACACCGCGACCATGCCGAGCGACGCCACGACGACGCCCGCCCAGATGAGGGAGCGTCGGAGGTTGCGGGGACGGGGGGCCGGCAGGGAGGAGGGCGATTCAGCGGACATGGAGCGGCACGTAACGGCATCGACCGGGGGTGCACAAGCGCGGGGTGCCTGGTGGGTAGGGGCTGGCCGCATGCGAGGCATGAGGGAGAGTGGCCGCTCCAGGCGATGCGCCTTCCGGGACGGGGTGTGCCTTGAGGGGACCCCGGGTGCGTGCTACCCGGGAAGGCCATGCCTCTCGCCTTCTTCCAGCTTCAGGGTGGACGTTCTCCGGCGGGCCGGCGGGGGGACTTCCGGTCGCTCCCGGGGCGGCTCCTCACGGGGCTGCTGCGCTGCCTGATGCTCTGGGGGCTGGCCGTGCCGGTGGAGGCGCTGGCCTGTCCCGCGTGCACGGCCCGGGCGCCTGAGTCTCCGGGAGGCGCGGGCGTGTTGCTCCTGGCCCTGATGGGGGTGCCCTTCGTCCTGGTGGGCGTGGGCATCTGGGCGGCCCGGCGGGCCCTGCGGGACGAGCGGACCGTGGCCTCCGTGGAACGACAGGAGCACCCGTGAAGTCTTCGCCCGACCCTGCGATGTCCGTGCTGCTCGGGGCCTCCACCGCGCCATCGGGTTCCTCCGCCGCATCGCCCGGAACCTCCACCGCGCCGCCGGATGCGCAGGCGCCCCTGGCGGTTGCTCCCGAGCGGGGCGCGTGGACCCTGTCGCCGCCGGAGAACGCGAGCGCGTACGGGGACCGCATCGACGCGTTGCTGGCCAGGAGCCACGGCTTCGACCTGGCGCTGGCGGCGGTGATGCTCGGGTGGATGCTGGTGGCGGTGGTGCGCTTCCGGGGGGCCCGGACGGTGGCGCCGGACGGGGGCACGCGCCGCTCGCGGGCGTGGGTGCTGGGGTTGGCGCTGGGCGTGTTCGGCGTGGTGGACGGGACGCTCTTCCTGGGCTCCGAGGGCTACCTGCGCGACGTGCTCTGGAACTTCCGCGTCCCGGCCGAGGACCCGCGCACGGTGCGCATCGAGATCAACGCGCACCAGTGGTCGTGGGAGGCGCGCTACGCGGGCGGAGACGGGACGTTCGGCACGAAGGATGACGTGGTGACGTGGAACGACCTGCGCGTGCCGGCGGGGGTGCCCGTCTGGGTGCAGCTCGTCTCCACGGACGTGGTGCACGGGTTCTCACTGCCGGCCTTCCGCGTGAAGCTGGACGCGATTCCCGGCCGCGTGAACCAGACCTGGTTCCAGGCGGCGCGCGAGGGCGCGTGGGAAGTCGCCTGCTACCAGCACTGCGGCACCAGCCACTACCGGATGCGCGGCATGTTGTCCGCGATGACGCCGGAGGCCTATGCCTCCTGGCTGCACGAGGCCGGCCGGCAGGCCGTGCAGGCCTACGACGCGGACGACGCGGCCGCCCACTGGGGCTGGGCCTGGAGGACGCCATGAAGCCGGGTGCGTTTCTGAAAGCCCTGGGGGCGTCCCTCTGGACGACGGATCCCCAGCGCGTGGCGAAGCAGTACCTATGGGGCGGGTTCCTGTTCCTGCTGGTGGGCGGCCTCCTGGCCATGCTCATCCGCTTCCAGTGGGCGTGGCCGGGGCAGCCGGTGCCGGGGCTCGCGTGGGCCCTGCCCGAGTCGAAGGGCGCGCTGACACCCCCCGCGTACACGGCCGTGTTCACGATGCACGGCCTGCTGATGATCTTCTTCGCGGTGACGCCGCTGCTGTTCGGCGCGCTGGGGCACTTCGTGTTGCCGCTGGCCATCGGCTCGCCGCGGATGGCGTTCCCCCGGCTGTCGGCGTTCGGGTTCTGGGCGTACGCGGTGGGTGGCGCGTTGATGCTCGCGTCGTTCGGGGTGCGGCTGGGCGCGGCGAGCGCGGGGTGGACGTCCTATCCGCCGCTGTCCACGCCCGCGTTCACGCCGGGCCTGGGCCAGACGCTGGTGACGGTGGCGGTGCTGTGCGTGGGCGTGTCCGCGTTCCTGTACGGGCTCAACTTCGTCGTCACGGTGGTGCGCTGCCGGGCGCCGGGGATGACGTGGGGGCGGCTGCCGCTGGTGGTGTGGGGACTGTTCTACGGCGCGGTGCTCAACGTGCTGTTCGTGCCGGTGCTGGCGGCGGCCACGGGGCTGCTCTTGCTGGACCGGGTGGCGGGCACGCAGTTCTTCATCGCGGGCGCGGCGGCGGTGGGCGGGGGCGGGGACCCGGTGGTGTACCAGCACCTGTTCTGGCTGTTCGGCCACCCGGAGGTCTACATCCTCATCCTGCCCGCGTGGGGGATGGTGGGGGACTTCGTGGCCTTCTTCAGCCGCAAGCCCGCGCACGGCTACCGGCTGACGGCGGGCGCGATGGGCGCGGTGACGGCGCTGAGCGGCGCGGTGTACGCGCACCACCTGTTCACCAGCGGGATGGCGCCGGTGCTGGGGCGCACGTTCATGATCCTGACGCTGCTCATCTCGCTGCCCGCGGAGGTGATGTTCCTCAACTGGCTGATGACGCTGTGGAGGGGCAGCGTGCGGCTCACGTCACCGATGCTCGCGGCGCTGGCGACGATGATCGTCTTCGGCCTGGGCGGCATCACGGGGCTCGCGCTGGGCGCGGTGGCGACGGACGTGCCGCTGCACGGGACGATGTGGGTGGTGGGCCACTTCCACCTGACGATGGGCGCGGCCAGCTTCCTCGCGGTGTTCGCGGGGCTCTACTTCTGGTTCCCCCGGTTGTACGGGCGCACGCTGCACGAGGGGCTCGCCAAGGCACACGTCGTGTCGAGCGCGGTGCTGTTCATCGCCGTGTTCGGAGGCCAGCTGGTGGCGGGGTACGCGGGGCAGCTGCGGCGGCTCTATGATCCGTACCAGTACACGTTCCTCGAGCACCTGCTCACGCTGAACCGGTGGACGAGTTGGGCCGCGTTCCTGCTGGGCGCGGCGCAGCTGCTGTTCGTGGTGAACCTGGTGCGCACGCTCAAGTGGGGTCGCGCGTCGGAGTCCAACCCATGGCAGGTGGGCACGCTGGAGTGGACGGACGCGGGCCCTGCGCCGGTGGTGCTGCGAGGGCCGCACGAGCTGTCGCAACCGGAAGTACAACGGCAACTGGGTCGCGATTGGATTGGTCAGGCGGAGCCGCTGCCGGAGGAGGTGCCGGCGGTGGTGCCCTCGGCCAAGGTGGAGGTCGCGGTCTAGGGACCGTCGCGGCGCTCCCAGAGGCCCACGCCGCCGGTGTCGGCGGGAGGGAAGCGGCGGACGAAGTGCTTCTTGAACCAGGGCATGCTCTCCCGGGTGAGCTGCCACGTGCCCTGCCAGCCGAGGATGACGAAGCGGCAGGAGCCCAGCATGACGCGCAGGGCCTGCTGCGCTTCCGGGGCGGCGAAGGCCTCGTTCGTGTCGGGGAAGCGGTCGCCGGTGCTCATGGCGTCCTGGATCATGGTTGCGTAGGTGTCCACCACGGGCGTGGCCCCCATGGGGAGCCGTCCGGCCACGAGCGCCTGGCCGGGCTCGAACGCGAAGAGGCACGCGTCGCGAGGCACGTCGGTCCGCACGTGGTTCGCGAGCGCCACGACGTCCAGGAACTGCTGCCGGGAGCCCTGGACGACGTGCCAGGCGCCGGGCAGGGACGCGGCGACCAGGACGAGGCCGGCCACGGCGCGCGACGCGACGCGGCCCCACCGCAGGCTGAAGGCGTGGAGCGCGGAGGCACCCAGGCCCGCGAGCACGGCCTCCGACGCGGCGAGGTGCGCGTTGTACTGGCTCCAGTAGGTCCGCGACGCGAGGAACGTGGCCACGGTGAGGACGAAGGTGGCGGCGAAGAAGCGCGCGGCGGGGCGGCTCGGGGTGGGAGCGCGGAAGGCGTGGACGCAGGCGACCCCGAGGCCCACGAGGGCGAGCACGACCTCGCCCAGCCGGCGTTCGTGGAGGATTTCGTGCAGGCGCAGCCAGCGGTCCTGCTCCCCGTCGCTGGGGCGCAGGGCCTGGAAGGTGATGACGTCGCGGAAGAACTCGGAGGGGGCGAGCGCGGCGAGGGGGCCCACGACGACGACGAACGTGGCGAACGCGACGAGCGCGAGCGTGAGTCCGTCGCGCCAGGACTCCTTCCACGGGCGGGCCAGCAGCGCGGAGATGAGCCAGAGGCCGCCGGGAAGCTTCACGGACACCGCGAGACCGAGGAGCACGCCCGCGCCGATGCGCCGCGCGCGCGAGGGGGGCTCGGAGGCGAGCCAGAGGTTCGCGAAGCCCAGGCACAGGATGTTGAGCAGGGGTTCGAGGAAGGCGCCGCGCTCGACGAGGGCGGCCTCCGGATGGGTGGCGTAGGCGAGCGCGGCGACGCAGCCCGCGAGGGGCCCCCAGGCTCGCCAGGCGACGCGACCCGCGAGGAACACGCAGAGGGCGCCCACGGTGGCGGCGAGGTAGCGGGTCACCCCGTAGGCGGTGGCCGCATCGAGCCCGAGGGTGAGCGCGGCGCCAGGAGCCCAGAGCAGGAGGGCGCCGGGAGGGTGGACGAAGATGAAGTCGCGGTAGGGCAGGTCGCCGCGCAGGAGGAGTGACGCGGCGGAGAAGTAGACGCCCTCGTCGTAGTCCATCGCGTAGGCGAGCGGGCCCGCGCGGTCGAAGAACGCCATCGCACGCAGCACCCAGGCCCCGAGCGCCACGAAGACCAACGGCCAGGGGATCCGGTCCCGCCAGGAGCGCGGGGGGACGGGAAGGGACGACGCCGGGAGCGGAGGGGTGATGGGTTGCATCGGGACGAGGCCGCGAGGCTACTCCCGGCCCGTCCGCCCGTGGCGTTCTTTCCCGGAGGACTCTGGGAAGAGGAATGCCCGCTGCTTGAAGTGCCCGTGTCCTGCGCGGTGCTCCATGTCGTGGCCTGTTCTCCATGAAGCCTGCTCCGTTCCGCCCGGGCTCCCCGAGGAACGGGGGACTGCTCGGTTCCCCGGTGCTTTCCGCCGGGCCCAGGCGTGCGAGAGTTGCCCCCGTGAGCACGAACGACCCCACCGGGACGCTGCCGTCCGCGTCCCCCCAGCGCGCCGAGGCCAACCTGTGGTTCGGGATGGTGCTCGCGCACGCGGCGGCGGTGATGCTCTTCTGCGCGGTGGCCTTCGCCGCGGACTTCTACCGGATGCGTGGCTTCTGGCCGCCCGCCTCCGCGCTCCCGGGACGCTTCATTCCCTCCGTGGCGGGCGTGCTGCTCGTCACCGGAGGCGCGCTCCTGCACGGCGCGCTCCGATACGCCTCCCGTCCCCGTTCCGCGCGGGCATGGCTCCTGGGGGTGCTGGGCGCGGGAGCGGGGTTCCTCGCGACGCAGGCGGCCTGGCTGCACGTGCTGTGGTGGTACCGCGACCTGCGCATCCCGGACAGCGGCGTCTTCGCGTCCGTGCTGTATGGCCTGTCGGCGGTGCAGGCCGCGCACGCGGCGGTCGTGCTCACGGGGGTGCTGCGGGCCACCGTGCGCATCCTGCGCGGCTCCGAAGCGCGGGCCCCGCTGCGGCGCGCGCTGCCCGGATGGTGGTGCACGACGGTGATGTACGGCGTCCTCTTCGCGGTGGTGTACCTCCCATGAAGCCCACTCCCTTTCTCGCTCGAATCCCGAAGTCCCTCCGCATGCTCGCCGTGCTCGCGTTGGGCGCACTGGCCCCCGCGTGTCGCCGTGAGCCGCCGACCTTCGAACCGCTGAAGCTCGCGAATGGCACCACCGTCCCCGTGGCGACGCTCGCGCGCGGCTGGGACGTCTACACGCACTACTGCGTGTCCTGTCACGGTGAGAAGGGCGACGGCCAGGGGCCCGCGGGCACGGGCATGCGTCCCGTGCCGCGCAACTTCCGTCAGGGCCTGTTCAAGTTCGGAGGCGTGGCGGCCGGCGAGCTGCCCACCGACGACGCGCTGAAGCGCACGCTGCGTCGCGGCCTGCACGGCACCCCGATGTTCGCGTGGGACGTGCCTCCGGCGGACGTGGACGCGGTGGTGCAGTACCTCAAGACCTTCAGCCCGCGCTGGAAGCAGGAGGCGCCGGGCGTGGCGCTCGCGATGTCCGAGGACCCGTGGAAGGGCCGCGCCGCCGAAGCCGTGGAGCGCGGCCGCACCGTCTACCACGTGGCCGGCAAGGGCAACGCGGGCTGCGCCAGCTGCCACGTCGCGTACCTGCCCCGCGCCGACCTGGCCGCGCTCACCGAGAGCGTCACCGGCCGCAAGGTGAACCTCGCGAACGTGGATCCGTACACGGCGATGCCGAGGGATTCGGACTACTCGCTCACCGTGGACGCGAAGGGCGAAGCCACGCAGCTGTCCAAGGTGCTGCCCCCTGACTTCCTCTTCCACCGCCTGCGCACCGTGTGGCCCCAGGGTGCCCGCGTGGAAGGCCAGCGGTACACCGCCGAGGCCCAGCGCGAGGACCTCTACCGCGTCATGGCCGCGGGCGTCGGCGGCGCCGCCATGCCGTCGTGGAAGGGCGCCATCCCGGAGGAGAACCTCTGGGCGCTCGCGTACTACGTGCAGAGCCTCGTCGTGCTGCACGACACCGACGAGGCCCGCGACCTCCAGCAGCGCCTGCGCGATTCGAAGATGCAGCCCTGACGGATTGATTCAACAACCTGAGAAGATGGTCTTCCGGGGAAACTAATTCCCAGGCGTCGCGAAAATCCGGGCTCAAGTCTCTTACTTTCCCGGAGTTCCATTCGTGACGACCTACTCCGTCCGCAGCGGCGACACGTTGAGCGGCCTGGCTCAGCGCTTCCACACGTCGGTGGGCTCGCTGCAGAAGACGAACCACATCGCGAATGCGAACCACATCCGCGTGGGGCAGAAGCTGTCGGTGCCGGACTCGTTCCAGGCGGCGGCCCCCGCGAAGGCTGGGAGCAAGGCGGGCAGCTACACGGTGCGCAGCGGCGACACGCTGAGCGGCATCGCGGGACGGCACGGCACGACGACGGGGGCGCTGGCGAAGCTGGAGTTCCGGGGGCGGGGCCTGCTGCTGTCCGCGGCGCTGGGCGTGTCGATGTTCCCGCCCATCGCCACGGTGAGCCCGCTGTACCTCATCCTCAACGCGGTGGGGCTGCGCG
>NZ_RAWA01000406.1 GCF_003611675.1 Corallococcus sp. CA053C
GGCCCGGGCTGGGGCGCGCTGTACCTGCCGCGCATCGGCCAGGAGGTCGTCGTCGAGTTCCTGGAGGGAGACCCGGACCGGCCCATCGTCACCGGCAGCGTCTACAACGGGCAGAACCCACCGCCCATCGACCTGCCCGCGGAGAAGACGAAGAGCACGCTGCGCTCCAGCTCCAGCCCCGGCGGCGACGGCTTCAACGAGCTGCGCTTCGAGGACGCCGCGGGCGCGGAGGAGATCTTCCTCCACGCCCAGAAGGACCTGAACATCGTCGTCGAGAACGACAAGACGCAACAGGTGGGCGGCAACGAGACGCTCCTCGTCAAGAAGGACCGCAGCCGCACCATCGAGGGCAATCAGTCCCTCGAGGTGAAGAAGAACGACGACTCCGTCATCGGCGGCAACCAGACGCTGTCCGTCTCAGGCAACCGCTCCACCTCCGTGGTGGGCAATCACAGCGAATCCGTGATGGGCGACCAGTCCGTGCAGGTCAGCGGAAACCAGAGCGTCGCGGTCACCCTGGCGTCCGCGGAGACGGTCGGTCTGGGAAAGATGCTCAATGTCGGTGGCGCGCTGGCGGTCACGGTGGGCGCGGCCCTCAATGAGCTGGTGGGCGGCCTCCGGTCCGAACAGGTGGGCGGCGCCAAGGTGGAAGTCGTTGGCGCGAAGAAATCCGAGACCGTGAAGGGCTCACGGACGCTCCAGGTCGGCGGTGACTTGTCTGAAGAGGTGCAGAAGTCTCGCACACTCAAAGTGGAAAAAGACTTGCTGTTGAGCGTGGGGGGAAAGCTCAACCACGCCGTCAAGGATTCCTACACGCTCTCCGCCAAGGAGATCGCCCTGGTCGCCCAGGAGCAGTTCACCTTGAAGGTCGGCTCCGCCACGCTCCAGGTCAAGAAGAACGGGGACGTGGTCATCAAGGGCGCCAAGATCGAGGTCACCGCGAGCGGTGATGTCGTCATCAAGGGTTCGAAGATCTCCGAGAACTAGGCCACGAATTCCCAGCCAATGATGCGCACCCTGCAATCCCTGTCACGGGCCGTGACATGCCCCCGCTGGTTCTTCCTCATCGCCGCCGTGCTGGCGACGGGGTGCGTGAAGCGCGTGGCCCAGCAATGCGAGACGCCGCCCCCCTTCTACGTGGTGCTGGACGTCTCCGAGCAGGTCAACCCGGATCCCCGCGGGCGCTCGCTGCCCACGGTCGTGCGGGTCATCCAGCTCAAGGACAGCGCCCGCCTGGAGCGCGCCAGCTTCCGCGACCTGTGGAGCCGCGCGGACGAGCTGCTCAAGGATGACCTGCTCCAGTCCTCGGAGTTCGTCGCCGCGCCCGGGCAGACGAACCAGCGCTGGCTGCAGCGCGACCCCAAGGCCCACTTCGTGCTGACCATGGGCCACTTCCGCCAGCCGCTCGGCTACTCGTGGCGCACGGTGGCGGTGCTGCCGCCGGTGCCGGAGGCGCAGTGCGTGGAGCGCCCGGCGGGCGGTGACCTGGGGCCTCCCAAGCGGGGCGACCAGGAGCTGCGCTACCGGCTGCAGGGCTACCAGATCGATCTCATGCTCCAGCCGCCCGTCTCCTCGTGGGCGCCGGAGCCTTCGCAGCAGCCATCCCCCGGTGTGACGCCGGAGCCCCGGAGAGGTGCATGAAGTCCCCTCAACGCGTCGTGTGGTCGGAGGGCATGTTCATGAGCCCCCACCACCTCCAGCAACTGGACATCTACCACGAGGCCCTGCTGGACACGCGGCTGGGCTCGTTGGAGCCGTACCCGTGGGGCGTGGTGTCCCTGGCGTTCGACATGGAGTCGCTGCGCGCGGGCCTGGTCCAGTTGTCCAGCTTCACCGGCATCCTCCCGGACGGCCTGCCCGTGTCCCTCCACAGCGGTGACCCGGAGGCCCCGGCCGCGCGCCCCGCGGACGGCGCCTTCCCCGCCGCGCAGCGCGTGCTGGACGTGTTCATCGGCGTGCCGCGCGAGCGCAGCGGCGTGGAGAGCTACGGCGGTTCGGACAAGGTGGGCAGCCCGCGCTACACGCCCTCCACCCGGCCCATCAGCGACCTCACGTCGTCCACCTCCATCGTCCCGGTGTCCTTCGGCCAGCGCAACGTGCGGCTGCTCTTCGGCACGGAGCAGCGGGACGACTACGAGGCCATCAAGATCGCGGAGCTGGAGCGGGACAAGGCCGGCAACCTGACGCTCGTGCCTTCCTACATCCCGCCGTGCCTGCGCATCGACGCGGCGGGGGCCATCACCCACGAGCTGCGCATGCTGCTGCGGCTGCTGGTGTCCAAGCAGCGCCAGCTGTCCTCGCGCCGCCGGCACCGGGACGCGTCCGCGCTGGAGTTCACCGCGTCGGACGTAACGCTCTTCCTGGAGCTCAACGCGCTCAACGGCATCATCCCGCTGGTGCAGCACGCGCTGGACGCGGGCAACCTGCGGCCGCAGGGGCTGTACCTGCTGCTCAGCCAGTTCGCGGGGCAGCTGTGCACCTTCGCGGTGAACGCGGATCCGTCCACCCTGCCCGCCTTCCAGTTCATCAACCTGCGCGCCACCTTCGAGGAGCTGTTCAGGCGCATCGGTGAGCTGATGCACGCGGTGGCGCTGGAGCAGTGCCTCACCGTGACGATGGAGGCCGGCGCGGACCGGCTCTTCCGCGGGAAGCTGGAGGACGAGCGGCTGGAGCGGTGCGGCCAGTTCCTGCTCACCATCCGCAGCGACCTGCCGGAGAAGGTCGTCGCCGAACAGCTGCCCAAGCTGTCGAAGATGGCGAGCTGGGGCGACATCCAGGGGCTGGTGCAGGCTGCCGCCCCGGGCGTGCCGCTGGAGGTCACCTACCGCCCGCCGCCGGAGGTCCCCGTGCGGCCCGGCGTCGTCTACTTCAACCTCGCCCTGCAGGACGGCTACTGGAAGAACGCCCTGCGCGACCGGACGCTCGCGCTCTACCTGCCGCAGCCCTTCGACGTGAGCACCACCAGCGTGGAGCTGCTCGCCGTCCCCACCTCCAACCGCTAGCCCCCGCTGGAGCCGGAGCGCTCGTCACGAGCGCCCTGGCACCGCCGCCCGCCCATGGACCGAGTCAACGAAGCCACCAAGGATTGCCTCGACGCCGCCATCCAGCTCCGACGTTCGGACGCTGCCGCGGTGCCGCCGCCGGAGAAGCTGCACTTCCAGCTTCGCGGCATCGTGGATGAGCTCCTGCGCCGCTCCGCGGTGCTGGGCTTCAGCCACCAGGACGCCCAGGACATGGCCTACGCCCTCGTGGCGCTCCTGGATGAGGTGGTGCTGGGCAAGCCGGAGCCCTACCGGCAGTTCTGGATGAGCCACCTGCTCCAGCTGCACTACTTCAACGAGAACGTGGCCGGTGACGGCTTCTTCAGCCGGCTGCACGCCGTGCGCAAGGACCCGCACCGCGCGGACGTCCTGCGGGTCTACTACCTCTGCATGCTCTTCGGCTTCCAGGGCCGCTACCGCATCCGCGGCGGCGAGCTGGAGCTGATGACGCTCATCGACACCGTGCAGAAGGACCTCCAGCGCGCGCGTCCGTTCGACTTCGACGTGCTGTCGCCCCACGGTGAGCGCCCCACGGAGGCGCTGTTCTCCGCGCGGCGCAAGGCCTCCATCGTGTCCATCGCCGCGGGCGCGCTGGTGGCCGCGCTGCTGCTCTACGGCGGGCTGCTGTTCAGCCTCGACAACACGTTGAAGCTGTTCATGAAGGACATCGAGGTCCACGTGGCGAAGAACGCCAACGGAGGCGCTGCCCCGTGATCGCCTACCTCCTCTTCTTCCTCGCGCTCCTGGGCCTGGGCGGGGCCGCCATCCTCAAGTTGCACCTGCCGCCGCTCTGGGTGGCGCTGGCCGTGGCGGGCGTGGCGCTGCTGGTGCTGGGTGGCACCTGGCTCGTCAAGCGCATCCGGGCGCGGAGGGCCGCCAAGAACCTGGAGGGCGCGCTCCAGCAGCAGGCCGCCGATGAGCTCAAGACGGTGCGGCCGGATCTCCAACCGGAGATCAAGGCGATGCAGGCGGAGTTCACCAAGGCGGTGGAGGCGCTCAAGACCTCCAAGCTGTCGCGCGGCGGCAAGGACGCGCTGGCGGTGCTGCCCTGGTACCTCATCGTCGGGCCTCCGGGCGCCGGCAAGAGCACGGCGCTGCGCAACTCCGGGCTGAAGTTCCCCTACCTGTCCTCCAGCAAGGGGGGCGGCGTTCGCGGCGTGGGCGGCACGCGCAACTGCGACTGGTGGCTCACCAACGAGGCCGTCATCCTCGACACGGCGGGCCGCTACGTCGCCAGCGAGGACGAGCGCCCCGAGTGGCTCGCCTTCCTCGACACGCTCATCAAGCACCGCCCACGCCGGCCCATCAACGGCCTCATCGTGGCGGTGAGCATCGACGAGCTGTTGACCATGGACCCGCAGGCTGCGGGCGAACTGGGCCAGGGCATCCGCGAGCGCCTGGATGAGATCACCTCCCGGCTGCGCATGCTGGTGCCCGTCTACCTGATGGTCACCAAGTGCGACCTGCTGCCCGGCTTCGTGGAGACGTTCTCGGATTTGCCCCGCTCCGAGCGCGGGCAGCTCTGGGGCTTCACCATCCCCATGGACGCGCAGAAGGAGGCGTCCACGGACCTGCTGCTGGAGCGCTTCGACGAGCTGACGGCGGTGCTGGAGCAGCGCGCCATCAAGCGCATCGGCGAGGAGCGCCAGCAGGAGACGCGCGAGCGCATCCACCAGTTCCCCCAGAAGTTCGACGCGCTCCGCAAGACGCTGTCGGAGTTCGTCCAGCCGCTCTTCCTGGAGAACATCTTCCAGGACACGCCGGTGTTCCGCGGCCTGTACTTCACCAGCGCCACCCAGGACGTGCGGGCGGTGGAGCTGGTGTCGCCCTCCGCGGGCGACGTGTTCGGCACGACGAACGGCCGCCCCCAGGCGGAGACCAGCGCCGAGGGCCGCAGCTACTTCCTCTGGGACGTCTTCACGAAGGTGATGTTCCTGGACCAGAAGGTCGCGGTGCGCAGCTCCGCGGAAGAGCTGCGCCTGCGCAAGCGCCGGCTCGCGGTCGCGGGCGCGGCCTTCGCGGCCACGGCGCTCGTGCTGTGCCTGCCCACCCTGTCCTTCTACAAGAACCGGGAGCTGGCCCGGGAGGTCCGCGACGCCATCACCGTCGTGAACGTGGACCGCAAGGACGACATCAGCCGGGTGCAGGACCTCACGCCCCTGCGCAAGCAGCTGCAGGAGCTGACCCAGCACCGCACCGAGGGCGTCCCGGTGTGGATGCGCTTCGGCATGTACAAGGGCGACCAGCTCTTCCCCGTCGCGCAGTCCTTCTACAACGCGGCGCTGCGTCGGGTGCTCCTGGGGCTCCAGTACGAGCGCATCCAGCAGAGCCTGATGCTCTTCGCGCAGAACCAGGAGCGCCTGGACTGGAAGCCCAGCTCCAGCGACTACCGCAAGCACTTCGAGGATTTGAAGATGTACCTGCTCATCACCCAGCCTCACGCGCAGGGGGAGCCGGAGCTGGACGAGGCCCACCGCGAGTGGCTGGTGCGCAAGATGGTGGAGCACTGGACCAACGTGAAGGGGACGACGGGCCAGGTCGACCTCGAGCAGACCATCAGCCACCACGCCGCGACGTACATCCGCATGATGGCCGAAGAGCCGGACCGCCTGGCCTTCCCGCGCGATGACCGCGTGGTGCGCGCGGCCCGCCGGGCGCTCAACCGCGTACCGCTGGCCACGCTGGAGCTGGAGCAGATCATCGCCGACGCCAGCCGTGAGTACCCGGACGTCACGCTGGAGGAGCTGGTGGGCGCGGTCCCCGCCATCCAGGCCAGCAAGCGGATCCGCGGCGCCTTCACGAAGAATGCCTGGGAGAACGTGGTGAAGCCGCGGCTCGCCAACGCCTTCGAGAACCGCCAGTCGTGGGTGCTCGACCGGGACTCGGCGGAGGACGAGAAGGCCACGCGCGCCCAGCTGCGCACGGACTACTTCGCGACCTACATCCAGGAGTGGTTCAACTTCCTGCGCTCCATCCGCGTCCAGGAGCCCAAGGACCTGGACCAGACGCAGGAGCTGGTCGACAGCCTCTTGCGCGGCAAGCCGGCCGCGTACCAGCGGCTCTTCTCGGCCCTCCAACACAACGTGCAGCTGGAGAAGAAGCCCGCAGGGGTAAAGGAGGCTGCGTCGCCGGGCTGGATGCAGCGGCTGCTGGGGGAGGAGGAGGATGCCGCGAAGAGCCCCCCGAAGCTCGTCGACGAGCGCTCCCCCAATGGCGACAAGGAGCTGGTTCCGCGCGACGTGGAGAGCGCCTTCCAGCCGCTCATCCTCTTCGCCACGGTGACGAACAAGTCCGACGACGGGCAGGAGTCCCAGACGGCGTTGGAGCTGTATCAGGACCACCTCGCCGTCGTTCAGGACACGCTGCTCGCGGTGAAGGAGAAGCCCGCCGAGTCGCGCCTGCTGCTCGACCGGATCCAGGTCACGCGCAAGGCGGTGGAGCTGCTCATCCGCCAGCAGCAGAGCGGCGCGGTCATCCTCGAACGGCTGCTGCTGCCGCCGCTGCGGGACGTGCACGGCATCGTCTACACCGGCGTCGCGAACGGCAAGAGCAAGCTGTGGTGCGAGCAGATCGTCACGCCCTACGAGCAGCTCATGGCGGACCGCTATCCCTTCGTCCGCACCTCGCTGCGCGACGCGCCGCTGCTGGAGGTGGCGGAGTACCTGCGCCTGGACGGCGGCACCATCCGCAAGTTCCACAAGGAGCAGCTGCTGGAGGACGTGGCCCCCAAGGGCCGCAAGTGGGAGTTCGTGTCCCCACAGAGCGGCGCGAACTACCGGCCGGAGATGCTGACCTTCCTGGAGAAGAGCGGCGCGCTGGCCAGCACCCTCTTCCCGACGTCGGAGTCCGTGGATCCGCTGGTGCGCTTCCAGGTCCGCATCCGCGCGGGCACGTCCGCGGACAACACCGCGTCGGAGATCTCCGCCGTGGCCTTCACGCTCGACGGCACGGACGAGACCTACCGCAACGGCCCGGACACGGTCTGGAAGCCGATGAGCTGGCCGGGACAGGCCGGCAAGATGGGCGCGCACATCCACGTCGAGCACGCGTCCGGGGCCAGCGGCGACATCGACGAGCCGGGCGAGTGGGGCCTGTTCCGCCTGCTGGAGCGCGTGAAGCGCATCGAGCCCAGCGCGGACGGCCGCTACTTCACCGCCACCTGGGAGATCGAGGACATGAAGGGCGCGCTCATCTCCATCGACATCCGCCCGGAGCGCACCAGCAACCCGTTCTTCGGCCTGTCCGGCAACAAGGGCAAGCTGATGCAGATCTTCCGCGACCCGGGGCTCCAGCCGCCCCGGGGCATCTCGCGCGGAGACTCGGACTGCGGCGGACACCTCGTGGCGCAGGACGGGCCTCCCTGATGGTGGTGGCTCCACATCCGCACCGCGTGGGCGTGCTCGGCAAGACGCCACGTCACGCGGAGTTCGTCCGGCACAACACGGCCAGCCCCCTCGCCCAGCAGCTTCACCGCTGGCTGGAGGAGGGCATGGCGCGCGTGCAGCGCGCGCGGGCGGAGCTGCCCGCGACGCCGCACCGCTTCGTGTTCACCGCGCCGGGGCAGTCCACCGCGCTGGTGGGCGTGCTCACCGCGAGCGCGGACAGCGTGGGCCGGGGCTTCCCCCTGGTCGTCTTCACCGAGCTGTCCGTGACGGAGCTGGCGGAGCGGTACGCCCTCCTGCCGGAGGCGTTCGAGCCCTTCCTCCGGGGAGGCTCGGAGCTGGTCCAGGAGGCGCCGCGCTTCAGCATCCCCGAGCTGCTGGAGCGGGCGGCCCTCCTGCATCCCCCCGTCCCGGGGGACTTCAAGCTCGCGGAGCGGCTCAGGGGTAGCATCCTCTCCGAGCACTCCTGCGCGGAGCTGCTCAAGCCCGTCTGCGCGGACCGGCCGCCCGAGGCCCGCTACTACGCGCTGCACACCTTCCTCACCGCCTGCGCCGGGGAGCACCACCGCGAGCAGGGGCTGGCCCAGGTGGTGCTGGACTGCCCGCTGGACGGGCGCATGGGCCCGGTGGCGTGGCTGGAGCTGGCCTCGCGGCTCTTGCGCTGGCCGTCCATGGCGCCGGGCTTCCTCTGGTCGGAAGGCAGCCGGCCCCGGTTGCTGCTGTGCCTGGGCGCGCCGACGTCCGCCCTCCTCCTCTACGTGGCCCAGCCCGACGTGGCGAGCTCGCAGCTCTGGCCCCTGCGCACGGAGCGGACCGCCGCGCTCGCCAGCGCGAAGCGCGCGCTCACCCCGGCGCAGCGAGAGGTTCTCGACTCGTCCACCAGTTCCATCGAACAGCTCCTGCGCGCCGTGGCGCGGAAGGTCTGACACGCCATGACCCTCCTCTCCGCTGAAGCCCTTCGCGAACGCTCCCGTCCCTGGCTCACGCCCATCTCGGAGGAGAAGCCCGCCGGCGTGCAGGCCCGTCACGATCCGACCTACGAGGCCGTGTCCACGGAGGTCGCGAAGCTCGAGTCGCCCGCCGGTGACGCGGTGGACTGGGGCGCGGTGGTGCGCGGCTCCAGCCAGCTCCTGCAGCACACCACGAAGGACCTGTGGCTCGCGTCCTACCTCGCCTACGGGATGTACATGACGGAGGGGCTGTCCGGCGCGCTCACCGGCATGGCGGTGCTGGCGGAGGTCACGGATCAGTACTGGCCCACCCTCTTCCCGGAGGCGAAGCGCCTGCGTGGCCGGGTGAACGCGGTGACCTGGTTCGTGGAGCGCATGGGCCGCGTGCTGCCGACGGTGAAGGTGTCGACCGCCGACAACGAGCTGCTGACGAACCTGGGAGTCGCGGCCTCGCGACTCGCGGAGCTGGCGCGCACGCGCTTCGAGGGACAGGGCCCCGCCTTCGGTCCACTGATGGAAGGGGTCATGAGGCTGCGCGCTTCGATCCAGCCCCCTCCGCCTCCACCGACTCCCGCCGCCGTGACGCCCGAGGCCGCGCAGCCTGCCGCCACCGCGCAGGCC
>NZ_RAWA01000407.1 GCF_003611675.1 Corallococcus sp. CA053C
GGTCACCCGTCCGGGCCCGGCCTACTACGCGCCTGGAGGCCCTGGCGCCCCCGGGGCGAAGCCGTCTCCGGCGAGGTCCTGGGGCGATGTGGAGGTGGACATCGACGTGGACGACGCGCAGGCGGCTCCCGTCCGGGCCCCCGCCCCGCCGCCTGGGGGCAGGGGACCGCTGACGCCGTTCGACGTGCCCGTGTCTCCCTCCGGACCTCCGCCCGGGGTCGCCTCGCGACGTCCGACGGCGCCGCAGCCCCCGCCGGTGGACCTGGGCGGGGTGGACGCCGCCGACCCGTTCGCGGACTTCATGTCCGATGTTGGACCTTCGGCCGCGCCGGTGGCCCCCGTGCCTCCTGCGGCGGCTCCCCGGCCGGTGGTCCCTCCGAGGCCCGTGGCCGCTCCGCCCAGGGCTTCCTCCACCGGAATCCGGGCGGTGCCTCCCGGGGCGTTCGCACCGCCCGCGCCCCGGCCCGCTCCTCCGGGGGCGTTCGCGGCGGGGCCTCCGGGTGCGCTTCGTCCTGGCGCCCCCGTTCCGTCTCCGGGCCCCGCGGCCTTCGCGGCGCCCCCGGCGGATCCTGGCGCGTTCGCGATGGAGCCTCCCCAGGGGTTCGCGGCCGTGCCTCCCGCGCCGCCCCGCGCCGCGCCTCCGCCGACCGCGCGCCGTCCCTCGCCCGGTGCCATCGCGCCCCCGGTGCCCGGCGCCATCTCCGACACGCTCTTCGACTTCCCCCAGGACGCGCCTTCCGCCCCGGGCCCTGCTTCTCCGCGCAACGCCGCCGTCCGGACGGCGCCTCCAGCGGCGCCCACCGCGCCGTCGCCTTCCTACGAGACCGAGGATCCGTTCGCGTCCATCGACATGGTCGCGCCGTCCGCGGACCTGTCCGCCCCCGCCCCCGAGGAGGCGCCGCCGTCCGCGCCGGGCTCGGATTCGATGGGCGACCTGTTCGACTTCTCCGGCGGAGGCGCCTCGGGGGAGGAGGGGATGGTCCCCACCGATACCGGCCGCGCCGCGCTCCTGGGCGACGTGCCCTCGGAGCAGGATCCGGACGCGGACGCAGAGGGCATCTCGCTGCTGAAGGACGTGCCGGCGTTCGACGACGCGGACCCCTTCAAGATCACCACGCCCCGCCGCGAGGTGGTGGACCTGGCCTCCATGCGCGGAGGGCCCGCCGTCACGGTGACGAAGCCCTCGGCCCGGCCGGAGGACGTGGGCATGCCCCAGCGCCGGCTGCCCGGCCGCGCGCGCAAGCTCACCGGGTTCGTCGTCAACCTCGCCGTCGCCACCGTGCTGGTGGTGGCCCTGGGCGCGCTGGTCACCGTGTACCTGCGCGACGGGAAGGTCGACGCGTCCACCCTGTCTCCGGACCGGCTGCGCGCGCTGGTGATGCCGCCGCCCGCACCGTTCATCGCGAGCGACGTGTCCAACGGCCTGTACGCCACGCGCGACGGCCACATGCTCTTCGTCGTGCGCGGGGAGGCGGAGAACCGCACCGGCACCGCCGCGGCCGTGCGCGTGCGCGCCGCCCTCTTCGAAGGCGACCAGCGGGTGCGCTCCTCCGAGGGGCTCGCGGGCGCGCTGGCCACGCCGGAGGACCTCTTCGCCGTCACGAACCGCGAGGCCGCCACCGCGCTGCGCCAGCGCCTGGACGCGGCCGCGCTCCCGGTGCCTCCGGGCGGCAAGGTGCCCTTCCTCGTGGTGTTCCAGGAGTTCCCCGCGGACCTCGCCGGCTTCCGACTGGAGGTGACGCTGGAGGCCGCGCCCTCCGCGCCCACGGCGGACCGCACGGGAGGGTGAGCCGCCATGCCCACGCTGGATGAGGCCCGCGCGCTGGCGCGCAACCTTCACGCCCTGGGCGGTGGCGCCACGGTGCGCCGCAAGGCCGCCGCGCGCGAGCTGGCCCGGCGCGAGCCGTTCGACACGAACGAGCTCATCGGCCACCTGCTGTCCCTGGCGAGGGCGGGCGAGGCCCCGGCCACCTGCGTGCTGTCGGACTTCATGGCCGCGCTGGACCAGGAGTCCGAGCACATCCCCCACGTGGACGCGCTCCGGCGCATGGCCCACGTGCAGTCGCTGGAGGCGGTGGCGGACCTCTTCGCGCAGGGGCCCGCCCGCAAGGAGCTGGACGCGGACGCCGCGGCCCGCGCGGACGCGCTCGCGGCCAACCAGTCCCTGGGCCACCTGAAGCAGCAGGCCCGTCTGACGCGCGACCCGGACGTGCTGTCGCGCCTGGCCACCGTCAGCAACCCGGCCGTGCTGCGCAACGTGCTGCTCAACCCCCGCCTCACCGAGCCGCTCGTCGTGCGCATCGCCGCGCGCCGGCCCGCCCGTCCGGAGCCGCTCGTCGAAATCTGGAAGACGCCGCGCTGGTCCGTCCGCCACGCGGTGCGCCGCGCGCTCGTCTTCAACCCCTACCTGCCACCAGAGGTGGGCGCCAAGATTGTCCCGCTGCTCAACGCCTCCGACTTGCGGGAGCTGGTGGCGGACACGGGGCTGCTCCCCGCGCTGAGGCAGCAGGCCGCGCGCCTGCTGCTGGCGCCCGCGCCCGGCAGTCCGCCCGGTCCGCTCGTCCTCCCGGGCGGGGAGGAGGTCTAGGAGCGGCGGTCCTTCGGAGGCTCGGTGAAGTCCGCGTCCGTGCTGCCCCGGCGGGACTGCGGCAGGGTCTTCACGTCGACCAGGTCCTGGCCGCGCGACGCCTTGCGGAACGAGTAGACGAACTTGCCCACCGCGTTGCCAAGCTGCCCCATCCGCGCGGCCGAGAAGACCACCAGCAGGATGAAGCCGAGGACGATGTATTCTCCGAGGCCCAGCATGCGGCGGACACTGCAATAAACCCTCCCGGGAGGCAAGCCGGGCGGCGTCCACCCCTGGACGCCCGGCCGTCCGCGGCGCTGCCCCGGGGCCCGTTTCCGTCGCACACTGCGCTCCCCATGCTCCTGCTCGCTCACCGTGGTGCCAGCGCCGATGCCCCCGAGAACACCCTGGAGGCCTTCACGGAGGCCGTGCGCCAGGGCGCCGACGGCGTGGAACTGGACGCCATGGCGTGCGGCTCCGGCGAGGTGGTGGTGTGCCACGACGAGCGCCTGGAGCGCCTGGCCGGACAGCCCTGGGAGGTGCGCACCACGCCGTGGTGGAAGCTCTCCCGCGCGGACGTGGGCACGTCCCTGGGGTTCGCCCCCGCGCGCATCCCGCTGCTGGAGGACGTGCTGGACGCGCTGCCCGCGCACTTCCTGGTCAACATCGAGCTCAAGTGCGACCGCGTCGACGACGGCGGCCTCGTCGCGAGCGTGGCCCGCCTGGTGCGGGAGCGAAAGCTCGCCGAGCGGGTGGTGGTGTCCAGCTTCAACCCGCTGTGCCTCTTCCGGCTGGCGGCGGTGGCCCCCACGCTGCGCCGGGGCTTCCTCATCGACCCGGACAAGGCCTGGGCGCCGCAGGCGTACGTGGTGAGCCCGCTGGTGTCCTCGCACTCGGTGCACCCCTCCCACGAGGCGTGCACGCCGGAGCGGTTGGCCGCGTGGCACGAAGCCGGGCTGCGCGTGGCGGCGTGGACGGTGGACGACCCCCGGCGCGCCCGGGCCCTGCGCGAGCTGGGGGTGTCCTACCTCATCACCAACCGTCCGGGACGCGTGCGCGAGGCCCTGCGCGACGTCGCCCCGGCGGCCTAGAAGTCCAGGCCCAGCGTGGTGTTGAAGGCGACGACGGACGGCAGGTCGCGGCTGTCCGCGCCCGCCACGTCGAAGCTGCCCAGGTTGGTGACGGAGAACTCGGCGCCCAGTTGCAGCGCGCCGCCGATGAAGCGCCCACCCACGTAGAAGCGCGGGGTGAGGTTGTCGCCCGCGGACACCCGGGCGTACGCGCCCGTGTTGATCAGCGCATCCCGCGACTGGTCGCCCGCCGCGTCTCCCAGCGAGCGGCCGGGGTCGAAGTCCAGCGTGCGCGACGCGGCGCTGACGAAGTTGAGGTCCAGGCCGCCGTAGGGCGTGAGCGTCACCATGCCGCCCAGGGGGAACTGCTTGCCCAGGCCGATGTCCAGGCCCGTGGTGGTGAGGTCCAGGTCGTGCGCGCCGAACAGCTTCGTCACGTGCAGGCGCGCGCCCACGTCCGGCAGGTACGTGAAGCCCTCGTTGACGGCCCACTTCAGCTCGCCCGTGGCCGTCACCATGCTGCTCTTCTCCACCCAGCCCACGCGCCCGCCCAGCTCCAGCGAGAAGGGCAGGCCCTTGCGCACGTGGAGGGAGGGCACCAGCACGGAGCCCGGCTGCGCCTTCTCCGTGGGCAGCGCCACGCTCTCCGGCAGCGACACCACGGACAGCTCCGCGTTGAACGCGTAGCCCGAGTGGCCCGTCGTGCGGGGAGGCATCAGGTTCGCGGACGTCATCACCGCGCCGAACGTGCGCGCGAAGGCGCGGAAGTCCGCGCTCGCCTGCGTGAATTGCTCCGGGGTGATGATCGCGCTGCCGTCGCGCCGGTCGACGCCGAACCGGGCAATCGACAGGTCGTTGTCATCCGCGTGGGCAGCGGCCCCGCACAGCGCCGTCGCGAGGACCAGCCACCGACTGAACGTCCGCATTGGGGATTCACGCCTCCGGGACGCATGCCGGTCAAGCGGGCGCCCACCTGCGCGGACCCTAAATCGGCCTTCGGTGAAGCGTCAACAAAACGGGCGGCCCTCCTCCAAGAAGGCTCCCTTCCGGTGGGGAAGGGAGTCCTTGGAAGCAGGCCGCCCGTGGTCAGGCGTCAGGCGTGGTGCCTGGGGACTACTGCTGGCGCGGCTTCACCGGCGTGGTGGCCGCGGCGGCGGGCGTCGTCACCTTCTGGGCCACCTCCGCCGGACGGCGGCGGATGACCAGGGTGCGGCGGCTGGCGAACTCGCTGCTCTCGCGGGCCACCACCAGCACGTTGTTGTTGCCTTCCTTCAGGGTGAAGTCCGCGGTGAACTTCAGCGTGTTGGGCTCGCCGCCCTTGGGGTCCACGGCCTTGAAGTAGACCTTCTGGTCGTTGACCAGCACGTAGACGTCCAGCAGGCCGTTGGGGTCCTTCACCGCGCCGGAGAGGGTGAACTTGTCGCCGTTCACCACCACGCCGCCGTGCGACGGATCCACGTCCAGCTTGATGTCCGGCGGCTGGTGCGTGGTGCTCCACGCCACCGTCTTGGGCGCCACGGCCTTGCCGGTCTTCACTTCGCGCGCGTCCTGCGTGCGCACGAAGGCGAAGCGGTCCTTCTCCAGCGCGACCTTGTAGAAGCCCTTGGTGACGCCTTCCACGGTGAGCGTCGCGCCCTGCGGCAGCCGCGCCACCGGGCGGGCGTCGGCGACGGGGGAGCCGAACAGCTCCGCCTTGTCCGACAGCTTCACCAGGCCCTTCTTCGCCTCCACCGTCGCGGCGGGGCCGTCCTTCACGGGCAGCTGGAGCTTCTCCAGGACGAACTCCTCCAGGGGCTCGTCGAGGATGGCCAGCTTCAGCGGGAAGGTGTCGCCCTTGTAGCCCTTCTTCAGCGCCACCTGGAAGCGCGCCGTCTTCGTCTCGCCGGGCTTGATCTCCCCCAGCTTGAAGCGGCCCTTCTCGATGAAGACGTTCGCGTCGCCGCCGTTCTTGATCTGCGCGAACGAGTCCAGCGCCGCGCCCGTGCCCGTGTTGGTCACGTCCATCACCACGGTGACGTCCTCGCCGCGCTGCACGGCGCCGTCGCCGTTGCACTCGGCGCAGTCATCCACCACCTGCCAGTTGAAGGCGAAGGTGGGGCGGGGCAGCTCCACGAAGGACAGCTCCGACACGAGCGTCTCGCGCAGGGCGCCGTTGTCGTCGAACAGCTTCACCTTCACGTCGTCGCGGCGGCTGGTGAGGTCCTTGGGCAGGCGCACCTGCACCTTCCAGGACTTCTTCTCCCCCGGCGCGATGGCGCCGAAGAGGAACTCGCGGCGGTCGAGGAACGCGTTGTCGCTCTCCGTCCACCCGCGCACGCGCTTGAGGGGCTCCGTGCCCTTGTTCTCCACGTTGATGACCATGTCCAGCGCTTCGCCGGCGGCGATCTTCGCGTCGTTGCCGGGCGCGAAGCTGGCGTCCAGCTGCACGTTCTTCGGCGTCGGACCCGGGCTCCAGTCCACCCCCAGCGCCGCGATGGCGCTGTTGATGCGCTGCTCCTCTTCGTTGCGCTTCTGCTCCACGAAGGCCTTGCCCAGCTTGAGCTGCTCGGTGCGCTTCACCGCCGGCACACGCAGGACGAAGTCGCGGGCGAACTGCACCTCGAAGTCCTCCTTGATCTCCTCCTGGGACTCCGCGTCCAGCTGGTCGTCCAGGTCTTCGCCCTGGCCGGCCACGTCCACGTCGAGCAGCGGATCATTCTCCCCGTGCTCCTTCTTGTCCTTGTCCTTGCCGGTGGGCTTGGCCGCGACCTTCTCCTTGGGCTCTTCCTTCTTCGCGGCGGCCTGGGCGGCCTTCTCGTCCACCTTCAGGTACTTGAGGCTGGTGCCCGGCTTCTCGCGGTCCAGCACCTCTTCGCGCTTCTTGGCGACGGTGGTGGAGTCCGGGTTGCCGAAGTGCTGATCCAGGTCCGCCTCGCCCATGGACTTGCGGGGCGCGAACACGTCCACCCGCTCCGAGGTGACGCGCGTGGGGACCAGCTGGATGTCCGGCACGATGCCGACCTCCTGGATGGAGACGTCACCGGGCGTGAGGTACTTGGCGATGGTCAGCTTGAGCGCGCTGTCGTCCGGGAAGTCGTAGAGCACCTGCACGCTGCCCTTGCCGAACGTCTGCCGCCCGATGATGACCGCGCGGTCCAGGTTCTTGAGCGCGCCCGCGACGATTTCGGACGCGGAGGCGCTGCCGGCGTTCACCAGCACCGCGATGGGGTAGGACTCCTCACCCTCGGTGGCACGCGCGCGCTTCTCCTCGCGCAGCTTGTCCGACAGGCCGACCGTCGCGACGATGGTGCCCTTGGACAGGAACGTGTCCGACACCTGGATGGCCTGCTCCAGGAGGCCGCCCGGGTTGCCGCGCAGGTCCAGCACGAGCCCCTTGAAGCCGCCCTTGGCGTCCGCCTGCTTGCGCATCTCCGTCAGCGCGGACTCCAGGTCGCGCGTGGTGTTGCCCTGGAAGTTCTTCAGGCGCACGTAGCCCACTCCGCCCGCGAGCAGCTTGTGCTGCACGCTCTCAATCGAGATCATCGCGCGGGCGACCGTCATCGGGCGGGGCTTGTCCCAGCCGTCGCGCTCCACGGTGATGGTGATGCGGCTGTCCACCGGGCCGCGCAGCTTGGACACGGCCTCGTTGAGGTCCATGTTGACGGTGGACTCCTCGCCAATCTTCTTGATGCGGTCGTCCTTCTGGATGCCGGCGCGCGCCGCGGGCGTCTTGGGCAGCACCTTCACCACGGTGAGGTTGCCCTCCTTCATCTGGATGACGAAGCCCAGGCCGCCGAACTCACCCTTGGTGGACAGCTTCATCTCCCGGTACAGCTCCGGGCGCAGCAGCACCGAGTGCGGATCCAACGTGGAGAGCATGCCGTTGACGGCCGCGTACTCGATGTCGCGCGTCTCCTCGATGGGGCGCATGTTCTTCGACAGGAAGTCGAAGACGTCCTTGAGCGCGAAGGACATCTTCCACAGGGAGTCGACGTGGGAGATGTCGAACTCCTTCTGCTTGCCGTTCACGTTCACGTTGAGGCGGCCCGTCTCCGGGTTGCCGTCCACGAGCACGTCCGGGACGCTCTTCTCCACGTACTCCAGGGAGGCGATCATCATCTCCTTGGGCTTCACCCGCTTCGGGTCGACGTAGTTCTCCTTCACGTAGAGGATGACCTTCGTCAGCACGCGCAGGCTGTTGAGGTCGTGCGGGGCCTTCTCGCTCTTGCTGGCGGACGGCAGGGCCCCGTCCCAGGAGTCCTGCCCCGCCTCCGCCGCTCCCAGGGTGAGCGGGAGGGGCGCGCGGTCACTGCCGGCGAAGGCCCAGGCTCCCAACAGAACGGCGACGGCGGTGATGCGGCGGAAGATACGCGGCATGCGGTTCATCCAAGCTGGGGCACGAGGGGTGCCCCGGGGTGAAGCGTGAAAAGCCCTGTGAATCCGAACGGTTCGACGTGAGCCAGGGTCCTGGTAGCGGCCGGGCAAGCCTAATCACGGCTTCCAGGTGCTTCAAGGCATGGCCTTGTCACTAGCGTCCGAGAACGTCTGCCGCAGGCAATGCGTTCCCGGTGCCCCCTGGCGGTACGGACACCCGGCGGCCCCGTTTATTTCGGGGGGCCGGGCGTCCCCAGCGTTCCCGGGCCGCCGATCGCATCCGGAGGCGCATCCGGGGGCGGGGCCAGGTTCCCCGCGGCGCGCAGGCCCCGGTACAGCAGGGTGCCCCCGATGATGGCCACCGGGAGGAAGAAGGTGTTGAGGATGGGCACCCAGAGCAGCACATAGACGCCCGCGCCGAAGCCCAGGCAGAGGGCCCGGCGCTCGCGCAACATGCGGCGCACCTCCGAAAACGGGTAGAGGTGGCGCGTCATGGGCGCGGCCAGGTGTTCAGCGGCCATCCACAGCATGGTCCACAGGCTGGCCAGGACGGTGAAGAGCACGCTGCCGATGCCGGGCACCGCGTTGAGGGGCAGGAGCACCGCCAGCCCCAGCAGCAGCAGGGCCAGCCGGGCGAGCGTGTGCAACAGCCCTGTCGTCAGCCCGCGCAGGAACGAGGCGGACGACAGGGCGCTGTTCGGGCCGTCACACTCGGACTCGGTGGCCTCCGACAGGGGGTCCTGCAGCGGGGCGATGAGCAGGGGCGGCACCACGTTGGCGCCCACCACCCAGGCGACCAGGCCCGCGAGGACGAGCGCGGTGTACCAGCCGGCGCGGCCGTACCAGGACACGGGCCGGGCCCAGACGGACCACAGGCTGGCCAGGACGGTGAAGAGCACGCTGCCGATGCCGGGCACCGCGTTGAGGGGCAGGAGCACCGCCAGCCCCAGCAGCAGCAGGGCCAGCCGGGCGAGCGTGTGCAACAGCCCTGTCGTC
>NZ_RAWA01000408.1 GCF_003611675.1 Corallococcus sp. CA053C
GCGACGCGCCTTGGGGAGCGTGTTCCTGCTCGGGGGAGCGGTGAGCTCGCACACAGGTTCGAACGCCGGAACGCGTGGATGGGGGTCCGCGCGCTCCGCCGGTCGGACGGATCGGCATATTTGTCGGGGGGAAATGGGGACGGGGTCGCGGGAGGGCGCCTACGGGGGTGGGCGCTCTCCCGCATTTTCTTGTCCCGCGGCGCTTCAGTGCGCGTCCGCCCAGCTCTTCCCGGAGCCCACGTCCACCTTGAGCGGCACCTTCAGCTCGGCGACGGCGCTCATGCACCGCTTCGCCAGGGCCTTCACCGCCTCCACTTCCGCGTCCGGCGCTTCGAAGAGCAGTTCGTCGTGAACCTGGAGGAGCACGCGCGTCTTCAGCTTCTCCTGCCGCAGCGCCGCGTCCACGGACAGCATCGCCTTCTTCATCAGGTCCGCGGCGGTGCCCTGGATGGGCATGTTGATGGCGGCGCGCTCGGCGGCCTGGGCCACGCCCCGGTTCTTGGACAGCAGGTCGCCCATCAGGCGGCGGCGTCCGTAGAGCGTCTCCACGTAGCCCACCTTGCGCGCCTTCTCCACGGTGTCCTCCAGGTACTGGCGGATGCCCGCGTACCGGGTGAAGTACCGCTCGATGACGTCGCGGGCGCTCTCCTGGGAGATGCCCAGGCGCGTGGACAGGCCGTGCGCGGACAGGCCGTACGCGATGCCGAAGTTCACCGTCTTCGCCACGCGGCGCTGCTCGCGGTCCACGTCCTTCGGGCTGATGCTGAAGATCTCCGCCGCCGTGCGGCTGTGGATGTCCTCGTCGTCCAGGAAGGCCTGGATGAGCACCGGGTCCTCGGCGATGTGCGCCAAGAGCCGCAGCTCCACCTGCGAGTAGTCCGCGCTGACCAGCTGGTGCCCGGCCTCCGCCACGAAGGCGCGGCGAATCTCACGGCCCAGCTCGGTGCGGATGGGGATGTTCTGGAGGTTGGGGTCGGACGAGGACAGCCGGCCGGTGGCGGTGGCCGCCTGGTGGTACGTGGTGTGGACGCGCCCGTCCTTCGCCACCAGCGTCGGCAGCGTGTCCAGGTAGGTGCTCTTGAGCTTGGACAGGCCCCGGTACTCGATGAGGGCGCGCGCCAGCACGCTGCCGTGCTCCTCGGCCAGCTTCTCCAGCACTTCCTGATCCGTGGACGGCCCCGTCTTGCCGCGCTTGAGGATGGGCAGCTTCAGCTCTTCGTAGAGCACCTGCGCCAGCTGCGGGTTGGAGCCCAGGTTGAAGACGTGGCCCGCGGCGGCGTGGCACTCGGCCTCCTTCGCCTTCACTTCCACGTCCACGCGCTCGGAGGTGCGCGCCAGCTCCGTCACGTCCAGCTTCACGCCCTCGCGCTCCATGCGCGCGAGGATGGGCAACAGCGGCAGCTCCAGCGTGCGCGCCAGCTCCACCAGCCCGCCCAGCTCCAGCTCGCGCCACAGCTCCGGCGCCAGCCTCCGCGCCGCGTCCGCGCGCACCGCGTACCCCGCCGCCACCTCCTCCGGCCCGTGGTCCGACAGCGCCCTGCCCTTCTTGCCTTCCACCGACGCCGGCAGCGCGGGCAGCTCCGAGCGCAGCCGCTCCCGCGCCAGGTCCGCGAGCGCGTGCTCACGGCGAGACGGGTTGAGCAGGTAGCTCAGGAGCTCCACGTCGTCGTGCGCACCCTCCAGCGGCAGCCCCTCGTTGGCCAGCACCAGGGTGAGCGCCTTGAGATCATGCCCGCCCTTCTTCACGGCCGCGTCCGCCAGCACGTCTCGCATCACCGAGGCGAACGTCGCCACCGGCACCTGGGCCGCGCCCAGCTGCTGGTGCCGCAGGGGCACGTAGCGCGTGGTGCCGTCCGGCAGCGCCACGCCCAGGCCCACCAGCGGGGCCGCGTAGGGCAGGCCCTCGTAGGCGGGCACCAGCGTGATGGAGCCCGCGGCGCGCGCCGCGTCCGCCAGCGTCTTCAGCTCCGCTTCGGTGGTGACGAGCGTGGTGGTGGTGACGAGCGGCGCCACGTCCGGCCGCGGCGTCTCCTCCGCCGGCAGGTCGCGCAGCAGCGCGAAGAACTCCAGCTCCGTGAACAGGTCGCGCGCGCGTGTGGAGTCCGGCGGGCGCCGCACCAGGTCGTCCAGCTTCACGCCCAGGGGCAGCGTGGTGTTGAAGGTGACGAGCTGCTTGGCGCGCACCAGGCTCTCGCGGTGGGCCTCCAGCGCGGCGCGGATCTTCGGCTTCTTCACCTCGTCCAGCTTGGACAGCAGCGTCTCCACGTCACCGAACTGGTGCAGCAGCTCCACCGCCGTCTTGTCGCCCACGCCCGGCACCTTGGCGACGTTGTCCACCGCGTCGCCCACCAGGGCCAGGAAGTCGCGCACCTGCCGGGGCAGGATGCCCAGCTTCTCCTGCACGTCCGCGACGGCCATGCGCTTGTTCTTCTGGGGGTCGAAGAGGGTGATGTCCTCGTCGACGATCTGCATGAAGTCCTTGTCGCTGGTGACGACGAGCACCTGGAAGCCCTCGGCCTTGGCCTGCATCGCCAGCGTGCCGATGACGTCGTCCGCCTCCCAGCCCTCCGCGTCCAGCGACGGCAGGTTGAGCACGTCGCCCACCTTGCGGATGAGCGGGAACTGGGGCGTCAGGTCCTCGGGCGGGGCCTTGCGGTTCGCCTTGTACTGCGGGTCGATCTTCTGGCGCTCCACGCGGCCCGACTTGTCGAACGCCAGCGCCACGTGCGTGGGCTTCAGGTCCTGCAGGGCCTTGAGCACCATGCGGGTGAAGCCCAGCACCGCGTTGGTGGGCACCCCCTTGCTCGTCGTGAGCGGGGGAATGGCGTGGTAGGCGCGGAAGATGAAGCCAGAGGCGTCGAAGAGGGCCAGGCGGCGCTCGGAGCGCGGGGGGCTGGTGTCGGCCATCCCCCGTCCCTAGCGCGGCTCCCGCTCCCTGTCCACGAAGCCCCTCACCGGCACTTCAGCTCCTGCTTCTTCGCCGTCACCATCTCCGCGATGCCGTCACCCGCCACGGCGAAGTCCTCGACAATGGACAGGTCCTGGCAGCCGGCCACCTCCGACAGCGCCTGCTGCGCCTGCGTCGAACAGAAGGCCACCGCGCGGTTCAGGTCCGTGTTGCCCTTGTAGAAGTCGAAGCCCAGCTTCCAGACCTTGCAGCCGCGGCGCTTGTCCTCGCGGTCCGCGAAGTGCTTGCCGCGCTGGTACGACTTGGACGCCATGTCCTGGAAGATGTTCTTCCGGTAGAAGGACAGGTGCGTCTCCGCGAGCTCGCCCATCAGGCGCTTGTCCGTCGCCAGCGCTTCCTTGAAGGGCTCCACCGCGCGCTCGGGGTCATCCTTGGTGAGCGCGCTCTCGCCCGCCTTGAAGAGCTGATCCACGTTGGACACGTCCCGAATCAGCTCGTCCGCCAGGGCGTGGAACTGCGCGGAGTCCTCCTTCGAGCGCAGCTTCTGCAACGTCGCCATCGCCTCGCTGCCCCGGCCCGTCCAGTAGTCCATCATCGCCGCCTGCATCAGCTTCGGGCTGTAGCGGCTGTTCATCATGGCGCGCACTTCGCTGGCCTGATCCGGCCCCAGGCTGTCCTCGGCGAGCACGTCCGACACCGGGCACGCCCACGGCGCCGCGTTGCGGTCCAGCTTCTGCCGGGCCACCAGGAACTTCACGAACATGGGGTCCTTGGGCCGCCACTCGTTGCGGCGCAGCCCGCCCTCCAGGCGCAGCACCTGGCCCAGCGGGGGCTGCAGGTCCTCCTTGCTCTGCTTCTGGCACCACACTTCCATGTAGTCCTGGCAGCGGGGCACGGCCGCGCTCCACTGCGCGTTGCCCAGGTAGCGCTTGCAGTCGTCCTTCGCGCGCTCCACGAACCGCTCGGCGGACTCGCGCGCCTTCGCGCGGGCGCGGCGGAAGTACTCGCTCTCCTTCGGAATCTTGCGCAGCGCGAGCAGGGCATCCTTCTCGCGGTTGAGCTCGACGGACTTCTTCGCGAACTCGAAGTTCTCGAAGGCCTCCCGCTCCAGTTTGATGCGCCGCACGAGGGTGTTCGCCTCGGCGTTGATGGGGTCCAGGTCCAGCGCCTTCTCACAGGTCTGCTCGGCGCGCTCCCAGTTGGGCGGCCCCACGTCGCTGGACGCGTACGAGCGGCACTCGCTGAGCAGGTCCTGCACCTGCTGCTGGGGGTCCTGCGCCACGGCCTGGGTGGGCTTCGGGTTCTTCGAAACGCCCGGCGCGAAGGACACCTTCACCACCGCCGCCACGGCCAGCAGGGCCACGACGCCGCCGACGATGACGGCCATCTTGCGCCGGTTGTCCGTCGCGGGCTCCGCACGGCCTCCCCGGCGGGCCGGGACGCCCGCGCCCGTGCCCGGACGCCGCGCGGGCGTGTCGGACGCCTCGTAGGTCATCTCCACCACGCCGAACTGGAGGACGTCGCCGGGCTGCAGGTCCACGAACTCCTGCCCCAAGAGCTCGCCGTTGAGCAGCGTGCCGTTGGCGCTGCCCAGGTCGCGCGCCCGCACGACGTTGCCCTCGCGCTGGACCTCCGCGTGCTTGCGGCTCACCGAGTCGTCATCCAGCATCACCACCGCGGGCGGCGCCCGGCCCACCAGCAGCGTGGCGCCGATGGGATACGACTTGCCGGCCCACGGCCCCGTCATCCCCTTGAGCACCGGGCCCGCGCCCACGCCCGCGACCACGCCGGTCGGCAGGGGCCGCGCGGGGCGCTTCGCCAGCGCCGCGCCCGCGGGCTTCGCGGCCCCGTTCGCGGTGGCCTTGGCCTTGATGCTGGGCATCGCGCGCGTGCCCTTCACCGGCGAGTCCGCGAGCGTCTCCGGGTCGCCCACGTCGTCGGGCGGAGGCGTCGCCGCGCGGCGACCGCTGGAGCCCTTCGCGCTGCCCTTGAGCTTCATCTCGTAGTCGCCGAGCAACACCTGGGAGCCCGGCACCAGCGCCGTGGGCCCCTCGATGCGCTGACCGTCCACGAACGTGCCGTTCTGGCTGTTCCCGTCCTCGATGTAGACGGTGCCGCTCTCCACATAGACGCGCGCGTGCTGCCGCGACACGCCCCCTTCCGTGAGGACGAGGTCATTGCCCTGCTGGCGGCCAATCTTCAGCTCGCCAGCGATTTCGTGCTCGTGCTCAGTGCCGTCAGGGTGACGGACGACCAGGGTTGCCATGGGCGCGTCAGTCCTCGCGGAAGATGCTCATGTTCACCGGAAGGCCCTTGCGCTGAAGTTCGTCATAGAACTTCGGCACGAAGCCCGAGGCCACGTAGCGGCCCCGCACCTTGTGGTCCTCGGTGAAACCATCCTGCTTGTAATAGAAGATGTCCTGGAGGGTCACGATGTCGACCTCCATCCCGGAAACCTCTGTGATGTAGCAAATCTTTCGCGTGCCGTCGGAGAAGCGCGTCTGCTGCACGATGAGGTGCACGGCGCTGGCGATCTGCTCGCGGATGGCCTTCACCGGCAGCTCCATGCCGGACATGAGCACCATCGTCTCCAGCCGCGCGATGGCGTCGCGCGGCGTGTTCGCGTGCAGCGTGGTGAGCGAACCGTCGTGGCCGGTGTTCATCGCCTGGAGCATGTCCAGCGTCTCGCCGGAGCGGCACTCACCCACGACGATGCGGTCGGGCCGCATGCGCAGGCAGTTCTTCACCAGCTCGCGGATGGTGATGGCGCCCTTGCCTTCCAGGTTGGGCGGCCGGCTCTCCAACTGCACCCAGTGGTCCTGCGGAAGCTGCAGCTCCGCGGCGTCCTCCACCGTGATGATGCGCTCCCCTTCCGGGATGAACGAGCTGATGATGTTCAGCGTCGTCGTCTTGCCGGAGCCCGTGCCGCCGGAGATGACGATGTTGCGACGGGCCGTGACGCACATCTCCAGGAACTCGGCCATCTGCGCGGTGACGGTCTTGTACTTGATGAGATCCTGGATCTTCAGCGCGTCCTTCTTGAACTTGCGGATCGTGATGCAGGGGCCCTTGAGGGCCAGCGGCGGGATGATGGCGTTGACGCGGCTGCCGTCCTTGAGGCGCGCGTCCACCAGCGGGCTGGATTCGTCGATGCGCCGGCCGATGGGCGCCACGATGCGCTCGATGACGCCGAGCACCGCCTGGTTGGAGGAGAAGGTCTTCTCCGACAGCGTCAGCTTGCCCCGCCGCTCGATGTAGATCTGGTTGGCGTGGTTCACCATGATCTCGCTGATCTCTTCCGACGCGAGGAACGCTTCCAGGGGCCCCAGGCCCAGCGCCTCGTTGATGACGTCGGTGAGCAGCTCCTCGCGGTCCACGTCCGTCGGAAGCTCTCCGTCCGCTTCCATCTGGTCGATGATGTCGCGGATGGCCTTCTCGGTGCGGCGCCACAGCTCCTCGTCCCCGAGCCGGTCCATGTCCATGCGACGCAGGTCGAGGTACTCGATGAGCCGGTCGTGGATCTCCTTCTGGAGGCGCGAGTAGCGCTCCAGCTTCGGGTCCACCTTTCTCTTGTTCTTCGCCATGGCCGCGGCCATGGACGCGGGCATGCGGCTGCTGGGAGCGGCGACGGGGGCGGGCGCCTCCTCCTCGTAGGGCTCCTCCTCCTCGTAGGCCTCTTCCTCCTCGTAGGCCTCCTCGCCCTGCTCCTCGTCGTAGCCCTCGTCGGCGTTCGCGTCCTGCGGCGCGTCCTCCAGCGCTTCCACGTTGATGATGTAGTCGCCGATAGAGACCTGGTCCGTGGGTTTGAGGACCATGGGTCCGGCAATCTTCTTGCCGTTCACGAAGGTGCCGTTCGTGGATTTCATGTCCACGATGATGAAGCGTCCGTCCTTCTCGACGATGCGGGAGTGGTACTTGGAGACGTTCCCCTTCCCGAGGACGATGTCATTGCCGGCGAGCCGGCCAATCGTCACCTCGTTCTTGGGGTATTCCCGCTGCTCCGTCCCGCCGCCCTTCTCCGCCAGGGTGATGAGAAACATGGGTCGGGATGCTACCAAGCCCTCCTGCGACCTCAAAGACTCCTGCGACGGTCGCTCGCCTGCCCGCAAGCTCTCGGGCCGGCACCCTCCCCCCTTTGGAGGGGAGCGGGGCCGGCCCGGAGGTCGAAGCCATTCGCTGAAGGGGTGCCCGTGGCGGGCGCCGGGGCTCAGTCGAAGATGTTGAAGTTCACCTCGGAGCGGGCCTGCTTGTAGCGGGTCTTCACGTCCTCGATGATGCTCCGGACCTTGTCCGAGTCCGGGTTCACGATGCGCGGGGTGACGAAGATCACCAGCTCGCGCTTGGTGGAGTCGAACGCGCGGTTCTTGAACAGCTCGCCCACGATGGGGATGTTGCCCAGGCCCGGCAGCTTCGCGACGGCCTTCTGCTCGTCGTGGCTGAACACGCCCGACAGCACGATCGTCTCTCCGTGGCGCACGGTGACGTTCGTCTTCACCTTGCGGGTGCGGAAGCCGGGGATGGCGGACGAACCACCGAAGGACACCGACACGGACGTGTCGATTTCGGAGGCCTCGGCCTCCACCTCCGTCTGGATGTTGCCGTTGCGGTCCGCGGTGGGGCGGATGTTCAGGATGACGCCGTAGGGCTTGTACTCCACCGTGAACTGCGTGTTCGTGATCAGCGGGATGGGCACCTCGCCGCCGGCGAGGAACTCCGCCTTCTCACCGCTCGCGCACACCAGCTTGGGCTGCGCCAGCAGGCGGCCGTAACCGTCGTTGGCCTGGAAGCCGATGCTCAGCTCCGACGAACCCGTGGCCCCCATGGTGAGGTTGGTGATGGCGTCCCCGCCGGGCATCAGCGACTTGGTGAGGTCCACGGCCGCGCTGAGGCCACCCGTGATGTCCGTGGGGTACTTGATGCCGTAGCGGTCGCGGCTGTTGCGGCGGATTTCGACGAACTGGACTTCCGAGAGGATCATCCGCTTGATGCCGACGACGAGCAGGTTCTCCACCTTCTCGCCAATGGCCTTGGTGATGAGCTCCGCCTTCTGCAGGTCCTGCTGGCTCTCCACGGAGCCCTCCAGGAAGATGGTCGCGCCCACCACGTTGGCCTGCACGTTCTTCAGGCCCGCCTTCTGGAAGGCCGCGTTCAGGTTCTGCGCCACCAGCTTCTTGGCGTTGGGGGCGATCTTCACGAACGACTTCACGTTCGGGTAGAGGCTCACCACCTGCTCGATGCGGTCCGCGTCCTGCGTCGTGTAGGCCTGACCGTCCAGGTAGATGCGATCCCCCACCATGCGCACGGACACGCCTTCAATTTCGCCCAAGAGGCGCTTGATCTCGGAGATGACCTCGTTGGGGTCCTGCTTGCGCACCGTCACCAGGTAGCTGATGCGCTGACCGGAGGACTTCCAGACCAGCAGCGTCGTCTTGCCCTCCTGCTGGCCGGTGACGAGCAGCTGGCCGGTGCCGAGCGTCTTCACCTCGGCGATGGACGGGTCGCCCAGCGCGACGCGGCTCAGGCCGGGGATGGTGAGCACCTTCTGCGTGCCGACCCCGAGGCTGACGGTGCTGCCCTCCTGGGCCAGGGCGGGGGCACTGGCCACCAGGGTGACGAGGGCGCCGAGTGCTACGGCATGCGTGAAGCGCGTGGACATCGTGTGAATCCCCTTCTTGCGTGCGTGCGCGCTGACGGCGGCGCGCTATCCCAGATGTTGTTGCTGCCACCACATGGCCCAGAAAGTCCCGAGCGCGATGGAGACGCCGTAGGGGATGTGTCGCACGGGAGCGGGAGAGGTTTCCTCGCGCAGCAATTTCGCCCGCACCGCCCAGCGACGGGCCACCGCCGCCAGCGTGTCCCAGACGGCCCCCTGCCACAGCAGCGTGACGACCGCCTGCAGCGCGCCCACCAGCGAGATGAAGGCCGCCGCCGCGAGCACCGCCGGGAACCCCAGCACACAGCCCACGCCCGCCATCAGCTTGACGTCACCCCATCCCATGCGTCCGCGCAGCGCACCGGGCACCAGCAGCAGTGCCAGTCCCGTGCCCGCGAGCACCCCGCTCACC
>NZ_RAWA01000409.1 GCF_003611675.1 Corallococcus sp. CA053C
GGCGCCAGCAAGGGGGAGGCGCCCGAGGGGATCGCATGGTGATGCCGGCGAAGAAGAAGCTCTGGGCGCTGGCGCTGGCCATCCCCCTGGCGGTGGCAGGCGTCGCGGCCCTGAAGCCCGCGGCCGCGCCCCCCGTGACGGATCAGTTCTGGGTGGAGCGCCGCGCCGCGGCCCGCATCGAGGCCCGCCTCACGCACCCGGAAGCCGACCGCTACCGCTCGCGCGCTCCCGCCGGCGGCTGCCCCGTGCCCGCCGAGCCGATGCCCCTGGGCCCGCTCGCCCGCATGGAGGCCCAGGAGGACTGGGGCGGCATCGCGGCGGCGTATGCCCTGGAGGGCGAGTGGAACCAGGCGGCCTCCTTCCTGGAGCGCCTGCCGGCCTCTCCGGAGCGCGACAGCGACCTGGCGGCGGTGGCGCTCGCGCGCGGCGATTTTGAACGGGCGCTGCGCCTGCTGGATGGCGCCATCGAGGCGAAGCCGAAGCTGCCGCAGGCGTTGTGGAACCGCGCGCTGGTGTTTCGGGAGATGGGGCTGACGCTGCGCGCGTCGGAGCTCTTCGAACAGGTGGCGAAGCTGGGCGAGCAGGGCTGGAGCCGCGAGGCCCACGCCCAGGCGCTGTCCCTGCGCGAGAGCACGCTGGAGCGCGAGCGTCAGTGGAAGGCGGCGCGCAACGCGACGCTGGCGCTGATGGAGGACGCGAAGGCGCCGCTGCCGCTGGACGCCGCCCGCCAGATGCCGGGCACGGTGCGCGGGGTCTTCTATGAGGTGGTGCGTGCCGCGGCTTCGAAGGAGCGCGCGCTGGAGCTGATGCCGCTGGCGAAGGAGCTGGACCGGGTGCAGGGCGGCCGCGCGCTCACGGACTACGTGCAGCGCGTGGCGAAGCGCGACTTCACCCGCCGCGGGGAGCTGGCGCGCCAGTACGCGGAGGCGATGCGCGCGGGCGGCCCGATGCCGGACGCGCTCGTGGACCGGGCGCGCCTGTCCGGGGACGAGGACATCTACCTGGGGGCCCTGCTGCGCACCCGCGATGGGGCGCTCCCGCGGCTCAAGGACACGGTGGAGCGCATCAAGAAGCTGGAGGACCCCTGGTTCACGTACGTCGCGGACCGCGACCAGGCGCTCCAGGAAGTCGCCGAAGGGTCCTGGTGGAAGGCCGAACAGCGCCTCTTCACCGCGCTCCAGCGCTGCCGCGAGGGCACGCTGTCGGTGCGCTGCCTGGAGCTGGAGCGCCGGCTGACCATCTTCTACACCGACCTGCAGCGCCTCACGGAGGCGGAGCAGCACGCGCGCGTGCTGTGGGCGGGGGCCCGGCAGCTGCGCGAGTGGGAGAAGGAGTTCACCGTCCTGGAAGTCCTCAGCCAGATCGCGCGCTCGCGCAACGACCTGGGAAGCGCCCGCGCCTATCTGGAGGAGTGGTCCGCGCGCGGTGCCACGCGGAGCTGCTCCTATCCCCACATGATGCTCGCGCACCTGTACTACCTGGACCTGCGGCCGGACGCCGCGCGGCGGGAGTTGGAGAGCGCGGCCTCCTGTGCGGACAACCCCATGCTGCCCATGTTCGGCGCGACGGTCGCGGAGCTGGCGCGCTTCGGCTCCGGTCCCCGTCCCCAGGATGCGCAGTGGCTGAAGACGGTCATCACCCGGGCCGTGGAGGGGCCCTCCATCCCGGAGGGCGACCGCGTCTACACGCACTATCTGGAAGGCCGCTTCCTCCTGGACCAGGACCGGGCCCGGGGTGAAGCGCTGCTCCAGCGCGCCATCGCGGAGGCGGACGCCCTGCCGCGCGGCGATGTGCTGGGGCGCGAGTCGTGGGCGCTCAGCTACTCGTCGCTCGCCAACGACGCGGGCCGCGCCGGCGAGTTCCCCAAGGTGGTGACGTTGATGGCCGCGCAGCTGGGCACGCCCGTGCCGACCCGGTGCGCGCTGGCCGCCAGCCTCCACGCCGAGCGCACCACGCTGGTGGCGCTGGGCCCGAAGGGTGAAGTGAAGGGCCACTACGACGGCGCGCGCCGCGAGGCCTTCGCCCGGATGGACTCGTCCCGGCTGGTACCGGAGACGCTGCGGCAGACGCTCTCCGGCTGCGAGCGCGTGGACGTGCTCGCGTGGGCGCCCCTCTTCGGGCGCACGGACCTGCTGCCGCCGGAGATCGCCTGGAGCTTCCGCCTGGGCCGCGCCCAGGGCCCGCGCCCGACGCCGGAGGCCATGGCCACGCGCCGCCTGGTGGTGGCCGGCGTGGAGGCGCCGTCGCTGCTGCAGCTGCCCCGGCTTCCCGCGTGGACGCCGGACGCGGAGCCGGGCGCCGCGCCGCCGGACGTGCTGACCGGTTCGGACGCCACGCCCTCTCGCGTGCTGGCGAGCATGGCGGACGCCACGGAGATTGAAATCCACGCGCACGGCATCACCGACCCCAGCATCTCCGGCGCGTCGCTGGTGGTGCTGTCCCCGGAGGTGAACGGCCGCTACGCGCTCACCGCGGACGTGGTGCGCGAGCAGCGCCTCACCGGGTCGCCCACCGTGTTCCTGGCCGCGTGCAGCGCGGGGCGCACCACGTCCCTGCAGAACACGGAGCCCTTCAGCCTGCCGGCGGCCTTCATCGACTCAGGCGCGCGCGCGGTGCTGGCCTCCACGGTGGACATCCCGGACGCGGCGGGCCGCTTCTTCGACGGCGTGCGCCGGCGCATCCACTCAGGCTCCCCCGCGGCCATCGCGCTGCGCGACGAACGCCAGGCGTGGCTGTCACGCGACGCGCGCGCCGGATGGACGCGCTCCGTGCTGTTGGTGGAGAAGGCGGACTGACTTCGTCAGAAGGGGGCTTCCAGGTGCGTGTTCCCGCCGGGGACGAGGAAGTGATGGAAGGTGACGCTGGCGCTCACGCCCAGCGCCTTCACCCAGTGCCACCAGCCCACGGGCAGGAACACCATGTCCCCGGGCTCCAGCACCGCCTCCAGCACCGTGGCCTCCGCGAAGAGCGGGTGGGCCACGAGGTCCGGCTTGCCCGCGTCCACGTGGCTGAAGGTGCCCCGGTGCGGGTACACCCGATGGCGCTCGAAGGACGGCACCAGCCGCACGTGCTTGCGGCCCAGCACCTGGCCCAACAGGATGTTCATGTTGTCGTGGTGCAGCGGCGTGACGGTGCCCGCGGGCCCCAAGAGCAGCGTCATCATGTCCGGCAGCAGGCCCGGGTCGATGATTCCCCGGGGCGCGCGCAGGTCCTCGCGCAAGGGCGACAGGCCGTCGCGACGCCAGTTGTCGTTGCGCGGCACCATGTAGAAGTCGTTCGTCTGCTCCGCCGCCTCCACCTTGTCGAGGAAGGCCGCGAAGGGCATCCGCGCCCGGTGCCGGTCCTGCAGCGCCGCGTGCTCCGGGTCGGCGTCGCGCCCCACCATCACCTCCACCTCCACCTGGCCAAAGCGCTCGCGGAAGTAGGGCAGCGACCAGCGCGTCAGGGCCGGCCAGTCCTCCATCATCCCGCGCAGCACCACCGGCCGGTGGCCGAAGTAGTAGCGCTGGAAGAACTCCTCGGGGGCAATCCGCTCCCGGACCTCCAGCTCCCGGCCCCCGTCCTGGGCGCGCAGCTCGCTGTAGACGTCCATCAGCGACTCCATCCACCCGAAGTGCCGGGCCACCTGGAGGCACGCCTTGAAGTAGGGGTGTCCCGCCACCGCCGCCATCTCCGCGCGGGCCAGCGCCGGGTCCACCCCCGCCGCTACCAGCACCCGGTGTACGTCTTCCTGCTCCACGCCCAGCGCCAGGTTCTCCGCCAGCCACTGCCGCCACTCCGGCCTCAGGGGAGACTTGTCCTCGTTCATTCAGAACTCCTTGAAATCCTTGAAGGATTGGACCGGAGGGCTCTCCTGCCGGTGCGCCAGGGCGTGCTATGGACTCCCCGCCTGTCTTTTTCCACCCATCCCCGGTTTACGCCGGACTTCCCTCGTACCAGGAGAAGCGAACCATGATCGCAGGAGACGTGTCCTCCGCCCTCGCCGGTGCCTTCGAACCGGACCACAGCGCCCCGCATGTGAAGAACGCCTACGTCAACTGCTCGGACCGCGGGCCCCGCCGTCGTCGCCCCCTGCCGCCGCCCGCGGTTCCGCCCCTGCTGGAGGGGTAGCAAGCCGCTTGCTGAGCGTCCTGCCCGACCGGCTTGTCCGCCCTTTCAGGCATTTTTCTCTCAAGAAACAAGGCGCTCGGCGTCTTTAGTCAGGAAGCCCACCAGTCACTCCGGGTCCTTGCGTCATGGCCAACCTCTTCAACCGGGAACGACGCCACTTCGAGGCGTTCATCCGGCGGCACCGGCCGAGTCTTCTGGCCGTCGCCCGCCGGTTGTGCGCACGCGGCATCCTGGACCCAGAGGACCTGGTCCAGGAGGCCTTCGAGCGGGCCCTGCCGGAGTTCGGTCAGCTGAAGGACCGCACGGAAGCGGCGTGCGCGGCGTGGTTGTGCACGACGATGACCAACCGGTTCCTGGACCACTGCCGCCGCCAGCGCACGGAAGTGCGCGGGCTGCCGCACCTGGCGCTGGTGCAGGACCTGCCGGCGACGGGGGATGGGGACCAGGAGAACTGGGAGCTGGTGGGCAACGAGGCGTTCCAGGCGGCCATCGAGAAGCTCAAGCCGCACCTGAGGGACGCCTACAAGCTGCACGCGGAAGGCCGCCGCTACCAGGCCATTGCCGAGCAATTCAATGTTCCCGTGGGCACCGTGGGCAGTTGGCTCACGCTGGCGCGCAGGGACCTGCGGGAACTGCTGCTGCCAAGCATCGCGGTGGCCCGAGAGCGGGGAGTCCAGTCATGAACGCGCATTGCACCAAGCTGCACCTCTTCATGGACGGTGAGCTGTCCGAGGCGGAGGCCGAGGGGTTCCGGCAACACCTGCCACGCTGCCCCGCTTGTGAAGGCGGCCTGAGGGACCTGCTCCAGCTGGAGCTGCTGGCGGCGAGGGCCCTGGGCACGGGCACTTCCGAACAGCCCGCCCCCCAGCCGGCGAACAACGTGGTGACGCTGGGCGCGTGGGTGCGCCGCAACGCCCGCGTGGTGGCGCCGCTCGCCATGGCCGCCAGCCTCTGCGCCGTCATGGTGCCCCGGATGATGCCGGTGGCGGACGTGCCGGCGGTGGTCTTCCTGGAGAACCAGCCCACGCGCGAGCTGGAGGCCCGGCTGTCGCATCCGCGCGCGGACCAGTGGCGCCGCTACAGCCCCATGCGCGGTGGCTCCGATGTGGCGGAGGCGCAGCAGCCGCTGCTGCTGCGGCCGCTGGCGGAGATGCAGGAGCGCGGGGAGTTCCGCGGCCTCGTCGCCGCCTACGTGCTGCACGGGCAGTGGCAGCAGGCGCAGGCGGAGCTGGCGCGCGAGCCCGCGTCGCTGGCGCGTGACAACGACCTGGCGGTGGTGGCGCTGCACGAGGGCCGTCCCCAGGCCGCGCTGGAACTGCTGGACTCCGTGGTGCGCGCGGAGCCCCGCCATGCGCAGGCCCTGTGGAACCGCGGCCTCGCGCTGCGTGCGCTGAAGCAGGACGCGCGTGCGGCCCGCGACTTCGAGCAGGTGGCGTCCCTGGGCGAGCCCGGCTGGAGCGACGAAGCGCGCAAGCTGGCGCAGGAGCTTCGCGGCGCCGTGGCGCCCTGATCCACCCGCCGGACCCCGCGCGCTGGAGCGTCCACCATCGGGCGCCCCGCGCGGGTGGGTACCGCCGGACGCGGGATGACGTGTCAGGCTCCTGGGGTTGTCGCAACAGCCCAGGAGCCTGCCCATGCCCGTCGACTACGAGTCCGCCCGCCGCGACTTCCGGTGGGAGCGACCGGAGCACTTCAACTTCGCTACCGACGTCATCGACCGGCACGCGGCCGAGCGGCCCCAGGCCCCCGCGCTCCAGTGGTCCGACGAGTCGGGGCGCTCCCAGCGCTTCACCTTCCAGGAGCTGAAGGAGCGCTCGCTGCACGCGGCGCGCTTCCTCGCCGGGCTGGGCCTGAAGCGGGGCGACCGCGCCTTCATCCTGATGCCGCGCGTGCCGGAGTGGTGGTTCCTGGTGCTGGGCTGCATCCGCGCCGGCATCGTCTTCATGCCCGGCACGCCCATGCTCACCGCCAAGGACATCCGCTACCGGCTGGACGCGTCCGGCGCGAAGGCCGTCCTCACCGACGCCAGCTGCCTGGACCGCTTCGAGGGCGTGAGGGACGCGCCCGGCGTGACGACGTGGGTGTCCACGGGGGACGCGCCCGCGCCGTGGACGCGCTACGCGTCGGAGCCGCTGCCGGAAGGCCAGGCCACCGCCTTCCCGCCGACGCGCGCGGACGACCCGTTGCTCATCTACTTCACGTCCGGCACCACCGGCATGCCGAAGATGGTGCTGCACACGCAGGCCAGCTACGGCCAGGGCCACCGCATCACCGGCCGCTACTGGCTGGACCTGAAGCCTGAAGACAGACACCTGACGCTCAGCGACACCGGCTGGGCCAAGTGCGCCTGGGGCAAGCTCTTCGGTCCGTGGAGCGAGGGCGCGTGCAACGTCGTCTACGACTTCCGCGGCCGCTTCGACCCCGTGGCCTTCTTGAAGGTGCTGGAGCGCGAGCGCGTCACCACCTTCTGCGCGCCGCCCACCGCGTGGCGCGCGCTGGTGCTCCAGGACCTGAAGGCGGTGGACCTGTCCAGCCTGCGCCACACGGTGAGCGCGGGCGAGCCGCTCAACCCGGAGGTCATCGAGACGTGGAAGGAGGCCACCGGGCTGTTCATCCGCGAGGGCTACGGCCAGACGGAGACGGTGGTCATCGTGGGCATGTTCCCGTCGCTTCCGCCGCGCATGGGCTCCATGGGCAAGCCGTCCCCCGGCTTCACCGTGGGCGTCATCAACGAGCACGGGGAAGAGGTCGCGGACGGACAGGAGGGCGACATCGCCGTGCGCGTGAAGCCGGAGCGGCCGGTGGGCCTGTTCCAGGGCTACCTGAACGACGACGCGGCCAACGCGGCCAGCAGCCGGGGGGACTGGTACGTGACGGGCGACCGCGCGGTGCGCGACGCGGAGGGCTACCTGTGGTTCGTGGGGCGCTCGGACGACGTCATCAAGACGTCCGGCTACCGCGTGGGCCCCTTCGAGGTGGAGTCCGCGCTGCTGGAGCACCCCGCCGTGGCCGAGTCCGCCGTCATCGGCGTGCCGGACGACAAGATTGGTCAGCGCATCAAGGCGTACGTGCTGCTCACGCCGGGCCACACGGCGTCACCCGCGCTCGCGCAGGAGCTGCAGGACTTCGTGAAGAAGACCACGGCGCCGTACAAGTACCCGCGCGAGATTGAGTTCGTCGCGGAGCTGCCCAAGACGGTGAGCGGGAAGATCCGCCGCGCGGAGCTGCGCGCCACCCAGAAGAAGTAGGGCGGCGCGCGCTCGCGTCAGCGTGGGCGCTACTTCAACCAGTCGGAGTGCACGAAGCCGGCGTCGGGCTTGTCCCGCCGCTGGTAGGTGTGCGCGCCGAACGCGTCGCGCTGGGCCTGGGTGAGGTTCTGCGGCAGCTCCGGGCTGCGGTAGCTGTCCATGTACGCCAGGCTGCTGCTGAACACGGGCACCGGGATGCCCGCCTTCGTCGCGGTGCCCAGGAACCGGCGCCACGACGGGGCCAGCTTCTCCAGCACCGGCGCGAACGCCTCCGACACCAGCAGGTTGGGCAGCGTGGGCTGCTGCTGGAAGGCCTCGCGCAGCGGCGTGAGCAGCTTCGCGCGGATGATGCAGCCGCCCCGCCAGATGCGCGCCATCTCCGCCAGCGACACGCCCCACTTGTACTCGTCCGACGCCGCCTGGATGAGCCGCATGCCCTGCGCGTACGTCACCACGCGCGCCGCGTAGAGCGCGTCATGCGCCCACTGGGCCAGCTCCTTCTGCTCGTCGGAGGAGAGGGAGACGGTGGGACCGTGGAGCTTCTTGCTCGCGGCCACGCGCTCGTCCTTGTGCGCGGACAGGTTGCGCGCATCCAGCGCGGACGCGATGGAGGGCACCGGCACGCCCAGGTCCAGCGCCACCTGCACGGTCCACTTGCCCGTGCCCTTCTGGCCGGCCTTGTCCAGCACCAGGTCCAGCAGCGGCTTGCCCGTCTCCGGGTCGCGCTTGCGCATCACCTTGATGGTGGTCTCCAGGAGGAACGACTCCGCGATGCCCTCGTTCCACTTGGAGAACAGGTCGCCCAGCTGCGCGGTCTCCAGGCCCAGGCCGCGGCGGAGCACGTCGTACGTCTCCGCGAGCAGCTGCATGTCCGCGTACTCGATGCCGTTGTGCACCATCTTCACGAAGTGGCCCGCGCCCTCCGGGCCCACGTGGGTGACGCACAGGCCCTCCTCGCTGCGCGCGGCGATGGCCTCCAGCACCGGCTGCACCAGCGCGTACGCGTCCTTGGGGCCGCCCGGCATGATGGACGGGCCGTGGCGCGCGCCCTCCTCGCCGCCGGACACGCCGATGCCCAGGAAGTGGAAGCCCTTCTCCTTGCACAGGGCCTCGCGGCGCCGCGTGTCCAGGTACCAGGAGTTGCCCGCGTCCATGATGACGTCGCCGGGCGACAAGAGCGGGAACAGCCGCTCCATCATCTGGTCCACCGGCGCGCCGGCGGTGATCATCAAGAGGACGCGGCGCGGGCGCTCCAGGCCGGCGACGAACGCCTCCAGCTCCGGGAAGCCCGCCAGGGCCTGCTTGGGGTTCTGCTGCTGGACCTTGGTGATGTTCTCCGGGTGGCGGTCCCACACGGCGACGCGGAAGCCGTGGTCCGCGATGTTGAGGGCGAGGCTGGCGCCCATGACGCCCATGCCCACCACGCCGAACTGCGCCGGCTTCGTCTGCGTTCCCATGATTCCTCCGAGCCCCGCCTACCCTCCGGCGGTGGGGTCCAACATCCACTGCGTGTTCGTCACGTGCGACGCGGGCAGTTGCATATCGCCCTGCAGCACCCGCCGCATGGCGTCCCGCTTGCCTTCACCCGCCACCAGCCCCAGCAC
>NZ_RAWA01000040.1 GCF_003611675.1 Corallococcus sp. CA053C
CCATCACCCCCCTGACGGTGAGCGGGAACGTGCCCCTGTCCTACGCGCAGGCCGCGTACTGGTCTCCCGAGCGCATGGGCGCGGAGAGCATCTACAACCGCGTCCTCACGCCCCTGCGCATGCAGGGCCCCCTGGACGTGGAGGCCCTGCGGCGCGCGCTGGAGGCGCTGGTGCACCGCCACGAACCGCTGCGCACCTCCTTCCCCGTGGTGGACGGAGAGAGCGTGCAGCACGTGGCCCCTCCCGCGCCGTGGGAGCTGCCGGTGGAAGACCTCCGCCCCCTGCCGGAGGAGACGCGCGAGTCCGAACTCCTCCTGCGGCTGAACGACGCGGGCTGGCGCGCGTTCGACCTGGAGCAGGGCCCGCTGCTGCGCACGCGCCTCTACCGGCTCGCGGACGACCACCACGTCCTGATGCTCGCGATCCACCACGCCATCACCGACCAGGTGTCCGGCGGGGTGATGATGAACGAGCTGTCGGCGCTGTACCGGGCGTTCCTCGAGAATGCGCCCCCACCGCTGCCCGAGCTGCCCCTGCGCTACCGGGACTACACCCTGTGGCAGCGCGAGTGGATGCAGGGCGAGGTGCTGGAGCACCACCGGACCTGGTGGAGCCGCCGGCTGGCGCAGCTGCCCCCGCCGCCGCCGCTGCCGTACAACCGCCCGCGTCCGGAGGCCGGGAGCTTCCACAAGGGGAGCCACACCTTCACGCTCTCGTCGGCGCTGTCGGACGGGTTCCGGAAGCAGGTCCGCCGTGAGGGCGTCACCCCCTTCCTCCTGGGGCTCGCGGTCTTCAAGACCTTCCTGGCGCGGCTGACCCGGCAGGAGGACACGGTCGTGGGCATCGTCCACGCCAACCGCCCGCGCCCGGAGCTGGAGCCGCTGGTGGGCATGTTCGCCAGCTACCTGCTGCTGCGCACGGACCTGTCGGGCAACCCGCCCTTCCGCGAGGTGCTGCGCCGCGTGCGCACCAGCTACCTGGAGTCCTCCGCGCACCAGGACCTCCCCCACGCGGAGCTGGTGGGGCTGCTGCGTCCAGGGCAGGTGGACCCCCGCCCGTTGAGCCCCATCGGCTTCGTGTTCCAGACCGCCGCGTCGGGGCCCTCCACGATGGCCGGGCTCGAAGTCCGCCCGATGCAGGTGGACCTGGACCTGCTGCTCAATGACTTGCAGCTGCTGCTGACGGACGGCCCGGAGGGACTTACGGGCCGGCTGGAATACAGGACGGAGCTCTTCGACCCGGCCACCATCGCCGCGATGGCCGAAGCGCTCCAGGCCCTGCTCACGCAGGTGGTGGAGGATCCGGACCGGACCCTGGACACCCTGTCCCCACCGCTCGCGCAATCGAAGTCCAAGGAGGTCGCATGAAGCCCCGGACCCGTCTGTTGCTGGAAGCGGAGCCGTTCCAGAGCGCTTCGGGCGCCATCAACGCCTGGGTGGAGGAGGAGCTGCGGGCGCTCGGCCACGACGTGGAGCGCCACAACCACTACCACCCCAACGCGGGGGACATGGGCATCCCCGTGGCCAACGCGCGGCGGCTGCTGGCGCTGCGCTCCCAGCCGACCGCGGACCTGGCCGTCTGCTGCGACATGGGCCTGGGGATCCACGCCCCCAGCCGCGAGCTGGCCCGCCGCTCGTTCGTGTTCTTCCACGGGATGCATGGCCAGCCCACCACCTGGCTCGGCAACCCCCTCATCGACCGGTACGGGACGCTGTCGCCCTACCTCCACGACACGCTGACCTCGCTGCTGCTCATCCCGGACTGGACCCACCGCCGGTGCCTGGATCCGTGGGGCGCGCGGAAGGTGGACTCGCTCGTGCCCACCCTGCCCTGTCTGGAAGCCGCGGACGGGGATGCCCGCCTCCCGGGAGGAGACCTGCCCGCGGACGTGCAGGAGGCGCTGGCGCGCGGCGAGGTGCTGGGCCACGCCATCCAGCCCAACAAGGCGGACTGGTTGGCCGTCTGCGCCATCCTCCTGCACCTGCGGACGCTGACCCGGGAGCATGGGCACCGCCCCGTGCGTCTCGTGGTGGCCGCGCAGGACTTCGCCCTCCTCCAGCATGTGCTGCGCTACGGCCAGCCCTTCCCCGTGCCCGCGCTCGCCGCGGCGCTCCAGGCCGCGGGCGCCACGCTGGAGGACCTGCTGCTGCCCGTCCCCCTCCTGAGCCAGCCCGCCCTCTTCCGCCTCTTCCGCGAGGCCCGCTTCGCGCTCTCCTACAACGTCACCCCGGAGCCCTTCGGGATGTACGTGCTGGAGTCCGTGCTCAACGCCTGCCCCGTCTACACCAACGGCGCGGGCAACAACCGGCACGCGCTGCCGCCCGGCCACGGCATCCACGTGCACGAGACCGCGCGGATGGCCGCGGGCGCCCCGGACGCCCATGCGTCGGTGGCGGCGCGCATCCTCCAGGACCTCCTGGCGCCGGAGCCGGTGCGGCAGGCCTGTCTGCGCGGCGCCGCGCTCATCCGCCGGACCTTCACCCGCGAGGCCTTCTCCTCCAGCTTCCGCGCGTGCATGGCCCGCATGGAGTCGGACACCGCGAAGCCCGGCTGGAGCTTCGACGACCTGGTGGTGCGGCTGAGCCCCACCGTGCGCCGGCTCGACGCGGACAGCGGACGGTTCAGCTCCGACTACCGCGACGACCGGCTGAGCCCGGAGGAGCAGGAACTGCTGCCCCGGTTGTTGGGGCGCTCCGCCGGACAGCTCGGACACGGGGAGTCCCGCCTCGAACCCCTGCAGGCGCTCTTCGACAAGGGGGTGCTGTCGCTCACGCCCCCCGTCGGCGCGGAGCCCCCCAGGCCCACCGGGGGCGCATGGCCCTGGTATCCGCCGGACTCCGCGTTCCTGTCGCCCTCCCTCCTGCAGGACCCCGGCACGCCGTAGCCGCCACGCCCTCCTCCTTCCCCGGTGCCTTCGTGTCGACCATCCTCTTCGTTCCCCTCCCCGAGCGCGGGCACATCAACCCCACGTTCAAGATGGCCCGGGCGCTCCAGAAGCGCGGCCATCGGATCATCTACTGCAGCCTCCGGGACACGGAGGAGATCATCCGCGCGGAGGGCTTCGACTTCGAGTGCCTCTTCGAGTCGCTCTTTCCGAAGGGCTTCCAGGCGAAGAACAAGGCCCGGCTCGGCACCCTGGGCGGCCTGGCCCGGCTCGGCTTCCTGCGCGAATTGGCGCTCCAGCAGACGCGGATGCTGGAGGCGCTGCTCGAGGGCGAGTTCGACGCGCTCATCGCCCGGACGCGTCCGGACCTGGGCATCATCGACGTGCTGCTCCCGGAGATGTCCCTGGTGCTCCATGGCCACCGGGTGCCCGCCGTCGTGCTGAACACGAGCATCCCGCTGCGCTGGGAGCTGATGACGCCGCCGCCCACCTCGGGGCTCATCCCCGACGGACGGCTCCCCAACGTCGTCCGGGGCGCGGTGGACTGGGGGCGCATCGTGCTCGACGCGAAGCTGGGCTCGCTGGGCAGCTGGGTGGGGCTTGAGCCGGACGCGATGAAGTACCGCCGCGCGCTCGCGCTCAAGCATGGCTATCCGCTCTCCGGGCTGGACTTCGGCGGCAGGCTCACCGGCGAGCACGACCCCATGCTCATCCCCTGCCCGCGGGAGTTCGTGGAGTTCCGCGGCGCGAAGCTCTCCATCGACTACCACTACACGGGCCCCTGCATCGACCTGGAGCGGCAGGAGCCGGACTTCCCCTGGGAGCGGCTCGACGCGGCCCGTCCGCTCGTCGTGTGCTCGCTGGGAACCATGGTCATCCAGGCGGAGCAGGCCCGCCGCTTCCACCGGTCCATCGCCCAGGCGGCTTCGCGGCGCCCCCAGTGGCAGTTCGTGGTCGCCACCAACCACTGGACGGAGCCGCTGCCCGGGCCCGTCCCGGAGAACCTGGTGTCCGTGAAGCACGTGCCCCAGCTCCAGATGTTGCGGCGCGCGTCCGCCATGGTCACGCACGGCGGCTTCAACAGCATCAAGGAGTGCATCTACTTCGGGGTGCCGATGGTGGTGTTGCCCATGCAATTCGATCAACCCGGCATGTCGGCCCGGGTCGTCCACCATGGCCTCGGGGTGCGCTCGGCCATCGAAGCCCTCACGCCCGACAGCCTCCTCCAGATGCTCGACGAGGTCCTCGAGAAGCCCTCGTACCGCCAGAAGCTGGGAGCCATGCAGACGCTCTTCCAGGCCGCCGAACACGAGCAGGCCCTGGCGGAGTCCCTTGAGAAACACCTGCGCCGGGCGTGAGCCCCAGGGGAGCCCGACCATGTTCCGCGAGAAGCACTCACCCGACACCCCTCCTCGAGCGAAGCCCCGGGCCCGGTGGCGCACCGGCTTGGCGCGAGCCAGCCTCCTGCTGGGGCTGGGACTGCTCTTCACGGCCGGAGTGCTCATCACGGAGGCCTTCCTCGGCGCCCCGTCCGTGGACGACCTCGCGCAGCGGGTTCCTCCCAAGACAAGCTACATGCGCCAGGCGGTCCTCGAAGGGCGGCTTGGCGACGACGTGGCGATGCAATGGGTGCCGCTGGACAGGATTCCCCCGCGGGTCGCGTGCGCGGTGGTGATGGCGGAGGATCCGCTCTTCTTCCGGCACGAAGGGTTCAACCCCTCGCTGATGCTCTCCGCGCTGGTGGCCCGGCTGCGGGGACAGACCGTGGGCAGCAGCACGCTCTCCCAACAACTGGCGCGCAACCTCTTCCTGGGCTCCGAGCCGACCCTCTCGCGCAAGCTCCGGGAGGCCGTCATCACCATCCGCCTCGAGCGGACCCTGGAGAAGCGCCGCATCCTCGAGCTCTACCTCAACGTCGCCGAGTGGGGCCCCGGGGTGTGGGGCCTCGCGCCCGCGAGCCAGTACTACTGGGGCAAGACGCCAGCGCAGCTCACCGTCTCCGAGGCCGTGTTCCTGGCGTCGCTCCTCCCGGCGCCCTCGCGCTCGCTCTCGGGTGCCAACCTGGAGCGGGCCGCCTTCATCCAGCGCATCGTGCTCGACGTGCTCCACGGGGGCACCGTCATCGATGCGGCCGAGTGGCGCCACTCCCGGAAGCGGTTGGAGGCGGCCTACCGCGCCCTGCGCGCGGGCCGGCCGCTGCGCGAGGCGCTGGCGATGCCCATCGACGAGGCCCTGACGTTGCCGCCCGGACCGAACACGTCGGAGCCCGACATGCCCGACCTGAAGCCAGCCCCTCCCCTCCCCGAAGAACACCTGCTCGACGAGCAGTGCGGACTCTCCCGGGCCGAAGCGCATTTCGGCCCCTTCTCGTAAAGGTCGGACATGGAAGACACCACCACGCCCTCGCGCGACACGAACGCCGTCCCACCCCCGCCCCAGGGCCTGCTGGGCGGGCTCAAGCAGCACGCGCGGCAGCTGGCCGGCACGGCCCTCACGCACGGGGCCATCTTCGCCGCCCGGCAGGTGACGCGCGCCATCGAGCGGACCCCCGAGGCACGCCAGACCTTCTTCGACCCCCGGACGTTTCCGTTCACGGCCCGGATTGAAGAGAACTGGCACGTCATCCGCCAGGAGCTGGACGCGGTCATGCGCGGGGTGGAGATGATCCCCAACTTCCAGGACCTGATGCCCGAGCAGCGCGAGCTGACCACGGACGACCGCTGGAAGACGTTCATCTTCTACGGCTACGGGGTGAAGTTCGAGGGCAACTGCCACCGCTGCCCGGAGACGACGCGCCTGCTGCAAGGCATTCCCGGCATGACGAGCGCCATGTTCTCCATCCTCCGGGGCCACAAGCACCTCCCCGCCCACTCCGGCCACTACAAGGGCGTGCTCCGCTACCACCTGGGCCTCATCGTCCCCGAGCCCGCGGATCAATGTGTCATCCGCGTGGGGCAGGACAAGGCCTCCTGGCAGGAGGGGCGCAGCCTCATCTTCGATGACACCCACGACCACGAGGTCTGGAAGGAGAACGACGGGGATCGCGTCGTCCTCTTCCTGGACTTCCTCAGGCCCCTGCCGCCGGTGCTCGACGCCCTCAACCGGATGGTGGTGAAGCTGATCGGGCTGTCGCCCTACATCTACCGGAGCGAACAGAACTCACGGCGCTGGGAGGAGTACTTCGGCCAGGAGTTCGACCTGCTCCGCAACCGTCCCTAGCCCGCGGTGGACGCTCCGGACAGCGACCGCTCCCCCCGCCGGAGGGTCACGCCCCGCCCGCCTCCCGTGGCGGGGGACGCCTTACACTCGCCGACACCGCGAGGGCATCCGATCCGCCAAGTCCGTGCTTTTTCGACGCGAGGCCCTTAGTTTCCGGATCAGGATGAAGTCGCCCCTGCGCAGGCGTGACAGGGGCGCAAAGGCACCAGGAGAGAACATGGCTGGCACGGATGTGGTGGATATCGGGGATGCCAACTTCAAGCAGGAGGTCCTGGAGTCAGACCTTCCGGTGCTGGTGGATTTCACGGCCGCTTGGTGCGCCCCTTGCCGGGCCATTGCTCCCGCGCTGGCGGAGCTGGCGTCTCGCTACAAGGGCCAGGTGAAGGTCGCCAAGCTCGACGTCGACGCCAACCAGGACACGTCCCAGGAGTTCGGCATCCGCTCCCTTCCGACCCTGCTGATGTTCAAGGGCGGCAAGGTGGTGGAGCAGATCGTCGGCGCGGTCCCGAAGACGCGGCTTGAAGGCGTCATCACCAAGACGCTGACCGGGCAGGCCTGATCCGCGGAGCCGCTGGCTCCAAGCTCCATGACGTGACGCTCCATCGCCCCCAGTCAAGGGCGATGGAGGCGCGGACTCCCCCGCTGTTCGGACCCCTGACGGGTCCTGGAGCGCGGGGGCGTTACTCGGCGACCTTCAACAGCGCGTCGAACAACGGATCCCCGATGCGGTGCGCTTGTGCGGTGTGCTCCACGGCCCGCATCCCCGACCACGCCCCGAGCAGCTGATACGGCACGACCCAGGTCGTCCCGCCCGCGTGCTTGAGCGCCACCGCGCCCACCAGCCCCTTTCCATGCCGCAGGTTGGTGCGCGCCACCCGGAGCGTGCCCGCGGACATGTCCCCCAGGACCTGGCCGCCCGCATCGCGCAGCGTGGCGCCCCGCTCGAAGCACTCGATGTGTTGCCACGGGAGCTTGAGCCAGGTGGAGCCGGGCGCATCGACCTGGACGATCATCGACAGCAGGGTGATCAGGCCGACGATGAAGCCCACCGAGACCATCGAGATCCAGAAGACCGTGACGCTGAAGTCCGGCCGGAACATCCACGCCGCGATCGCTCCCGAGAGGGCGACGGTGATGGGAAGGCTGATGGCCGTCAGCATCAGCAGGAAGCGGGAGGTGCTGGTCGTCCACAAGGTACCTGCGGCCACCACGCGGGGCACCACGCGAGTCGGCCTCGGGAGGCGGACATGCTCTAAATCCATATCGCCACCATGACCGAATCCCGAGGCAAGGCGAAGCCCCGGGTGACATGGCCTGGGCACATCTTCGGCCGCGGGCGACGGTGGTAGCGTTGGACCCGTGACCGTCCCGAGCACGCCGCTGGCCTCCGCGTTCCTCGCGGCCCTGGAGGGGGGGCGGGTCGCGGCCCCCGAACCGGAGCAGTTGGAGCCCCTGCTCACCGCCGCGGTCGGCCACGCGCGCTCGCGCTGGCCCGGCATCGCGCTGGAGCCGGAGGCGTTCGTGGCCTTCGTCGCGGAGCGGCTGCCGCCCGGGGCTTCCATCCCGGAGGCGCTGGGGGTCACGTCCTCCATGGAGGAGCTGTACCTGGCCTTCGGGTGCCTGCGGCATCACCGCGTCGCGCTCCAGCGGTTCGAGGACACCTATCTGCGCGAGGTCGGCGCGTTCGTCTCCGGCGTGGACCGCTCGCGTGCGTTCGTCGACGAGGTGCGGCAACTGCTGCGCGAGCGGCTGTTCGCGGCCTCGGCCGGCTCCGAGCCGAAGATCGCGGAGTTCACGGGCAGCGGCGCGCTGGGCGGGTGGGTGCGCGTGGCGGCGCTGCGGATCGCCCTCAACCTCAAGCGCTCCGAGGCGCGGGCGGACACCGCGGCCCGGGAGTCGGTGGAGGCGGTGCTCGGGGAGGACCTGGGGCCGGAGCTCCAGCACCTGCGCTCGCGCTACCGCGAGGCCTTCGCGGAGGCGGTGCGCGCGTCCCTGGGACAGCTCCCGGACCGGGACCGGACGCTGCTGCGCCTGTACCACGTGGAGGCGCTGTCGCTGGACGCCATCGCGGCGCTCTACCGCGTGCACCTGTCCACCGTCTCACGCTGGCTCAGCCGGGCCCGTGAGCAGGTGGCGCAGAACACCACACAGCAGCTCTGCAAGCGGCTGGGGGTGGGCCCGTCGTCGGTGGACAGCATCGCCGCCCTGGTGGTGAGCCAGGTCGATCTCAGCCTGACGCGCCTGCTCAAGACGGGCGGCTGAACTTTCGCTGCAAAGGTTTTTCCGGCCGGTGTCAGGGCGTTCAGGAGGGCCCCTTTCCGGGGCCTTCCTCCACGCCGCACCGAGGAGAACCCCATGCGCCCCACCCGTTGGCTGTCCCTGCTCACGCTCGTCACCGCCGTCTCCGCCTGTGAACCGCCTCCGGAGGAGTCGGAGCGGATGGAGGTCCAGCTGCCCGGCGAGGACTTCTTTCCGGAGGGCATCGCGTCCTCGTCGGACGGCACGCTCTACATCGGCAGCGTGGGCACGGGCGCCATCGCCCGCGCGCGGCCGGGGGAGCTGGGGGCGCACGTCTTCGTGCCGGGGCGCGCCGCGTTCGGCGTCTATGGTCTCGCGGTGGACGAGGCGCACGGCACGCTCTGGGCCTGCACCTATGACGACACCCTGCCGCCCGCGACGCCCTCGCACCTGGCCGCGTACGCGCTCGCCACCGGGGAGCTGAAGACGAGCCATCCCCTCCCCGACGCCAGTGGCTTCTGCAACGACATCGCCCTCGACGCCGCGGGCAACGTGTACGCGACCGACTCGTTCGCGAACACCGTCGTCCGGCTGGCGGTGGGTGGCAATGAGGTGACGACGTGGGCCGCGGATGCGGCGTTCGCCCCCGTCGTCGAGGGAGACCTCACCCTCAATGGCATCGCCTACGACGGAGCGGGCACGCTCTATGTCGTGAAGAGCGACACGGGGACGCTGTTCTCCATCGCCATCCAGGCGGATGGGAGCGCGGGGGCTCCGGTGACGATTCCGGTGGTGCCGGCGCTCGAAGCACCGGACGGGGTGGAGTGGCTCGATGCGCAGCGGCTGCTGGTGGTGGAGAACACGCCCGGCCGGGTCTCCGTGGTGACGCACTCCGGAGGCTCGGGGACGAAGGAGGTCCTCGCCAACGGGCTCGTGGAGCCGACCACCGCCGCGCTCACCGACGACGGGGCCTGGGTGCTGGAGGCCCAGCTCGGGTACTTCTTCGGCACCCCGGGCGTCCCGTCCCTGCCGTTCCGCGTGTACCGGCTGGCGGTGCCCCGGCCCTGAGTCGAACCGCTAGACTCCGCCGCCGACCATGACCGGATGCCTCACCGAGGAGACTGTTCTCGCCTTCGTGGAGGGGCGGCTGCGCCCCGGCCAGCGGGCGCTCATCGAAGCCCACCTGGCCGGGTGTGCGGGCTGCGGCGAGCTGCTCGCCGTGGTCACCGACCTCTGGCACGCGGAGGGCCAGTTGAAGCGCTCGGAGCCAGCGTCACCGCGTCCGTTCATCGAGGGCGAGCAGGTGGGCCCGTACACGGTGGTCGGACATGCCGCCAGCGGTGCGATGGGCGACGTGTACCGGGCGCATGATTCACGGCTCGGGCGGGACGTGGCGCTGAAGGCGCTTCCGGCGCGGTTCGTCCAGGACGCGGAGCGCCTGGCCCGCTTCCGCCAGGAGGCGCGCGCGGTGGGAGCGCTGTCCCACCCGAACCTGCTCACGGTGTTCGACGTGGGGACCCACGAGGGCGTGCCCTATCTCATCACCGAGTGGCTGGAGGGCCTGCCGCTCAGTGAAGTGCTGCTGCTCGGCCCGCTGCCGCTGGAGCGCGTGTTGCGGCTGGGCATCCAGTTCGCGCACGCGCTGGCCGCCGCGCACGCGCGAGGGGTCATCCACCGCGACCTCAAGCCCGCGAACCTCTTCCTCTGCGCGGACGGCAACGGACGGATCCTCGACTTCGGGCTCGCGCGGCTCACCGAGCGCATTGAAGACGGCGTGGCGACCCAGAGCGGCGCGGTGGTGGGCACCGCGGGGTACATGGCGCCCGAGCAGGTGCGTGGGCAGCCCGTGGACGCGCGCGCGGATGTGTTCGCGCTGGGCGCGGTGCTCTACGAGGCCGTGAGTGGCCGCGCTCCGTTCGGCGGCGACAGCCCCGTGGAGCGGATGAGCGCCGCGCTCCGCGACGACCCGCCGCCGCTGCCGGGTGAGCTGGGGTGGGTCCTCGCACGCTGTCTGGCGAAGTCACCCGGCGACCGGTTCCAGTCCGCGCAGGACCTGGCCTTCGCCCTGGAGGGCATCGCCACCCGCGCCACCGTGCGGCGCCCTTCGCTCCTGCACAGGGCCCTGTTCGCCGTCGCGGTGGTCGCCATGCTGTGCGGCCTCGGGGTGCTGCTCGTGTCGACCGGGGACCCTGCCCCACCCCGCGAGGCCGAGCGCCCGACATACCGTCAGGTCACCTTCCGCAAGGGGCACGTGCTCAACGCCCGCTTCTCCGCGGACGGACACACGCTGTTCTACGGCGCGGCGTGGGAGGGAGGACGCGCGGAGCTCTACAGCGCACGCACCGAGCGGCCCCTGTCGCAGCCGCTGGGCCAGCCCGCGGATGTGCTCGCCGCCTCGCCCCAGGGAGAGCTGGCGGTGCTGCTGGAGCCCCGGTTCTTCGACGCCGACCATGGCAGCGGGACGCTGGGGCTGATGCCGCTGGCGGGAGGTGCACCGCGCGCCGTGCTCGATGGCGTGCTGGAGGCCGACTGGGGACGCAGCGGGGGGCCGCTCGCGGTGGTGCGGCGGGTGGATGAACGCTTCCGCCTGGAGCAGCCACCGGGGACGGTGCGCTTCAAGTCCCAGGGGTGGATCAGCCACGCCCGGGTGTCACCTGACGGAGCGCGGATCGCGTTCCTGTTCCATGAGCACCCGAAGGACGACCGCGGCGCCGTGCGGGTGCTGGAGAAGGACGGGCCTCCGCGAGAGCTGTCCGCGGACTGGTCGAGCATCCGGGGCCTCGCGTGGGCACCGGATGGCAAGGAGGTCTGGTTCACCGCCTCCCGCACCGATGCGGACTCCGCGCTGTACGCGGTCGACCTGGAGGGGAAGACGCGGCTCGTGGACCGGCTCGCCGGGCGGATGGTGCTGCATGACATCGCGGACGACGGCTCCGTGCTGATTGACCACCCGGTCGCGCGGACGGGGCTCGCGTTCGGGCGCGCGGGCGAGGAGCGGGACCTGACCTGGGCGGACTCGTCGTTCATGACGGACCTGTCGCGCGACGGCCGCACGGTGCTCTTCACCGAGGGCGGGCAGACGGAAGGGCCGACCTATGGCGCGTACCTGCGGACCACCGACGGCGCGCCCCCCATCCGGCTGGGCGACGGCATCCCGATGGCCCTCTCCCCGGATGGCAGGCAGGTGCTGACGGCGCGGTACGGGCCCCGGACGGAGTTCTTCCTGCTGCCCACCGGCGCCGGAGAGCCCCGCGCGGTGTCGCTCGCGCCGGTGACCGTGCTGCTGTCGGCGCGCTGGTTCCCGGATGGGAAGCGGTTGCTCCTGCGGGCCAGCGAGGCCGGGCACCCTGCCCGCCTGTGGATCTTCGAACCGGGGGCGGGAGCGCCTGGCCCCCTCACGAAGGAAGGCGAGGGCTTCGACGCGGCCATCGCACCCGACGGGACGCGCGTGGCCGCGGTGGATCCGACAGGACGCCTCCGCCTGATCAGCACCACCGGAGGGGACACCCACGTCGTCCCCGGACTGTTCTCCGGACAGGGGGTGGCCGGCTGGAACGCGGACGGAAACACGCTCTACCTGCGCAGCGTCTCGCTCCCCGTCCAGGTGTCCCGGGTCGACGTGCGGACCGGGGTGAGCGTCCCGCACCTGACGGTGCCGGCACGCGGCAACATGCCGGGCCTGGTCTCCATCATGACGCTGACGCTCTCCGCGGATGGGAGCGCGTATGCCTACAGCTACAGCGAAGCGCTCTCCCGGTTGTACCTGCGGGATTGAGAACCGCGCCACACCGGACCGTGCCGACCGGGCCGCGCGGCTCTCCGTGCTGCTTCGCGACTAGCGGTCGCCCTTGAAGACTTCCGCGCTCTTGAGGTTCTGGGCCACGAAGTCCCAGTTCACCAGGCTCGTGAGGAACGTCTCGATGTACTTGGGGCGGAGGTTCCGGTAGTCGATGTAGTAGGCGTGCTCCCAGACGTCGATGGTGAGCAGCGCCTTCTGGCCGTGCTTCATCGGCAGGTCCGCGTTGCCCGTCTTCGCGATGGAGAGCTTGCCCTTCTCCTCCACCAGCCACGCCCAGCCGGAGCCGAACTGCGTCGCGGCGGCGTTGGAGAACTCCTCCTTGAACTTCTCGAAGGAGCCGAAGTCGCGCTTGATGGCGTCCGCCAGCTCGCCCCGGGGCTCGCCGCCGCCGTTGGGCGCCATGCAGTGCCAGTAGAAGGTGTGGTTCCACACCTGGGCGGCGTTGTTGAACACGCCCCCGTCGCTGCTCTGGATGATGTCGATGAGCGACTTGCTCTCCTCCGGCTTGCCCGCGATGAACTTGTTCAGGTTCGTCACGTAGGCGTTGTGGTGCTTGCCGTGGTGGTACTCCAGCGTCTCCGCGCTGATGTGCGGGGCCAGCGCGTCCTTCTTGTACGGAAGCTCGGGCAACGTGAACGCCATGGGATTCGTCCTTTCGTGATGCTGTGAACTGCGGTTTTCGTTCGCTACTTCCGCGCGGGTGCTGGATCCGGGTGCGCCGTCACCGCGCGATACGCCCGGTTCCAATAGACCAGCGGCTCACCATCCGCACCCCGCTGGATGCCGACCACGCGGCCCACCAGCAAGAGGTGATCGCCGTAACGGTGCACATCCAACAGAGTGCAGGACAGGGAGGCCAGGCTGTCCTGGACGAAGGCCTCCTCGCTGAACGCGAGGCCCTCCGAGTCCCCCTTCGAGCACCGGACGGAGATGTCCCGTTGGGTGGTGGACAGCACGCTCACGCTGAAGCGGCCCGCGGCCTCCACCCGCTTCAGCGTCCGGGAGATCTGCTGGAGCGCCACCACCACCAGGGGCGGATCCAGGGAGAGGGAGCTGAAGGAGCTGACGGTCGTCGCCGCGACCCCTTCCGCGTCCCGCACCGAGACCACCGCCACACCGCTCGCCCACCGGGACATCGCCTCCCGGAAGTCGAGGGCCGTCACCCCTTCGGGACCACCCTGAGTCATGTGCCGGTCTCTACCACCCGCACCGCCACCCGGTCAGCAGTTCCTCCAATCCATTGGCGGAATACCAACGCAGTAGCAGCGCCCGGGTGCTTCCGCCTTGCGGACAGTCCACGGAGCCGGGGTGTTCTCGCGGGAGGACGCCCCCTCCTATGATCCGCCGGGGGGTGGCTCGTGACAGAACCGTCGTGGGCGGAGACGCTGGGGCGGCTGGACACGCTGCTGCTCCAGGTCTGCCACCTGGAGGAAGCGCGCGCGTCCAAGCTCCGGGGTGAGGAGGAAGGCGGCTGGGACGCCGTTCGCACCACGGTGCGCGCCCCGGTTTCAGAGCTGGCCTTCACCGCGTCGCTTCCGGAGGCCCCGCTGCTGGGGAACTCGCCGCCCCTGCCCTTCGCGCGCCTGCGGGCGTCGCTGCGGCTGGAGGCCGTGGAGGAGGAGGCGCTGCTGGTGCTGCTCGCGGCGCACCTGGAGCCCCGCTACCCGCGCCTGTTCGCCGTGCTCCAGGACGACACCGCGCAGGGCTGGAACGTGGAGCGGTTGCTCGTCACCGTCCTGGGCCGCACCCCTGCCCGCCTGCAACGGCTGCTGGCGTCGCTGACGGAGAGCGGGCTGCTCGTCGGTGGGGGGCTGTTGCAGACGGGCCTGGGGGCCTTTCCTCCCATGCTGCGGCCGGTGGACTTGTCGCCGGAGGTCCGCGACGCGCTGCTGGAGCTGCCCCGCCCTTCCGTGCTGGGCGACATGCCGCTGGAGTGGCACGGCGCGGAGCCCCTGCGTCCTCCGGAGCGCGGCCCTTCGGGGTCATTCGCGGTGGTGCATGGCGAAGGGGAACGGCTGGGCGTGGCGCTTGAGATCGCCGCCGACACGGGCGTGCCGCTGGTCGTCGCTCGGTGGACCGGCGCCCTGGAGCAGACCGTGGCGGCGCGGGCGCTGTGGCGCATGGCCGCGGTGCGGGGGGCACTGCTGGCCGTGGACCTGGCCGGGTGCGAGCGCGGCGTGGCCCTCTCCGTCACCGGCACCCTGTCGCGCCTGTGTCAGCAGTTCGGGGGCCGGGCCCTGGTGCTGTGTGACTCCGCGCAGCCCGTCGCTGTTCCCCACCACGAGGCTCCGGCCCTGGGCTTCACGCAGCGGCGCGCGCTGTGGCGGGAGGAGGCGCTGGCGCGGGGACTTGCGTTGGAAGAGGCGGACGCGGGACGGCTGGCGTCCAGCTTCCGGGGTGGGTTGCAGGAGGTCCGCCGGATCTTCGACGCGGCGCCCGGCGGTGATGCCGACGCCCTTCGCGCCGCCGCCTCACGACTCGTCCAGGTGCCGCTGCGCCATGGCTACCGGCTGGAGACGTCGCGGACGTTCGCGGACCTCGTGGTGCGCGACACCACCCGTGAAGCACTGGAGCGATTGCTGTTCTACGTGGCCCAGCGCGACCGCGTCGCCGAGGAGCGCGGCCTGCTGCAACGCTTCCGGCTGCACACCGGGCCGGTGGCTTTGTTCTCCGGACGCTCGGGCACGGGGAAGACATTGGCCGCGGAGGTCATCGCGCACGCGGTGGGCCGGCCGCTCTACGTCATCGACCTGTCCCGGCTGGTCAGCAAGTACGTGGGCGAGACGGAGAAGAACATCGACGAGGTGCTCACCCACGGCGAGCGCGCGGGCGCGGTGCTGTTCTTCGATGAAGCGGATTCACTCTTCTCCGCGCGCACCGAGGTCAGCAACGCGAATGATCGCTTCGCCAACCTGGAGGTCGGCTTCCTGCTCCAGCGCATCGAGCGCCACGACGGGCTGATCATCCTGGCCACCAACCTCCAGACGGCCATCGACGAAGCGTTCCTGCGCCGCTTCCACGCGCGCATTGAGTTCCCCTTCCCCGAGGTCGACGAGCGCCGCCGCATCTGGGAGCTGATGCTTCCGGACGGCGTGCCCCGCACGGGGACGCTCGACCTGGCGGGGCTCGCGCAGCGTCACCGGCTGTCGGGCGGCGACATCCGCAACGCGGCCCTCAAGGGCATCTTCCTGGCCGAACAGGCAGGGGCTCCGTTGTGCCAGGAACACCTGGAGCGCGCCGTCGCGCTGGAGCTGTACGAGCTGGGCCGGCTGTCGCGCCGCGCGGAGGCGGAGAGCCCTGGTGACTCGGGCACCCGCCTGCGCCGCGTGGCGGAGGTGTTCCAGGAGGCACTGGACACGCAGCTTCGCCAACACTTCCTCAAGGAGATCCACATCCTCCACGGCTCGCCCACACGGGAGGCGCTCGCGGGGAAGCGGCCCGCGGTGTCGCTCGCCCTCTACCGGCTGGCCGTCACACAGAACGGCGCCCTGCGGCTGGGCCTCATCGTCTCCGCGTGGTCCAACCGCGCCGAGGAGGAACACGAGCTGCTCGGCGTCCTCCACGGGCTGCTCACGCGCGGCCTGCCGCATGAGCTGGATGGCCGGAAGGTCACCCCTCGTGTCCAGGAGAGTTACGACTTCGACCTGCTCCACCGTTTCTGGAGCAGTCATGGACATCCCATCCGGGCCTCCCTGGTCCTGGATGTGGAGATGACCTAGCGTCCCTTCACCGATGGTGCGGGGGGGACCGTGCGCATCCGTGAACAGGGCTCGAAGGCTTCGACCCAGCACGCGCTCCGGAAGACGTCCGGCCGGAGTCCCTCGTCCTCGTCGGCCCTCCCGCGCAATGCCGGTGTCGTCCCCCGGGGACCCGCCTCGTCCAATCCCGCACGTGAGCTGGCGGCCCGCCTCGCCTCGCTGAAGGGCGCGGGCCCCGGTGTCTCCGGACAGGTGCTGCGCGACACGGCGCGCGACCTGGAGCGCCGCGTGAGCGACCCGGCGTGGCGGACGATGGGCGGGCCTCGCTCCCACCTCTTCGACCCGTGCCCCGTCCACCCTCCGGAGGTGGCGCTCCTCTCCACACCGGGCGCCATCGAAGCGGAGGCAGGCTTCAGCGGACTGGCGCCCACGCCCCACACCGGGCTCGCGGAGGCCGACGGCGCGTCGCAGCCCACCACCATCGCCGGACAGGAGGAAGCGGACCGCCAGCGCGCGAAGGCCCGGACCGCCGTGCTTCCTCGCGGCTCCACGGAAGAACTCGCGGACACCGCCGCGCGCCTGGCCGAGGACCGGGCCCGGACCGACGGCACCCCTTCCGCGAGCACGGCCGACGCGGGGCTGGGGGGAAGCACGGCACCGCTGCACGGCGAGCTGGACACGACCGTCGACATACCGGGCGCCGGGAGCGAGGAGACGACGCCGGAGCCGCTGCCCGTGCCCGCGGGGACTGCGCCTGGAGGCATGGACGAGGCCGCGCGGATCGACTCGGCCCGGAGCACGCTGTCGGGACGCGGCGACGTGCGCATCACCATCCGTCCGGCCACCGGAGGCCCGGGCGGTCCCACCACCGCCGCGAAGCCGCCTCCGCTGCAAACCGACGCGTCCGTCGGCGAAGGCGGCACCGACGCCCCTCCCAGGGCAGACCCCACGGCCGCCGCCGCGACGGAGGCGACGAAGCAACTGGCCGACGCCCACGCCCAGGGCGTCCAGGGCATCCAGCAGGGCCTCGAGTCCCCACCGGACACCACCGGCGTCATCCCCGCCGAGGCCACGACCCCCGCCACGGTTCCGGCCCCGCCGCCCACCGCGCCCGTCGCGGAGGCGCCCGCGGTGATCAGCCCCGCCGCGCCCGCGGGTCCGCAAACGGACGTGGACGCCGTGACGGCCTGGAAGGGCCGCATCGCCAGCACCACGGAGAAGGTCCCCGAGCCCAAGCTGCCCCCGGCGCCGCGCTACACCTTCAAGATCCAGCAGGCCGCCGTGGATCCGAACGCGGTCCGCGCCGCGCGCCTCAAGCAGTTGGAGGACGAGGGCAAGCGGGCCATCACCCCGGCGAAGCGGCCGGAGGACCTGCCCGCCATCCCGGACGATCCCACCGGGAAGGCCTCCGCCCTGGTCGACAGCAAGTGCGACCGCAAGCTGGAGGTCCGCAACGCGAAGCTCCCCGACCTCCAGAAGAGTCCGCTGGGCCACGTGCCGGAGATTGGCGCGCAGCTCATGCGGGACGACGGCGGGCACCTGCTGATCAAGGGCCCCCTGGGCGACCTCGTCTACAAGCCCGGCGGTCCGAAGCCCACCGACCCGGAGAAGCTCAAGGATTGGACGCGGCTCCAGAAGAAGATCACCGACGCGGCCGAAAAGCAGAAGAAGGCGAAGGCCCAACCGAAGGAGCCCGCCAAGGGCATCACCGTCCTCGAAGAGGCCGCGCCCGCGCCCATCAACGTCCCCGACTTCGCGCGCGTGGACATTGGCGACGTGCTGGCGCGCCTGCTCGCGGCGCCGGACACATACGCCGACGCGTCCGTGAAGAAGGCCCGCGAGGCCTATGTCCCGGGCGGACTCGACGCGTCGTGGGGCGTCGCGCTCCTCGCCGCTGAACGCCCCATCTTCGCCGCAGAGCTCCAGCGCGTCGCCGACGCCGCGAAGATCAAGAAGGAGGACCTGGACGCGAAGGTGGAGGCCCGCCGCAAGCAGCTCGTGGATTCGCACCAGGCCACCACCGAAACGCTCAGCAAGGCCCACGAGGAGGCGAAGACGAGCATCGTGGAGAGCGGGAAGACCTTCGGCGATGCCCTCTCCCGCGTGCGCGCCTCGCTGGACGCCCAGGCCGAGGCCCGCGCCGCCGCCATCCAGGGAGGCGTGGACCTGACCGAGGCCCGCCGCAAGCGCGACGCGCTCCTCGCCGCGGTCGACACCAAGGTGGGCAACTGGATCGTCCGGTACGACCAGAACGGCAAGCGCTTCAAGGAAGCCTTCGGCAAGGCCGCGAGCGACCAGATGCGCGCCTATGAGCTCGCCGCGCTCCAGGACGAATGGCAGCTCAAGAAGGACGCCGGCGATGATCCGGTGAAGCTCAAGGCGGCGACGGAGAAGTACCGCCCCACCAAGAAGTGGCTCGACGACCGCCGCAAGGAGCTTGGCGCCGTCGTTGGCCAGGCGAAACGCGACATCGACGCGAACGTCGAGCGCTACCAGGAAGAGCTGCGCCGGGCTGGCAAGGACGCCAAGGAGGCCATCCGCGACTGGCACGCGAAGCAGATCGGCTACGAGCGCGGCTTCTGGGACCGGTTGATCAGCTGGATCATCGACTGGCTCGACACGGCCCACGACGAGAGCAAGGCGTGGGAGGCCGCGCGCGCCGAAGAGAACAAGACGTCGCTCGACAAGAACATGCTGTTCCTCGCGGAGGTGCGCCTGCGCCAGGGCGAGGAGCTGGACGTCGAGGCCCTCAAGCAGCGGCAGGACCTGGGCGAGGAGCAGAAGGCCATCCTCCTCTCCTACTACGGCAAGAACGGCAAGGACGCCGTCCAGGCGCTGGCCGAAGGGCTGGCCGTGCGCATCTCCGGCCAGCGGCGCAAGCCGCTCATGGAGGCCCTGGAGAAGGAGATCCTCGCCTCCGACAGCCTGGACCGCGTCCGGACGGTGGTGGAGGCGCAGAAGCCGCAGTTCAGCTTCGACGCGCTCAACATCGTCGGGAAGGTGGAACAGGGCGTCAACTACACCTGGGGCACCGACGAGCAGAAGATCTTCGACGCGCTCGCGAACCTCACCCCCATCCAGGGCCACTACGTCGAGCTGCTCTACGCGTCACGCAACGACGGCGAGAACCTGCGCGAGCGGCTCAAGAGCGAGCTGGACGACTTCTTCAGCACGAGCACGCACGACTGGGACAGGGCCGAGGCCCTGCTCTCCGGCAACGCCGCCAAGGCCGCCGCCGTGGAGCTGGACGACGCCATGGAGGGCACGTTCTTCGGCACCGGCTGGGGAACGGACGAGAGCGCGATCCTCACCCTGCTGCGCGGCAAGACGCCGGAGCAGATCGACGCCATCAAGAAGGCCTACAAGGAGAAGTACGGCCGCGACCTCGTGGAGAAGATGGACGACGAGCTGCGCAGCGGCTCCTTCCACACCCACGACGCCGACGAGATGCACGCCCTCGTCGAGGGCCGCACCGAGGACGCGCGCGCCATCGAGCTGGACCGCGCCATGCGCGGCTCGTGGTTCTTCGGCCTGGGCACGGACCGCAAGGGCATCGAGGCCGTCTACGAGCGCGTCCGCAAGGAGACGGAGGCCGACGCGCAGCAGTACGGCTGGGACACCAAGACCTTCCGCGAGGAGCTGCTCAAGCGCAACCGGGGGCTCGACGCGTCCTACGAGAAGCAATACGGCAAGGACTGGACGGAGCGCGCCGCGGGCGAGAGCGCGCTCAGCGCCGCGTACCGCGACGAGATGGGCGGCGACGAGCTCAAGCTCATCGAAGGCCTGCGCGACGACAAGGGGCTCCAGGTCGACGCCGCGCGCATCCACATCGAGCACACCAGCTTCTTCTACGCCGACGACAAGATCATCCGCGACGCGATGTCCGCGGAGGGACGCCGGCAGATCGCCGACGAGCGGCGCGACGGCTACCTGGACATCCAGGAGCGGATCGACATCGAGCGGGGGCTGGACGAGGCGAAGGTGAAGCCCGCCTCCGCGGGGCCGCTCACGGACGCGGACCGCAAGAAGGGGCTGATCAGCGAGCTGGAGTTCCTGGAGAAGTGGAGCCCGGAGAAGGTCCGCGCGCGGCTCACGCAGGAGCGCAAGGCGGTGGACGTCGCGGCGAAGGCCCATGCCCAGGCCCACGCGCAGGCGAACATGCAGGCGCTGGGGGCGGAGTACGACGCGACGTACGCGGCCTCCGGCCAGATGAGCTTCGTGCAGGCCGTCCTGATGGACACGTCCGGCGCGGACCGCGACGCGGTGGCGGCGCTGCTCGACAAGGGCTACCTCACGGACGCGGAGGTCGTGCAGTACGCGGTCCAGGGCGTCGGCACCGACGAGGACGCCCTCAAGGAGGTGCTGGCCGGCAAGAGCCGCGAGGAGATCAACGCCATCGCCGAGGAGTGGGCGAAGAACAACCCGCCCTCCGCTGGCGACACGCGCACCCCGTTCGAGCGCTTCCGCGCGCGCATCGAGGAGGAGCTGAGCGGGCGCGAGGCCTTCGACATCCTCGACATGGTGGACTACGGCGAGGCCGTCACGCCCCGGGAGAAGCTGGAGCGGGCGCGGCGCCGGGAGGGCTTCGAGGCGCGGTCGTCCAACATGTTCTCCCGCTCCACGCGCGCGATCCTCGGGGCCCAGACGTCCACGCTCGACGACGAGGTGCGGGCGCTGGAGCTGCACGAGGCGAAGCGGCCGAAGCCGGGGGACAAGGACTACAACGCGGACACGCTGCGCGCGTGGCAGGAGGGCTGGGAGAAGAAGGCCGACCGGGTGGAGCACCAGGCGGAGCTGGCCGACGAAGCGGTGAAGATGCACCGCGAGCAGGTGGACACCATCACCGACTTCTTCGTGACCATCGCCAGCGCGGTGGTGATGGCGGTCGCGGTCGTCATCGGCGTGGTGCTGAGCGTCTTCTTCCCGCCGGCGGGCGTGGGGTTCTGGGCGGCGCTCGGCGCGTTCATGGCCAGCTCCACGGTGGTCGTGGGCACGGCGGTGGCCATCGCCGCGGTGACGATGATCACCAAGGCCGCGCTCAAGGGAGCGGCCTACGGCTGGGAGGAGGCGGCCACCGACGCGGGCGTGGGCGCCGTGGACGCCCTCACCTCCCTGGCGACGGCGGGCATGGGCTCCAAGCTGCTGCGCATGGGGTTCCTCGCGCGCATGGCGGGCGAAGGCGGCGTGTTCGCGCGCATGACGGCGCACGGCCTGGCCCAGGGCGCGGAGGGGCTGGTGCAGTCGGTGCCCTCCGCGTTCCTGGGCAACGTGCTCAACGACGAGAACTACAAGGGCGGCAACGCGCTGCTCAACGTGCTCGCGGGCACCGCGATGCAGGCGGCCCCGGGCACCCTGCTCTCCGGAGGCCTGGGCGCGCTGGGCGGCATCTCCAAGCCCCGGCCGCCCCCGCCGCGCACCGGCGACCTGCTCGCCTTCCGGGGCACGCCCCAGGAGCGCCTGACGCTGTACCGGAAGTGGAAGGTGGAGAACCCGGCCGGAGGCATGAAGGACTTCCTGCGCGAGTTCGACGACAGCCTGCTCAAGCAGGTGACGGGGGACTTCGAGAAGAAGCAGCTCCAGCGCGTGCTGCGCAAGGAGATGCTGACGCACATCCCACCCGCGCAGCGCGCGGCGTTCGCGAACACGCCCATCGAGCTGGTCTCCGAGGCGGACTTCCGCGCGCTCACCGGCAGCGACGCCGGGCAGGCCGTCACGATGTTCCGGCGGGGCAAGCCCACCATCGTCGTCAAGGCGGGCGCGGACCTGGCGGACCTGGGCGAAGAGGGCCTGCACCTGCTCCAGCGTCACGACAAGGCGACGCGCGACCTGGTGCGCTCGCTGGATGAAACGGCGCTGCGGCACTGGGACAAGCTGCCCGTCGAGAAGCAGTTCGAGCTGTACCGCAAGAAGCTGCGCCTGGAGATCGACGCGCAGGAGTCGCTCATCGCCTCGCTGGAGGCGAAGCGCGGCGTGTCCATGGACCCGGGCGAGGCGGCACGGCGCATCGAACAGGGGGAGCGCTCGCTGGAAGCCCTGCGCAAGCGGCTGGGCGAGGTGGACGCCTTCACGCCATTGCAGCTCGCCGAGTTCGGCCAGGGCGTGCGCCCCAAGCCCCAGTACCTGCGCGAGCCGCCGCGGCTGTTCAGCAAGAAGCCGCCGAAGACGGCGGCGGCGAAGGTGGCGGGAGGCAAGAAGCCCGCGGCGCCGGGCGTGACGGACACCCCGCCCGTCGTCCGCGAGCCGGGCCGGCCCGTGGACGCGTGGCCCAACACGACCCAGCACGCCGCCCATCCGGAGGTGGGCCCGTTCTCGAAGTCGGGACCGCTGGACCAGGACGCGTTCATCGCGTCGGCGGAGCGCCAGGTCTTCACGCCCGCGCAGCGGGGCCGCACCACGCTCAAGCTGGCGCCCGGCGACACCGTGGCGCAGGTGGGCCCCGCGTGGGCGGAGATCAAGCCCGGCACCACGGAGCGCCGCTTCTACAAGCTGGTGGAGGTGACGCGCGCCGACGGCAGGAAGGAATACCTCCAGCTCATCATGTCCAAGCGCCCCGGTCAGCGCTGGGAGGTGCGCGGCAGCATGACCCGTGGCAGGGGCGACGTGCTGGAGCACACGACCTCCCAGCGGATGACGGAGGCGCTGCTGGGCGAAGAGTTCGGCGTGACGAAGCGGTACCGGCGCCTGGACTTCAAGCCGATGGGCGTGGAGCAGGGCAGCGGCTTCGACGAGATCATCGTCGAGTTCGACGACGCCGCGACGCCCGGCAGCGCGCGGCTGCACCTCGTCGAGGTGAAGGGCGGCGAAACCGCGCCGGTGTTCAAGAAGTTCACGGCGGTGAGCGAGAACCTCCAGAAGAACCTGGACGGCCTGCGAGCGAAGCTGGGAGACGCGAGCTGGCGCGCGGCGCATGGCCTGGGCCCGACCCACGTCGCGGCCATCACCCAGGCCCTGGATGAGTGGAACCTCCGCATCGAGCTGCGGATGGGCCCCACCACGCCGGTGCACCTGCTCCAGAGCGACCTCGTGAGCCGCATCGAGCGGGTCGCCGATGCCTGGCGCAAGCTGTCCGTGCTGGACGCCGTGGTCCCCGCGAGCAACCGGTCCCCGTTCCGGCGGCAGCTCGTCACCCTGGGAGAGGACCTCAAGGCCGCCCTGCACACGGGACACGTCGCGGAGGCGATGAAGGCGCTGGACGCGGTGGAGCAGGCCCTCAACGGGACGGGAGGAAAGCCGGGGCTCCTGGCCCGCTACCACATCGACACGAGCAAGATGGGGCCGCTGGTCCAGGGCCTGGGCCCCCACGCGAAGCCGGGCCAGGTCACGCAGATTCCCAAGAGCTTCGCTGCCGCGCAGCGCGTGCGCACCCCCGCGCCAGGAGGCGGCGTGCTGGGCTGGGGAGGGTTCGACATCACGCTGTCGCAGAGCTGGGCGAGCCGGCGCTTCAAGCGCTTCGAGCTCGCCCAGATGCACGGCCTGCGCAGGAGCCTGCTGGACATCCCGGAGCTGGACCCCGCCACGTTCAGCACGCTGTCGCTGCGCGACCGCCAGCGCGCCATCGCCGGCGCGGTGGACGCGTCAATGGAGGCGCTGGGCATCCCGAAGTCGCGCCGCGCGCGCGTCCAGTTCCAGAACCTGGCGGCCGGGGACTATGGCTGGATGGACTGGCGCTTCGGGCAGACGCCGCAGGGACGGCTCGTGCCGCTGAACAAGCGGGGCGTCGTGGTCATCAACGAGAACCTGGACGTGGGCGACGCGGTGGGCACGGCCATCCACGAGTCGCGCCACTACTATCAGGCGTATCAGGCGTATCAGGAGTCCCTGGGGCGCCAGTCGCATCCGTTCTCGCGGCGGTGGAGGCGCAACCTGCCGGGCGCGGGTGGGACGTACTACGGCCCGGCGGACCCGCGCTATTTCCGACAGCCCATCGAAGCGGATGCGGAGAGCTTCGGACGCCGGGTGATTGATCTCTTGCCCCCCCAGTGGCCCCCTCCATGATGAGGACCGACATGCGCGTCGCCCCTTCCGTCTCCATCACCTGCTACGTGTGCGGCTCCACCTTCACCGTCCACAACCGGGTGGAGCTGGAGGGTGGAGAGAGGACCGTCCTGCAGGAGCCCCCGGCATGTCCCTTCTGCGACGCGCCGCTAAGGAACGTGCCCCGGCTGGACGTGGGCGTGGCCAAGAGCCTGTGGCTCACGGAGGCAGGGGCCCCGGAGGAGAAGAAGGAGTACGGCACGGCGGCGCGCTTCCTGGAGCGCTTCACGCGGACCGAGGCGGAGGTGGACACGCTGCTATCGCTGGCGCGCGAGTTGGACTTCGACGCGTGGGAGCAGGCCAACCTCGCGCGCCTGAAGAGGGGGCGTGACGCGGGCCTGAAGACGGAGACGCGCTTCGTCACGAAGCTGAAGGAAGCGGCACGCGACGGTGCGCTCTTCGAGCGATTGCAACACGCCGCCGCGCCCGTCAAAGATGCCCACCGCGCCCTGCGGGACCGTCACCTGGCTGTCTTTGAAGCGCGCCGGTCGCGATGAGCGGGAGACAGAAGCCCATGGCCGAGGCGACGAGCAGCACGGAAGGAAGCTGGAGCGCGCTCTTCTCCGAGAAGCGCGGCGAGCGTGCGGAGACGCCTGAGTTGTTGAAGGCGCTGACGCCCCTGGCGCTGAAGCGCGCGAACGCGCCCTCGCAGCACCTGGTGACGCTCGCGAACATCCTCTCGGCGCAGGTCGTGTTGAACGGCGCGGCGGCGGCACGCACGGCGGGGCGGGAGCTGGCGCCGCTGTGCAAGCCGGCCCTCCAGCAGCAGCAGTCGAACTTCCAGAAGCGGGATGCGCCGGACGTCGCCATCCACGTCCTGTCCTTCGTGAACGCGGCGGAGGTCTGCGGGCTCGTGGAGGGGCAGTTGAAGGCCTCGCCCGCGCTGACGTGGTTGAAGGCCCTGGCGAAGAAGCCCCAGGACCAGGAGGACCTGCTGCTCTACCGCTGCGGGTGGATTGCCCTTGCGCTGGGGGAGCCGGAGCTCGCCGCGCGCCTGGTGGGAGGCGGCGCGCTTCCGGGGAGCTTCACGCCGGGGGAGCAGTTCGGCTTCAACGTCCAGGGCTTCATCCGCTACCTCGCCGCGGGCCTTGAACAGAAGGCGTCCGCCGCGGACATGCGGCCCGCGTGGCAGTCCTACGTGGAAGGCTTTCCCCTGAACATGGCGTCGCAGCGGGCGTCGTGGATGGACCTGCTCTGGGCGGGGCGTGTCTATTACGCCGGCTTCGAGGGCCTGCCAGTCGCGGAGGTGGGAGAGGCCGTGCACTCGCGCGTGAAGCCCGCCGCATGAGCGCCCCGACCCTCGTTGCCCGGCCGGACGTCGCCTTCGAGGCGCTGGACCGCGTGCTGGAGGCGCTGGGCTGGTTCCTCCAGTCCGAAAGCCAGACACCGCCGCTCATCCCCGGTGAACCGGAGCTGGCGGTGTACGTGCACCGCGCGACGGACACGGAGCTCCAGTACACGTTCAACCCGGTGTTGAAGCTGCGGGTGCTCCAGTTCCATGGGCGGGAGGCGTTGGGGGCGTGGAACACCGTGCGGCAGGCCGTGCCGGTGTTGGAGGCCCCGGCGCTCGCGACGCTGCTGGCGTCCTCGGAGACGAAGGACGTGCTCCTGGGGTTGCTCGCCACCGGGGAGCTGCGGGAGCGCTCGTCACTGGAGCGGGTGGCGGCGCTGCGCTTCCATCCGGATGACAGTGTTTCGCGGACCGCCGAGCGGGTTCATGCGCTGATTGTTCCACCGGGGGTGGCGGAGGCGTTCCAGCGGTTGGAGGCGGAGAAGCAGGCGCATCCGGATCGTTCGGTGCTGTTCGCGCACCTGCCGGGGGAGGAGCAGCGGCGGCAGGTGCTGCGCTGGCTGATCCACGACTACGACGCGTCCAACGAGCACATCGACGAGGTGCTGCGCTCCGCGCTGGTGGACGCGGACGCGGAGGTGCGGGTGACGGCGGTGATGGCGGCGGCGCGACTCCAGGCCCGCGCGGTGCTGCCGGCGTTGCGCGAGGCGAAGATGCCCACGTCCACGCGGGAGGGCGCGGATCCTCGGGACCGGTTGTTCTATTCGGGCCTGCGGGAGCTGGTGGCCAACGTGCTCGCGGGCCGGCCGCTGCCTCCGGAGGGTTCCGCGAAGCGCGAGCGGATGGCGCCGCTGCTGCGCGCGCTGTCAGGGCCTGCGGACGTCCGGGATGACCCCTCCCTGTTACTGCATGCGCTCACGACGCCGGTGGACCTGGGCCCTCCTCCGTTGACCGTGCCCGAGGCGCTGGTGTCGCAGGAAGGCACGTACAAGCTGCGGCGCTCCGGGCTGGAGGCGCGCTGGGTGCCGGCGGTGGAGCACTGGCTGGGCACGGGTGCGACGTTGCGGCGGGTGCGGTCTCCGGGGTTCTTCGTCGCGAAGGTGCCGTTGAGCCGGTCCGCGCTGGCGTGGGCGCTGGCGGCGTCTCAGGGGCCCGTGGGAGCGGCGAGCCCGGACGCGGAGCAGGCCGCACCGTGCACGTGGGCGCAGGCGGAGCAGGTGTGCGCGGCGCTGTCCCGGATTGAAGGCGTGGAGCTGGGATTGCCAACCGGGGAGGCGTGGGAGATGGCCGCGCGCGGGCCGGATGGCCGGCTGTTCCCCTGGGGCAATTCGATGCGGAAGGACGGGGCTTCGCGCGCGTCTCCGTGGGGCGTGGAGGGGCTGGTGGGGTCGCTTCCGCAGTGGGCCCGGGATGAGGCGACGGGCGGGCGGTGGCTGTGCGGCGGGCGTGAGCAGCCGCTGTGCGCTTCACGTCGCGAGGTGGCGACGACGGACACGGCCGCGCTGGGTGCAGTGCGGTGGGTGCTGGCTTCACGGCACTGAGCCAGCCAATGCCTCGGAGTTGTTCCTCGTTTTCGGATCCTGTGCATCATTTTCCGGCTTGTCGGCTCATTCCGTTCGCGGGGCAATCTGGCCCCTCAATGCGAAAGAAGCCCGCTCCCTTGAATGAAGCTCCATTGGGTGTCTCACGCGAGTCGCGCTCATGGCCTGTGGAAATGCCGGCCCAACGTACAACACGAATTGCGCTTACTCATTTCGGCTCCAGGAAAGTAAATATGACCATCCCCAGACAGTTCCCTCGCCTCGCCGCAGCGCTCCTGCTCTCCCTCGCCGCCTGCAACGCCCAGCCCGAGGACTCCAGCCAATCCTCCACCACCGCAGACCTGCTGGCCTCCAATACCTGGTCGTCTGCGGGCTCCATGAACATCCGCCGTTCCGGGGCCGACGCCACCCTGCTCCCCTCCGGCGATGTCCTCGTCACGGGAGGCCGCACTACCAATCCCCCCACATACACCTCCGCCACGGAGATCTACTACCCGGCCACCAACTCCTGGTCCCCAGACGCGCCCTTGGCTCAGGCCCGCGAATTTACCACCGCCACCCTGCTCCCCTCGGGCAAGGTGCTCGTCACGGGGGGCCTCTCCATCAGTGGCGGTGTCACCAACCGTTTCTCCTCCGTGGAGGTGTATGACCCGGCGACCAGATCTTGGTCCTCGGCAGCCCCCATGGCCAATGCTCGCTCTTTACACACCGCTACCCTCCTCTCCTCCGGCAAGGTCCTCGTCGCGGGGGGGAATGGCTCCCCCAGTTACCTTGCCTCGGCGGAGTTGTACGACCCGGCCACCAATTCCTGGTCACCGGCAGGCACCATGATCAACGCACGCGCCCGTCACACCGCCACGTTGCTCTCCTCGGGCAAGGTCCTCGTCGCGGCGGGGTTTGACCAAGCATCCGCTTATTCTGCCTCGGCGGAGTTGTACGATCCTGCCACCAATTCCTGGTCACCGGCAGGCACCATGGTCAGGCCCCGCATCGCTCACGACGCAACCCTGCTCCCCTCCGGTAAGGTGCTCGTCACAGGGGGCTTTTATGGAGTCTCTTCAACTCCTGTCTACGTCTCCATCGCGGAGGTGTATGAGCCGGCCATCAACACTTGGTACTCCGTTGCCCCCATGCCCACGGGTCGCGCAAGTCACACCGCTACCCTCCTCTCCTCCGGCAAGGTCCTCGTCGCGGGGGGAAACAATGCCTCGGCTTACCTCTCCTCCGCAGTGATGTACGAACCGGCGACCAACTCATGGACCGCGGTCGCCTCCCTGCCCGCGGCTCGCGCCGGTCACACCGCCACCCTGCTCTCCTCCGGCCAAGTGCTCGTCTCGGGCGGCTACCAGAGTGCCTCGGCCATGCTCTCCTCCTCGGTGCTCTACACGCCCTGAGCGCACTGCCTCTGTATCGACACTCCTCTGATTCCCGCCTCGCTCCCCGAGTGGGAGGGCCAGCCGCGACAGAGCCCGCGACCGCGACAGAAGCCCGCTGTCCCAACACCGCAGTTCTCAGCCCACTCGCTCCGCGGCACCTCTGCCCAATCGTCGGCACTGCTTGGGTCCGTCACAGTGCGCCTCCTTCCAGGGTCGTTCCCGCCGACGGCCCTACGACGGTGCTCACGAACGTGGATCGAGGGAGGCGCAGCGAGTGGCGCTTCCCCCATGCGGTACGAGCAAGGTTGAACGCGCCGAAGCCCATCGATTGAGGCCATGGGTGCACCCCTTTCGATGGACTTACGGCAGCGGATACTCGACGCGTACCTGACGCGAGAGGAGTCCTGGGGAGAGCCGATGCGGCTCTACACTCGCTGGGCTCAGTGGGCGGACTACGCCGCTCAGGGATATGGCGAAGGTTTGTCGGGTGAGGAGCTGATTGCCGCGGGCGCAGCGATGTCCGAGGTCCGCCAGGTGGCTCCGACCTTGGAAGCACTGGGAGCGTTGCGGCAGCGAGTGCTGACCCAGCCGTCGTCCGGACGGCCCAAGCTCTGAATGGAAGCGCCTCGGAAGCCTATTTCTTCGGCATCCGGACGTTGGGGCCCGGGGGCAGCTTGGGTGCGCCCTTGGCCTTGAAGCTGGCACCGGCCGCGGCCTTCATCGCCGTCGCGGGTGCGCTTCCCAGCTGGGCGCGCGGTGACGCGGTGGTGGTCGGCTGCTGGATGGGCGCGACGGGTCGGGTCGTGGCTGGCTTGCGCTCCGCCGTGCGCCGGGTCTGCGGGCTCATCGTCTTCATGGGGCTGCTCCGTAACAGCTCGCCGCGCCCCGTCTGGACGGGGCGAGGATGAGCCCGCCGGGCATTGAAGCACGGCGCGGTGGCGTCAGTCGGAGCTGGCCGGGAGCGTGACGGTACCGGGATTCTCGATGGCGGCAAGGGCGGCGCGCAGCAGGTAGCATCCCGGGTCTTCACCGCGCAGGCGAGCCGTTTCCCCCAAGCAGGGGCGAGGCCGGAGCCGGAGGAAGAGAGCCCGTCCTTTGCCGCGACGAGGGAGGAGCCGAAGAAGGAGCGCACACCACGATTGGACTCTCGCCAGGCTGCTACGCAGGACGGAAAGCGCTGGACGTGTTCGCTTGCTCGAAGTGTGGAAACAGGAGATGCGCTCATCCAGCGCGCCTTCGCCGCCCTTTCAAAATGTCTCGAGGAAGGTCTTCATCTCGCGAAGCACCTCATCATGGTTGGTGAGCCAGACGTAGTGCCGCGCGTGCTCGAGCTTGATGCCCTTCCAGTTCGGCATGCTCATCACGCTCAGCATTTCGGCGTCCCGCTGGAGCGCCCTGGCGTTCAGGGTCCTCAACTTCTCCTGCACGGGAAGGTCCATTTGGGAGAAGCCTGGGAGGTCCTCCGCCCGCCCGAACCGAGGCTGATCCACGTAGAGGAAGAGCACGGCCGCCGTCACGGCCGCGAAGTCCACCTTCGAGAAACCCTTCATCACCCGCTCCTCCGCCTGCGGCCACCTGCGGGCGCGCAGGTAGTGCCCGGTCTTCGGATCGAACTCGTTCGCCTCGTCGATCTCGTGCGCGGGGAACGCTCCTCCGACGTCACGCGCGAGCGCGGCGGCGACCGCGGCGCGTGAGGCCACGTCCTCGGGAGCGGGCTCGCTCGGAGGAGGCATGGGCAGGACCGAAAGGAGCTCCGCCAGCAGGTCACCGTTGGTCCTCACGTCCAGGTAGACCACCTTCTCCACGCGCTCCGGGTGATGGGTTGCCACCCAGGTGAGCTCTGGCCCGGCGGCGGAGTGGCCCACGAATGACGCCTTCGCGATTCCCAGCCCCTCCAGCACCCGGACGACGTCCTCGCCCAGGGTGGCGGTGTCATAGCCCTGCTCGGGCCAGTTCGACGAGCCAAACCCCCGGCGGGTGACGGCGTAGACGTGATGGGCCGCGGTGAACTCCGGCGCGAAGGTGTCGAACACGTGGCCCGTGTTGCCCAGGCCCGACAGGAAGACGAGCGCGGGTCCCTGGCCTCCGAAGTCGAGCAGCTCGAGCTCGACCCCCTCGGCCACCTTCACCCGCTTCACCTGATGCAACGCGCTGGAGTCGGCAGAAGCCGGGACCGGGACGGACTTCGTCGTCACACAGGCGAACAGCGGCAAGCAGAGGAGGAGGAGTTTTCGCATGGACTGACTCAACTACAGGAATGCGGAGACCACCAGGGAAGCCCATGGGTAACAGCACGCCAGCGGCAAGCGCGACGTCGCCCTCGGTGACCGTCGGCCGGTGCACGAGGCACTCACCTACCTGGAGAACCACGGCGAGCGGATGCATTACGCCGAGGCACGCGCGCAGGGGTTGCCCATTGGCAGCGGCAACGTGGAGGCCACCTGCAAGTCTCTCGTCGCCCTGCGCATGAAGCGCCCAGGGGCCCGATGGAAGGAGGAGTCTGGCCAGCACGTCCTGGACCTCCGCTCCCTGGTGCTCTCGGACCGATGGGACGCCGCTATCCAACTCACGCTCGCGCCGCACCGCGCGAAGGTGCAGCGTGCCGCGTGATCAGGATGGGCGCCACACCCCCTCGCACGGAGCCGGGGGGCAGACGCCTGGCGATCAGCTTGCTGAAATGAGGGGATCGCTCAGGGGGTGGTGATGAACTTGCCGTCGGAAGTCAGCTGGGCGAGCCAATTGGCCTTGATGGTGGCGTTTACATCCACGCGGGTGTTACCCCAGTTGGCTTCGGCACAGCCCGCGATCTTGTTGCCGCGGGCATCCACCGTGCATCGCCAGTGGCTGTATTTCTGCCAGTCGTCGCTGATATAGGCGACCGCGCGGATCCAGTCGCTGTTGGTGCGCACGAACTGGAAGAAGGGCGCATACCACTCGTTCCACACCGTGGTGGGCGCGAGGTTCGGACGGCTAAGTTTGCCTTGCTGGTTGTATGCATACAGGCCCGTGGCCGGGTTGTAGTCGTAGCCACGCGCAGCAGACTCGGACACCAGGATCGGCTTGTTCTTGGTCTTGAGGTAATTGACCACCGACTGGATGGCACCGTAACCGTTGGCGCAGTCTTGCGGTTCGAAGATCGAGATGCCGGTCCAGTCCGCATCCGCGCCCGGATACCACTGGTCATAGACGGCGCCAGGGTTGTCCTCGGAGACGTTCTGCACGCCGTTGCTGTTCGCACCCGTGGCGGCTAGCGGCTTGGAGGCAACCAGGGTGCGTGGGGTGATGCCCGCGCCCCAGAAATCGGTGGCCGGGCAGTAGGCGGCGAGTTGCCACACGGTGGCGATGTTGCTCGCACCCTGGGCAGTGATTTCGGCCTTGATCTTGGACCAGACCGTTTTGTAGTGCGCCGGCCAGTGGCCGTTCCAAGGCGCCTCGGCTTCATAGCCCACGCGCAGCAGGATCGGGCGACCGGTGTTCTTCAGGTCGGTGATCATCCGCTTGGTGTTTTCCCAGAGGATGTTGCCGGCGTTCTCGCCCGACGCATTGCTGCCGGTGGCGATGTCGATGTCGTAGTCACCACCGATCCAGTAGGCGACGGCGATCGCCGCACCCGCGAGCTTGGGGGTGTTCTTGATGAAGGAGAGATCCTGCGGGCCGTAGCTGTACTTGTACCAAGCGGTATTGGTAGAGAGCGCGCCGCTGGCCGTGGTAAAGCCACCCGAAGAGAGCGAGGCCGGGGCGTACATGGTCACGCCCCAGGGCGTGTTGAGGTTGCTGTTGATTGTGTAGTCGTAGATGCCGTCGGTGGTCTGACCGATGATCAACTGCATGCGGCCTTGCGAGTCGGTGTGCTTGCCCGGGACCGGGTCAGCGAATGCGGGTGAGGCGGCTATCAAGGTGGCGGCGATGGCAGTGATGAGCTGCGGCACGCGCCCTTCTGCTCTGACGTGGCGTTGCATGGTGTCTTGTCTCCGGTCTTTTTTTTGGGCGCGAACCAGTCAGTTCCCGCTGAACCGGATTTAGGCTTTCCGCGAAAGCGCTTTCAACGGATTTCGGGAGCAAGTGCGTATTCCGGCGATGGTGAGCACCCATTCCAGCTCAAGCCGAGCAGCCGGTCCGGCCATGGCGAGCAGTCGGAGCGTCAGCGACGCTGGGACGTTCCGTCACTTCACCTGCTAACGAGCCTTCGTCAAATTCGCGTCCGCCTTGCGGATGGAGTCTCCGGCGAGCCGGAGGCGGTGGGCGTTGAGGGCGCGGCCGGCAGCGCCCGCTGGCCCGCGGCGGACGAGCTTCTCATCACCACCGTGAATCCATGACGGGGCAGGCGTGCGAGCCCCCGGAGGGCCTGTGGCTCCCAGGGGGCTTCGTCCTTTGTGACCACCGCGGTCCGGTGTCCGCCGCCCGTCACACAAGGCTTCTGTGGGGTCTACCTTCTCCCCGTCGATTTCCGAACGGGGCGCGAGGGAGCCCACGGATGATTTCGAAGGAACAAGTAAGCCAGTTTGCTCAAGCCTGGTTCGACCTGCTGAGCGTGCACGCCCCGGTCGAGCGCATCCTGCCGATGATCGCCGACCGCGACCTGGAGATGGTCTTTCCAGAGCGCACGCTCCGGAGTCACGAAGACTTCAAGGACTGGTACGTGCAGGTCGGCAAGGCCTACGCCGGTCAGGTCCACGTCATCGAACGGATCGAGCCACACGAGGGACCCGACGCTCGCGGACCCGCGGACGGTGTGGCGGTGGACGTGACGGTGGTGTGGAGCGTGACACGGGTCGCCGACGGCAAGCGTCTGACATTGCGCTCCCGGCAGACCTGGCAGCTCATGCCCTCGGAGAAGACCCAGCAGCCGGTCATCCTCCGGTACCGCATCCACTCGCTGGGGGACGCCAGCGCTTCGTGAAGCTCCTGACGGGAGGTGAATCCGCGGCAGCGAACCCGAGACAACGAGGAGTCTGGAAGCATGAGAACCGCAGCATCATTTGACTTCATCATCATCGGTGCGGGCTCAGCGGGGTGCGTCGTCGCCAACCGTCTGGCCGAGAACCCCGACGTGCGGGTGCTGCTCCTGGAGGCGGGCGGCCCCGACACGCGCCAGGAGATCCACAACGAGGACGTCCCCAGCATGTTGTCCCTGTTGGGGGATGCCGAGCTGGACTGGCGCTACGTCACCGAGCCGCAGGGCGCGATGAACGACCGGAAGGTCCCCGTGGCCCGGGGCAAGGTGTTGGGGGGATCGAGCTCCATCAACGCCATGCTCTACGTGCGCGGCAACCGGCTCGACTTCGACGCCTGGAACCACCTGGGCAACGAGGGCTGGAGCTATGACGAAGTGCTGCCATACTTCAAGAAGTCGGAGGACTTCACGGGCGGGCCCTCCCGCTACCGCGGAACCGGTGGGCCGCTGACCGTCATCCCCCACGACCGACCAACCCCTGTCTCCGAGTGCTTCTTCCAGGCGGCGGCCGAGCTTGGCTTCGCCGACCAGGGGCGCGGCTTCGACTACAATGGAGAGCGGCAGGACGGGAGCCCCTTCTACTATCAGGCGACCAAGACCCGGGCGCACACCCGTGCCAGCACCGCCGTCGCGTTCCTCCACCCGATCATCGGCAAACCCAACCTCACGCTGCGCAGCCATGCGCAGGTGACGCGCCTGCTGCTGAAGGGAACGCGCGTGTCGGGGGTCGAGTACGTCCAGGAGGGACAGCTCGTCCAGGCCGCGGCGGACCAGGAGGTCATCCTGTGCGGTGGCGTGTATGAGACCCCCAAGCTGCTGATGCTCTCGGGGATCGGCCCGGCCAGGACACTCCAGGCCCACGGTCTTCCGGTCGTCGTCGATCTGCCCGGCGTCGGGCAGAACCTGCAGGATCATCTGATTCTCGGCGTGTGCTTCCTCAGCACGCAGGAGCAGCCGCACGCGCCGACGCTGCTCGCCGAGACCGGGCTCTTCACCCGGACACGCCCCGGCATCACACGTGCTTCCCCCGACCTCCAGTTGAAGTGCGCTGGGCTGAAGTTCGTCAACCCGCCCTACGACCGCGAAGGCCCGGGCTTCACGATCGCGCCCGTCCTGACACAGCCCCAGAGCGTGGGCGAGGTGACGCTCCGCTCCCACAATCCATTCGAGGCGGCCCGGATCCAACCCAACTCCCTGTCCAGCGATGCCGACACGCAGGTCTTCCTCGAAGGCATCGAGTTGTCGCGCGCGCTGGCGCATACGAGCGCCTTCGCGGGCTTCCTCGGGGAGGAGCTTGCGCCGGGCCCTCGGGTGAAGAGCCGCACGCAGTTGCGCGAGTTCATCCGGGACAACGCCACGACGCTCTGGCACGCGGTGGGGACGTGCAAGATGGGGCAAGACGCGATGGCGGTCGTCGACCCGCGGCTCCGAGTGCATGGCTTGCAGGGACTCCGAATCGCAGACGCCTCGGTGATGCCACGCATCATCGCGGGCAACACGAACGCGGCGTGCATCATGATTGGCGAGAAGGCCGCCGACAGCATCCAACAGACATCCCTGGAGCGCAGGACCCGGCCGTAGGGCACGTGCAGTCACGGCCGTACAACCCGCTGGAGCGTGTGGACACGCGTGCTCCAGCTTGACCCGAGGAGTCTATTCAATGAACACCATGGGAGAAGGTCTCAAGCTTCAAGCTCGAGTCGTGGAAGCCATCAACCACCGCGACTACGACGCGCTCGACGAAGCACTGTCTCAGGACTTCGTCGACCATCACCCCGGGCTCGTCGATGTCACCAGCCTGGCCGTGTACAAGCGGAATCTCGCCTTCGTCAATGACTCCCTGCAGATGAAGGCGACGGTCGAGCACGTCGTCGAAGCGGGGGACATGCTCTTCACGCACGTCAAGCTGACCGGCAAGCACGTCGGGCCCTTCTTCGGCATCGAGCCGACGGGCAACGCGCTGGCCTGGTACACCAACGAGCTGTGGCGCATGAAGGATGGCAAGTTGGTCGAGCGCTGGGCGGTCGACGACCTCGTCAGCGTCTTCAGCCAGATGGGCGTTCCGATGCCCTCGTGGGGGTAGGTGACCCCCGAGCGGCTCTCGACCCAGAGGCATCAACACATCTCAGCCCCTGGCCCGCGCGGTCAGGGGCTGGTGGGAGACATTCATGGCGAAGCGCAACACGTGTCGCTTCGAGACCCAGAAGTTCATCCATACCGCGCAGATCGGTGGGATCGAGGCGTATACGTTCGACGAAGGCCCGGCGCGCGGCGTACGGGCGCTGTGCGTCAACACGGGCGCGGGGCTGCGTTACCGCGTCCTCGTGGACCGGGGGATGGACATCGATCAGGCCTTCGTCCATCAGCACAGCCTCACCTTTCTCTCCTACAAGGGGGTGACGCCGCCCACCCGCGGGCTGGACCGGGGCGCGGACTGGCTCAAGAGCTTCTCCGGCGGACTGCTGACGAGCTGCGGCCCCTTCAATGTCGGCCAGCCGGGCCAGGACGCGGGGGAAGAACTCGGCATGCACGGGCCTCATTCCAATACAGGGGCGACCATCGAGTCGATCATCCAGCCCGATCCCCGCGCTGGCCGACTCCAGATGTCGATCACCGGTCGCATCCGTCATGGCGCGATCTTCGGGCCGTGCGTCGAGCTGTGTCGCACGATCACGTCGACCCTCGGCCGCAACGCCATCGACGTCGTCGACGAGTTCCACAACGCCGGCAACCAGCCCGTTCCGCACGCGTGGCTGCTCCACGTCAACTTCGGCTACCCCCTCGTGAACGTGGGCGCGGAGCTCTGCTACGACTCACCCAGGGTTGAACCGAACGGCGGCTCGTCCGAGTCGATGGCGCGCTTCAAGCCGGGCCGGAATGCCAAGAACATCCTCGCGCCGCGGGATTCCTACCGGGGTCGCAACTCGGCTGTCGCCAGCCTGTTTCCCAGGGCGACGGATCACGACGGCCGGACGACCGTTGGCATCGTCAACCGCAAGCTGTCGCTGGGCGTGGCCCTCCACTACAGCACCCATGAGTTTGGCCGCTGCATCAACTGGCAACACTGGGGGCCGGGCGAGTACGCCACCTCCCTCGAGCCCGCGAACGGCACCGGCGAGGGTCGCTGGAAGGACCGCGAGCGCGGCCTGCTGGACACGCTCGAGGCCGGGGCGCGCAAGACCTACCGTTATACGATTGAAGCGGTGACGGAGCGGGCGGGTCTGGCGGCGCTCAGGGCGCTCAACGACAAAGAGCACTGAGGCGCGGACGTTGGAGGGCTGGAGAACGCCTCTGTCCATCACAGTGCGCGTTCAGAAGGTCTATTCAAGACGGGCCGGCAATGAAAGCCAGCTCAAGAACATTGTTCGAGGAGAGAGCCATGAGCGTGCATGAGGTGATCAGCAAGTACTACGAGTTCGTCAACGCGGGGGAGTGGGAGCGTTGGATGGAGCTGTTCGACGAGCACTTCGTCATGGATGAGCAGCTGGCAGGTCACATCGAGGGCCGCGAGAGGCTGCGTGCCATCGTGGGCAACATCCACCGTGTCTTCTCGTGCTTCCAGAACCATCCCTGGCGCATCGTCGTCGACGGAAAGCAGGCCTTCGTTGCGTCACACCTCGTGGCGGCGAGTGCCAGCGGCGAGCCCATCAAGGCCGAGGTCGCCAATTACTTCCTCGTCGAGAATGGAAGGATCGTCTACATGTCGAACTTCCACGACAGCAAGCCATTCGCTCCCGTCCTCAATCAGGAGCAGGGCTGAAGACATGGCGACGCTCAAATTCTTGCATCTCGCGTTGGCGTGCCAGGATCCCTTGAACATCGAGCGATTCTATACAAGGCACTTCGGCTTCCGGAGGGCACGGGCCGTGCCCGTCGACGGCGGGGAGATCGTCTTTCTCAAGTCGGACAATGTCTATCTGGAGCTCTTCAAGGCGCGGCTGCCCGCGCCGGTCCCTTCGGCGAGCGAGGACGGGCCCTGGTATCCCGGCTGGCGTCACATCGCGTTCAGGGTCGACGACGTCGACGCGAAGCTGGCCGAGCTGGGCGCCGATGCACGCGTGACGCTGAAGCCCCTGGACTTCGATGACCTCATCGAAGGCTGGCGGTCCGCCTGGGTGGCCGACCCGGAGGGCAACATCATCGAGATCAGCCAGGGGTACGAGGACGAGCCGGCCCCGCCACCGCCGAGAGGGGGATGAGCTTCGTGGGCTCCGCGCGGGAGGGGGCCACCCGCGTGGGGCCCGCGACTGGCAGGCGCCTTGACGTCCCGGTGGTCGACATCTGGCGATTCCAGGGCGGCCCCAGCGTCGACTATCCCCTCTCCTTCAACCTGCTCGACGTCCTGGGGCAGCTCGGTGCGGCCTCCGCTCCCTAATATTCCCAGGTCAGGTCGGGCAGAGGGAGGAGCGGTCGTGACGAGCGTTGCGCGGGGAAGCCCCATGAGCGCGGGGCCCTGGGCCGTCATCGCGGGAGCGTCGTCGGGGACGGGCGCCGCCATCGCGGTCCAGGTGGCGCGCCAGCCGGGCCTCCATGTCTTCGGGATGCACCGGGGGCGCTACCTGGAACAGGCCGCGGAGGTGGAGCGCCAGGTGCTCGCCACGGGCCGCCGCATGGTGATGATGCGGGGAGATGCCGGCACCCCGGAGGGCGTGGCACGGGGCGCCGACGCCCTCCTCGCCACCGCCGGCCCCCGCTCCGTCAAGCTCTTCGTCCACGCGCTCGCCAGCGCCTCGGTGGGGCGGTTCATCGTGGGCGACCCGCCGCCCCTTCATCCCCGCCAGCTCGCGCGCACCTTCGAGTCCATGGCCCACTCCTTCGTCTACTGGGCCCAGGCCCTGATGGCGAGGGACCTGCTCACCCCCTCGGCCCGCCTGCTGGGCCTCACCAACCCGCTCACCGAGTCGCTCCTCCACAACACCGGCGCCATCACCGCGGCCAAGGCGGCGCTCGAAATCTACGTGCGCCACCTGGCGCTGGAGCTCGGGCCCCTGGGGCACCGGGTGAACCTGCTCAAGTTCGGCACGGTGATGACCCCCGCCATCCGCCACGTCTACACCCCGGAGGTGCTGGCGCGGCTGGAGGAGGCCCACCGCCGCATCAACCCCGCCGGGCGGATGTGCACCCTGGAGGAGGTGGCCCGCATCGTCCCCGCGCTCCTGGGCGACGAGGCGGAGTGGTTCAACGGAGCGACCATCGACTTCACCGGTGGAATGACGCTGCGCCTGCTCGACCTCGTGCTGAACGAGCAGGGCGGGCCTCCGGCATCCGGAAGGTGAGGCAGAAGTAGTAGCGGCAGAACTGCTCCGCGAGGACGTCCACCGCCGTCGCCGGGAGCAGCTCCCGCGGACAGTGCGCGTCCGTCGTGTAGAAGGTGAGCAGCCGGAACGCCAGCCGGTGGCGCAGGGCGCGCTCCCGCGCATCGAGCTGCTCGTCCACCACCACCACGGGCGTCCCCGGGCGGGCCACCCGGGCCATCTCCGCGAGCGCGCGCTCCGGGTCCCGGTAGCCATTGATGCCGCCAATCTCGAACACCCGGTCGAAGGAGTGGTCCGGGAACGGCAGGGCGTGGGCATCCGCCATGAGCAGGCGCACGCCTTTGCGCCCCTCCCGCTCCACGCGCCGGCGACACCTGCCGAGCATGCCCGCGCTCAGGTCCAGGCCCCACACCTCCACGTCGAGTCCCGGAGGCAGCGCCTGCTTGAGGAGCGGGAGGTTGGCGCCCGCGCCGATGCCCACCTCCAGCACCCGCAGCGGCGGCCCCCGTGGGCGTGGCGTCAAGGCGCCCAGTTCGAGCCGGCGAAGGTAGTGGCCGCGCAGCCGGGCCTCCGTGTCGCCCAGCAGCAGGGGCATCAGCAGCGTGACGAGCGGATCATGCAACGCGGGCAGCCCGTCGTAGAGGATCCGCAGGAGGCGATCCGTCCCGCGCACTTCCCCCTCCTCGAACAGCCGGGGCAGGCCCTCCACCACCGGCCAGTCGGCGCCGCAGCCGGCGCAGCCCAGCCGCCCCTCGTCGAGCCGTCCCTCCAG
>NZ_RAWA01000410.1 GCF_003611675.1 Corallococcus sp. CA053C
AGATGTGTATAAGATACAGGGCGTTGCGCCCAGCACGCTCCCCACGAGCAGCGCGGTTTCGCGCTCACGCGCGGACGGGAGGGCCTCCTCGGCCCGGGAAGGGGCCGGGAGGGCCAGGGCGAGGGACAGCACCGCGAGGCGGAGCAGCGGACGGGAAGGGGACATGCGCAAGCATTCCCACCCCCGCCGTTCCCCGGCAAGCGCGAGTCCTCCTCCGAGCCTTCGAGCCTCCGCGCCTCAGCGCATCTTGAGCACGACCCGGAACCGGGCCTTGTTGCTCATCATCCGCTCGTAGGCCTCCGCCGCGCGGTCCAGGGGGTACACCTCGTTGCGCGAGCGCACCCCCGCGAGCGCACTGAACTCCATGGTCTCTTGCGAGTCCTGGGGCACGCCACTGGGCCAGCCCTGGATGCGCGTGCGCTTGCTGATCATGGTCAGGCCGCTGGCGGGGATGGGCTCCGCGCCCGCGCCCAGCAGCAGGAGGGTGCCGTTGCGCCCCAGTCCCCCGATCAGATCGCCCGCGAGGCTGCTGCTCGAGGCGGTCATCATGATGACGCGCGCGCCACCGAGCTTCTGGAGCGCCTCGGCCGCGGAGCCCTTCTGCGTGTCGATGTACTCCTGCGCGCCCAGTTCGAGCGCCAGGTGCCGCTTGTCCGCTCCGCGCGAGATGGCGACGGTGCGGTAGCCGAACGTGTGGGCGTACTGGATGGCCAGGTGGCCCAATCCGCCAATGCCTTGCACCGCCACCAGGTCCCCCGGCCGCGCCCCCATGTTGCGCAGCGAGTTGTACGTGGTGACGCCCGCGCAGAGCAGGGGAGCGGCCTCCTCGGAGCTCATTCCCTCCGGGACGCGGGCCAGCGCCTCCTGGGGCGCGATCAGGTACTCCGCATAGCCACCGTCGTAGCTGATGCCGCAGATCTGCTGTTTCTCACAGGTGACGAAGTCGCCGCTGCGGCACGCGACACACTGGCCGCAATGGCCTCCGTGCCAGCCCACGCCGACGTGCTGGCCTTCCTTCCACGCCGTGACGCCAGGGCCTGCCCGGTCGATGCGGCCCACCACCTCGTGGCCCGGCACGCGGGGGTACTGGATGGGCAGCCAGCCTTCCTGGGTGATGGAATCGCTGTGACAGACGCCACACGCCTCCACCGCGATCCGGACCTGTCCCGGCCCGGGCTCGGGGACCTCGCGCTCGACCGTCTCGAGCGGACCGCCCGCCCTCGGCACCTGCACCGCCTTCATCTTCCTGGCCATGGCATCTCCTTGGAGGGAGGGATGGGGATGACGCAGTGCGGGCGCACAAGGAGTGTGGGAGGACGCCGGGCCGGTGGGCAGACAGGGAGGGCAGGGCCTGGTTGTTACGATGCAACGACGGTCATCCATCCGAGGGACGCCGCGAAGCGCGTGCTTGTGACTGGAGCCAGAGGATGGCCTCTACTCGCTGGCGGTGTGCCTGTATGACGCGCTGACCGACGCGGAGCCCGCGCGCGGCGGGTGGGAGGCACGCAAGGCGCCCCGCATCGACGTGAACAGCCCCACGTGGGCGCAGTGGGCTCCACGTCGCTTTGAGTTCGTGGAGTCTCCGCTCTGCGCAGGAGCGGCAAACGCCTAGCGCGCCCGTGGGACACTTGTCTCCCAGCCCGCCATCCGCCGGATTCGTTGAATGTCTTTTAAGTTTTCCTTCCGCACGGGGTGGGCTTTACGCAGAAAGAGCAGGTGCCTCTCTGCTTCATCCAGCTTCCGCCGCGCCCTCTCGGACTGGCTGGGAAACTGCTTGACAGTCAATGCAAATAAGCACGCGATGTGCGCTCGCCTTCCTGGATTGTCGTAGCCCAGCTTTTCAGTGCGACGCAACGCGCGGCTGAATTCAGCCCAGGTGCACTCGCGTCCGTAAGCGCCCAGCAGAATGTCTTCGGCCGTCCTTCGCTTGATGACAAGCTGCTCTTTCGGCGTCTTGGCCTTGCGCAGCCATGATCGCTGGTGTTCCAGAAATGTGCGCTCGAACTCCGCGAAGGTCGCCTTTGACAAAGAGAGATGAAGCCTACCGCTCTCCAGTGCGCCAATGGGCTCGCGTTCTGTTTTCTGCGACTGGCGGTTTCTCATCCTCCTGGACACCTTTTCCCGTTGGCAGAGCTGGGCCAAAAACCTCTGCGCGTGCAGTATTCGTAACAGGCTTTACATTGCGTCTCATTGTGGACGCGACCGGGCTTTGTTCCGCCCCCATTGTCTACGCATTTGTCGTAGTGTGGCTCGCATATTTCTGATCGCCAGCGTTCTCTCTCTGCTGGTGTTGGTAACTCTTCTGCGCTTGCGGGGTCCGTAGCCCCCGGCGGAGGGAGGAGGATGGGAGGTTGAGGCGATTTTACAGGCGCTTCAGTTCCGCAACTCTCGGGGTTGTACGGATGTCTCTTGAGGCAACAGGAAATAGTAGAGTCGCTTGGGTTGCACGCAGCTTGCGCCAAGGCAAACGTCGTCCGGGCTGTTCTATGAGCGTTGGCGGAAGTGCAACCGAAGGAAAGCAGTAGTGCTGCGGCCGCCAGGAGCGAGGCGAGGTGCTCTCGGGCTGGTCTCGCGGCGATTGGATCCCGCATAATTGCCTCACCCTCCGGACATGGTGTATGTCTATATTTCTGGCTATACGGAGAATTGTCGGATGGAGGCCAGGTCGTGACAATCTCAGTCCTTCCAGAGCACCTTCCACGGATGCTTGCGCAGGTCCGTGACCAGGGTGCGCAGCTCGTCGTAGAGCGCCGGGTCCTTGAGCAGTGCGCCTCCCGTGCCTTCTCCCGCGTCCAGCCTTCCCAGGACCCGGTCCGCCTTCGCGGCAATCTGCTCCAGCTGGCCTGCCGCCGCAGTGAACCTCTGGAGGGCCACCTTCACCTGCTGCCCGTCCTCCGCCGTCAGCGGGCCGGTCACCGCCGCCAGTCCCTCCAGGGTCGTTCCGGCGGACTTCGTCAGGCCCGGCAGGTCCTTTCGCATCACGGCCGCCACGGCCGACGCGTCATCCAGGAGGCGGGCGCCCTTGCCTCCGGGCTGGAGCGATTCCTTGGCCAACTGCGCGAGCTGCCTCAAGTCCTTGGACGCCGCCGCCAGCTCCGAGGCCAGCACCTTCACGTCGCCCTTGTTCTCACTCAGCACCTCATCCAGCGTCTTCGCCAGACGCGAGACATTGACCGCCAGGTTCGTCACTGCCTCCGGGTCTCGCTCCAACATCTCCGACAGCAGCGTCACGAACTTGGTGAGCTGCTCCGACAACAGGTCCAGGCGTGGCGCGTCCACGCCTCGCAGCGCCTCGGACTCCGGCAGGGCGGCTTCCGCGTTGCCTGGGTTCAGCTCCAGATACGGCTCACCCAGCAGGCCCACCGTCCCCACCGTCACCCGCGCATCCCTACGCAGCGCACCCCGGGCCGCGGGTTCGACCGACAGGTCCATGCGGACGGGCAGGGGGATTCCCTTCGCGTCCCTGCGCTCCGGCAGCAGGTGGATGGCATCCACCTTGCCCACCTGCACGCCTCCCAGCTTCACCGGGGCACCCTGCACCACGTTGCCCGTGTGCGCGAAGTCCACCGCCAGCTTGGAGCCCCGGCCCAGCGTCAGCTCTCCCATCAACCACAGCAACACCAGCACGCCCACCACCGACGCGAGCACCAGCGCTCCCACCTTCAACTCCAGCCGTTGCTCATCCATCCGTCTCCGCCTCCATGAACGGCGCCGTCAGGGTCCGCAGCTCCGGGGCAGGGGACTTCAGGAAGCCCTCCGGTGTCCCCAGGAAGGCACAGCGTCCCTTCGCCACCACCAACACGCGGTCCGCAATCTCTCTCAACTGCCGGTAGTCGTGTGACACCACCAGCGCTCCCAATCCCTGCTGCTTCAGCGATGCCAGCACCGCCTCCACCTGCATCGCCGCCCTCCGGTCCAGCCCCGTCGTCGGCTCGTCCAAGAGCAGGTAGCGTGGCTTGAGCACCAGCGCCCTCGCGATGGCCGCCCGCTTCTTCGCTCCCGGCCCCAGCTCCGGCGGCAGACGGTCCGCCCACTCCTTCAGGCCCACCTGCTCCAGCGCCGTCGCCACCGCTTCGTCCGGGGCGGTCGGATCCGCGAGGCGCACGTTCTCCCGCAGGGTCCTCCAGTCCAGCAGCGCGGGCCCCTGCACCAGGTACGGGGCGCGGCGGCGGACCGCCACCAGCGCTCGTTCTGGCTGCGTGTCCACCCGCTCTCCGAACAGCGTCACCGTGCCCGCTTCGGGCCTCAGCAAGCCCACCGCCAGCCGGCACAGCACGCTCTTGCCGGAGCCGCTCGCCCCCGCGATGAACGTCAGCTCGCGCGTGGACACCTCCGCGCTCAGGCCGTCCAACACGCGGCGGCCCTGCTCGAAGGCAATGGCCACGTCCTCGAAGCGCAGCGTGTCCGGTCCGGTGTCCTTCACAGGCGCACGAACTGGAACGCAAGCGACACCGTCAGGTCAATCAACAGACACCCGAGACTCGCCGCGACCACGCCTTCCGTCGTCGCCTGACCCACCGCTTCGGCGCCGCCTCTCGCCTTGAGCCCCGCCACCGCCGCCGCGAGCGGGATGTAGAGCCCGCAGCCCACTGCCTTCAGCGCCGCCACCAGCAGGTCCCAGCCGTCCACGTACCTCGCGTCCATGAACGCCCGGCCGTCGATGTCGAACACCCAGCTCGCCACACCCGCCGCGGACAGCGTCGCCGCCACCGTTCCCAACGTGCACAGGAGCGGCACGCCCACCACTCCCGCGAGCACCCGGGGTGCAACGAGATCCGCGTAGGGGTCTCCCGCGGACATCTCCAGCGCCTCCATCTGCTCGTTCACGCTCATCGTGGACAGCTCCGCCGAGTGGCTCGCGCCCGCTCGCGCCGCCGTCAGCAGGGCCGACACCGCCGGGCCCAGTTCGCGCACCAGCATCTCGAAGTACGCCGGGCCCAGCACCGCCACGTTGCCGATCAGCTTCTTCGCCTGCTCGTTGGCGATCGTCACCAGCACCGCGCCGAAGAAGGCCATGCCGGACATCACCAGCCACACGCTGCGCCCCCCCAGCGCGTGCACCTGCGCCACGGTTTCACGCCAGGGGACTCCCTCCCGGGTGCTCGCCCGCACGGTGCGCGCCAGCATCACCACCGGCGCCCCGAAGAAGGACAGCACGCCGCTCATGCCATCCACCTGGACAGCAGCGTCGTCAGCAGGAAGTCCAGGAGGAAGATGGCCGCGCAGCCCAGCACCACCGCGCTCGCCGCGGCCTCTCCGACGGCTCGCGCTCCGCCCTTGGCCCGCAGCCCCACCGACGTGGAGATGAGCGAGATGGCCAGCCCGAAGGCCCCCGTCTTCACCACGCCCCCCAGGATGTCGAAGGGGCTCAGCATGGCCGCGAACGTCCCGAAGAACACCCGCAGCGGCAGGTCCAACGTGAGCTTCGCCGCCACCGCTTCGCAGAGGATGGCCACCACGAAGGTGAACGTGCTCAGCGCCAGCATGCTCACCTCCATCGCCACCACGCGGGGCGCCACCAGGAGCGCGAAGGGATCCAACCCGATGCCTCGCAGACCTTCGATCTGCCCGCCCACCTTCAGCAGGGCCAGCTCCGCCGCGTTCCGCGCTCCAATCCGCGCCGACATGATCAGCCCCAGCAGCAGCGGACCGAACTCCCACAGCACCCCGTAGCCCGCGGCCCAGCCCAGGAACGCTCGCGCGCCGAAGCGCTGGATGTAGAGCCCCGCCTGCACCACCACGATGACGCCCGCGAGCGCCGCCGTCGCCAGCGCCAGGGGCAGCGAGCCGTAGCCGAACTGCACCAGCGCCCGCGCCAATTCGCGCCGCTCCAGCCGCCGCAGGCCCCACACCGTCCGCCCCGCGACCAGGGTCAGCGCACCGACTCCGCCCACCGCGCTCATCGCCGAGCGTCCCAGCCAGGCGAGGGCGGCGGTGCTCACGGGTGCCGCCAGGGGATGCTCATGCGAGGGCCTCATCCGGCGCCTGTTCGAGTTCCGGCGCCGGGGCGCCATCGTGCACCAGTCTGCCTCCGCGCAGGTACAACCAGCGGGGCAGGGGGAGGTCCATGGGCGCTTCCGGCGCCGCCACGAGCAGCGTCCCCGTGCCCGCCACGTCCAGGAGCACCCGCGCCACCTGCCTCGCCGTGCCCGGATCCAGGCCCGCGAACGGATCATCCGCGAGCAGCACCGCGGGCCTCGCCGCCAGCGCCCTCGCGAGCCCGGCGCGCTTCTTCATGCCTCCGGACAGCCGCTCGGGCAGGGTGTCCGCCGCGTCCGCGAGGCCGACCGAGCGCAGCACCGCGTCCGTGCGCTCGCGCGCCTCGGGTTCCGGCACGTGCCTGCGCAGCAGCGGCTGCATCACGTTCTGGCGCACGGTCAGGGAGTCGAACAGCGCGTCCGTCTGGAACACGAAACCGAAGGCCGCTTGCAGCCTGCGTCGCTCCGGCGCCGTGAGCTTCGCGACGTCCTGCCCGTCCCACGTCACCCGGCCCAGGGAAGGGAGCAAGAGGCCCGCGAGCGCCTTCAACAGCGTCGTCTTGCCGGAGCCTGAACGCCCCAGCACCAGGGCCTGCGTCCCTGGAGGGACGAGGCAGTCCGTGGACTCCAGCACGGTCCTGGGACCGTGCCGGATCGTGAGGCTTTCGGCGCGCAGTTCCATCAGCGCTTGAAGAAGACGGTCGTGCCCTCGTCACCCGCCGCGCCAATTCGCGTCGGCGTCCGTCCATCCAGTGCTCGCAGGGCGGGGGGGCTGGCGGCGGGGGCCGGGTAGGCCGTGCTCCAACCCACCCCGTTGTAGAACAGGATGCTGCCGTCCGTCGTGGCGACGTAGACCGCGGTCGGGCCGAAGGCCAGGACGTCCTGGAGGCTCGTGTTGACGCCGCCCACGGGCACATCGGGAATCTTGCTCCACTGCCCGTTGATCCGCTGGAGTGCCACCCCCTTGTCACCCACCGCATAGGCGTAATGGCTGTCCACGACGTGGACTCCCCAGAGATAGACACTGTTGTCCACGCTGGGCAGTTGCTCGTTCAGCCAGGCGCCGCCATCCGGGTTGAACCGGTATGCACTCGGCCCGAGCCCAATCCCCGCGACATCGTCGCGTCCCACCGCGATCAGCGTGGTCGGGTCCGTCGAGCCATGGATGGCCTTCAGGTTGACGCCTGGGGCCGCCACCTCCTCCGGGAGTGCCGGCGGCGCCCAGCGGTAGATGCGCCCGTTGCTTGTGGCGCTGTAGAGGGTCGGAGTGCCTCCGTCGGTGGCGTCGAAGCCCACGATGCCGTTGAACGACTGGCCGTTTCCCAGGTCCGTCAACGTGCAGTCCGTCGCGGTGGGAAGCGCCCGGGCCAGCCTTCCTGCCGCGCCCGCCAGGAAGACCTCACCGGAGGCGCTCACCCAGGCCGCCTTCCAGTCGCCGTCGCAGGTCACGGGCCTCAGGGTCCCATCTTCCAGCAGCTCGGCCACCTTGGAGTTTGGCCCCGCGAGCCAGGCCCGCTCCTGTCCCAGGGTCGCGATGGCGCTCCACTTGGGTTGGGCCCCACTGCCGGTGGGAGGCTTCTGCCAGGTCAGATCGCACGACGCCAGGTTGTCATCGGCCGTGCCATCACAGTCATTGTCCATCCGGTCGCAGACCTCCGCGAGGTTGCCCGACCGGAAGCGCGAGCTCTCATCGCAGTCCGTCGCGAAGGCCGACGTGCCACTGGGTCGCGGCAGGCAGGTCACGCCGCCGTCCTTCCCCACGGTCCCATCCCCGTCGCCGTCCTCATCCACGAACCAGGCCGTAGGGGCGGGACGGCCGGTGCACGCGAATCCGGCATCCGTCGGGTCGCAGGCCCTCGTGCCCTTGCAGGCGAAGGCGTCGGAGCACTCGCTGCCCAGGTTGAGCGACTCGTCCTTCTGCCCATCGCAGTTGTCATCCAGGTCATCACAGCGGAACTCGCCCTGTTCCGGATGGACCCGCGCATCATCGTCCTTGCAGTCCCCGCTGCGCGTCGCTGTCCGGGGCGGCTGCACGCATGCCATGACGGGCGCGGCCCCGTAGCCGTCGGTGTCCGTGTCCTGGAACCAGGTCCGCGTGACGGTCGTCTCCAGGTTCCTGTCGTCGCAGTCCGTGCCGCCGTTCACCTGGCTGACGTAGCCGTCGTCATCGAAGTCAGTCGCGTTCAGAGACAGGTTCACGGGCGGGGACGCGCCTTCTTCCGGGATGCTCACCGGCGCATCCCCGGACTCCGCCACCTTCGCGCCCTCGCAGTCGAGCTCCTGCGCCCACGCGCTCACAAGCACGTTGCGGCTCCACCCCGCCTGCCGGAACACCGCCACCGACAGCGTGCCTTCACGCTGGTTCGGGGGCACCCGCACCGGCGTCGACGTCTGGCGGGTCGCGTCTTCCTGGTCCGTGACCCTCACCTGCACACAGCCGGGACGGAAGCCGGAGAAGGCCACCTTGACGCTGAGTGCTCCGGCCTTCAGGTCATCGCCCTTGGAGCAGCCCGCCCACGCCACGCAGAGCACACCGACCAGGAATAAACGCATCGGACACGCATTCTCGGGCGCGTCCTGCACCCGGAGTGGGACGGCCACCTTCACCGTCAGCAGTTGAACCAGGGAGATTTCCTTCCGTCACCCTTAGACCGCCCTGGGAGGCATCGTCCAGGCAGGTACCCCACGGTCATCCACCTGCTGACGGCTTCCGTGTATAGGGGCCGCTGACCATTCAACACTGGCCCGTCCACCCAAGCCTTATGCCCACCGTCCGCCGTGCCCTCCTCGCCGCGCCCCTGGGAGCCTGCCTCTGCGTGCTGGCCCCGGACGCGCCCGCCCAGACGCCGCCGACTCCGGCCG
>NZ_RAWA01000411.1 GCF_003611675.1 Corallococcus sp. CA053C
CACCCTCCCTGGCATCGTGCCCTTCTGGAGACAGACATGCGCTTCCACCGTCCGCTTTCCCTCTTCGCCGCCCTCGTGGCGTTGGGAGGATGTGGCACCGGGTCCCCTGAAGCGGAGCCGGCCCTGCGTCGGTCCGAGGCGTCGCTGACGGGCATCGACCTGAGCGTCTCCGAGCTGGGCGTGACGTGCGACGGCGACGTGCTGACGGTGACGGGGGCGATCCGCAACGAGGCGCCCACGGGCATCGACCCGTCGACGGCGGGCATCTACGCGGGGGATCCGGCCGCGGGCGGCGTGCTGCTGGCGACGGTGGACGTGCCCTGGCTGGTGGGGAAGGAGCGCCATGGCTTCCAGACGGTGGTGACGGTGCCGCAGGGCACGCAGCAGTTGTTCGTGGTGGCGGACCACACGGGCTTCTTCCCGGAGGACAACGAGCTGAACAACACCGCGTCGGTGACGTTGGCATCCGGTGACGGCTGTGTGGTGAACCAGCCGCCGGTGGCGCTCTGCAAGAGCGTGACGGTGTCGGCGGGCGCGGCCTGCGCGGCGCCGGTGTCCATCAACAATGGCTCGTTCGACGTGGACGCGTTCCCGCAGGCGCTGAGCCTGTCGCAGAGCCCGGCGGGTCCGTACGCCGTGGGCACGACGGCGGTGACGCTCTCCGCGTCGGACGGGCTCGCGTCGAGTCAGTGCTCGGCCACGGTGACGGTGGTGGACGCGTCCGCGCCGGTGGCGGGGGCGAGCAAGGGTCTGGTGTTGCCGTTCACCGTCAACGCGGAGTACCGGCAGGTGACGCTGGCGGACTGCGCCGAGGCGGCGACGGACAACTGCGGGACGCTGGACCTCCAGCAGGCGGGCCGCATCGTCCGCGTGGTGTCGGACGAGGCGGAGGACGCGCTGTCCGGGCTGCGGCTCCTGGCGTGCAAGGACATCCAGTTGAGCGCGGACCGCAAGTCCGCGCAGCTGCGCGCGGAGTCCGGCCTCCTGGGCAACGGCCGCGTCTACACGATGATCTACGAAGTGAAGGATGCGTCCGGCAACGCGACCACCGGCAGCTGCCAGGTGAAGGTGCCCAGCCTCCAGGGAATCCTCTCCGTGGGCCTGGGGCCCGTGTACTGCCAGGGCACGGCCTGCCCCGCGGGCACGGGCAGCGGGCTGCTCTGCTCGCTGCTGTAGGCGTGCGCGCGGACGGCCCGGGCTGTCGTCGTGAAGGGAAGGGTGGGCTTCACCGGTGGTGCAGGCGTCCGAGGGAGCCACCGCGTGCGTTGACGCAGATCGGAGCCTCCCCTAGCTTGGCCGGCTTCCCGGCGCCGCCGCTTTCCGAGTACGGACAGGGCCGCACCGCGAACACCCCGCATGATGCGCAGGACGGACGAGGACTCGGGTCATCAGGGGGAGGCGCCGCGGGACGAGCGTGCTCCGGATGGCCTCATGCCCGCGCTCCGCGTGGAGTACGACACGGAGGTGGAGGCCGGAGGCCACCCGACCCCCGTGCTCCGGGTCCGTCCCGCGTGGCCACCGCCTGATGCCGTGGACGAAGCGCTGACTCGCGACGATGTGGCACCCCGGGCCGCTGCCTCGAACGTCGTCCACGACGACGCCGCGCCGGACCTCGCGCGCAACGAAGTGACAACGCGGGCTGCTGCCTCGAACCTCCTGAGCCAGGACAGCTCGCGGCCCGTCTCGCTCGATTTTCTTCGCACCGCGGCCCTGCGGCTCTCCGCGCCGAAGCCTCCTCGTGCGGACGCACCGAAGCCTCCCGCGCCGAACCTCGTGCGCGTGGTGGACGATGCCGCCGAAGCACGCCCCACCGAGGACGCTCCAGCCCGGGATGTGTCCGCCTCCGGTGACGCGACTCCGGCCGAGCGCGCGGCGATGCAGGCCGCGGTGTCCTCCGGCCGCCGCAGGGAGCAGTGGGTCGCCCCGACCTATCTCCCGGAGGAGCTGCGCGACGCGCTCGTGGCGGAGCGCAGCCAGTACCGCGCCCAGCGTCTCCAGGACGCGCGCGAGGTGGGCCTCGCGGGGCCCGGAGTGTTGGGCCTGGTGCCGGTGCCCGCCGCGGATCCGGACTGGTCCGGCGGCTCACTGCTCGGCTTCGTGGGCGAGGACCTCGTGTTCGCCGGCGACATCGTCCACCTGGACTTCGAATCCGGCCGCGTCTTCGCGTCGTCGGACGCGGGCGAGGACCTGGACCGCCGCGTCCTCTCCTGCGAGCGCTGGTGCTACCGGCCCTACGACTTCGCGGAGGCCCTGTGCGCGGCGGCCTCCGCCTACGAGGACCGCGTCCCCGCCCTCACCACCGCCCTGGCCTGCGCCCGCGGTGAGCTCGTCCCGTCCACGCCCTCCGCCCGTGAAGCGGAGCTGCTTCCCGTGGACCGGCTGTGGCGCCAGCCGTGGGGCTGCATCTGGGGCCCTCCCGGCACCGGCAAGACGACCGCCGTCGCGGACCTCATCGCCCGTGCCCTGCGCGCGTACCCGAACGAGCGCATCCTCGCGGTGGCCCCCACCAACCGCGCCGCGGACGAGCTGGTGATGCGCGTCAGCGCCCTCCTGGAGCGCGAACCCATCCCGCTGCGCCCCCTGGCCCGCAGCATCTTCCGTGGGGGCACCGGCGCGAGCGAGGCCCTGTCCAAGCTGCCCACCGTGGCGCTGGAGGAGAACAAGTCGAGCAAGCTGCGCAACACCATCCAGGAGCGCGAGCGGGAGCTGTCGCTGGAGCGCTCCCGGGGCGGCGCCGCGCCGGAGCTCGCCAAGATGCAGGCCGAGCTGCGCACGCTGCGCGGCCGCGTGAAGGACCCCACGCTGAAGGAAGCGGAGAAGGGCGACAGCCCCCTCATGGTGCTCACCGTGCACCGCGCGCTCCGGCTCGTGTCGGAGCTGGAAGGGGAGGAGACCTTCCAGCGGCTCGTCGTGGACGAGGCCGGCATGGTGACGCGCGCGGCGACGGCGCTGCTCGCCCCGCTGGCGCGGCAGGTGACGCTCGCGGGTGACCCCAAGCAGATCGGCCCCGTGAGCCGCGCGGCGGAAGGCGCGGGCGGCGGCGCCCAGACGTGGCTTCGCGCGAGCGCCCTGTCCCACCTGGAGGACGCGGTGAAGGACGCGGAGCGGCCGGACGTGCTGCTCCTGCGCACCCAGCACCGCATGCACCCGGACATCGCCCGCGTGGTGAGCCACTTCTGCTACGGCGGCGCGCTGGAGGACGGCGACCTCGTGAAGGACCGGGCCCTCAAGCCCGCGCCCGTGCCCGCCTTCCCGGCGCGCGCCATGTGGCTGGTGCTGGACGGCCTGAGCCGAGACACCCGCCGGCTCACGCACGGCCGCGGCGAGACGGGCTCCGGCTACCAGCGAGAGCTCTCCGCGGAGCTCGCTGTCACCCTGGCCCGCATGGCCGTGCGCTCCGGCCTCACCGTGCTGTGCGTGACGCCCTACCGCGCGCAGGCGGCCCTGCTGCGCAAGCTGGGGAACGCCGCGGGGCTGCGCCACGACATGTTCAGCGCCTCCACCATCCACCGTCAGCAGGGCACGCAGTACGACGTGGTGATGGTGGACACCGTGGCCGGCGGCCGGCCCTTCCCGCCCCACACGCTGGTGCCCATCCTCAACGTGGCCGCCAGCCGCGCGAAGGACTACCTGCTGGTGCTCGCCTCCCGCGCGGAGGCCCGCGCCTCACCTGTCCCCGCGCGCCTCCTGTCGCTCCTGCCCCGCGTGCGCGTGCACCCGGGCACGCCGCCCAGGTTGGAGCTGCTCGCCGCGCAGCCGCGCCCGCCGCCTCCGCCTCCGCCGCCCCTGGTGCCCGTGGGCCTGGGCGGTGAAATCGAGGGCAGCCGCGACGTGGGCCCCCTCTTCACGCAGGAGCAGGTGTCGCTCTTCGAGCGCCGCTTCGACGACGGCCACCACCTGGTGCGCGGCGTGGCCGGCAGCGGCAAGACGTACGTGCTCGCGCACTGGGCCGCGCGCTACCTGTTGGAGAACCCGCGCGCCCGGGTGCTGGTGTCCTTCTACAACCGCTCGCTCGCGCCGCTCGTGGACAAGCTCCTCGTGGAGGCGCTCACCGTGCGCGCGGGCGCGCAGGCCGTGTCCACGCTCAAGGCCCAGGTGACGGTGAAGCACGTGGGCGCGCTGCGGCGCCTGGAGCCCCACGCCTTCGACGCCGTCTTCGTGGACGAGGCGCAGGACATGGACGCCAGGGGGCTCGCGTCACTGCACGCGCTGGTGCGCCCCCGCGTGGGCGAGGACGGCCGCGAGTCACGCTGCTTCCAGCTGTTCATGGACGACTCGCAGAACGTCTACGGCCAGGTGCCCATCGACACGCTGAAGGAGCAGCTGCCCGAAGGGCTGTCCTTCCGGGGCCGCACCCGCGTGCTCAAGGAGACCTTCCGCGCCACGCGCGACATCCTCGACGTCGCCTTCAACGTCGTGCTGGATCCGCTGCGCCAGCACCGCGTCACCGACCCCGGCATGCGCGAATACATGAAGGCCGGAGAGCTGGCCCGCGAGCGGCTGCTGTGGCTGCCGGAGGAGACGCTGGAGGGCCTCTACCGCGTGCAGTCCACCGAGCGCGGCGGCGTGCTGCCCCAGGTGAAGGCCTTCGCCTCCAGCACCGGCGAGGCGCGCTGGGTGGCCAAGGAGGTGGCGCGGCTGGTGCGCGAGGAGCACGTCCACCCGGGCGACATCCTGGTGGTGGCGCCCGTCATGCCCGCGTCGTTCACGGACGCGCTCCAGAAGGCGGGCGTGCCCGCAGAGGCCTACGGCGGCAAGGGCGGACGGGACGTGGCGGACTTCCGGGTGAGCGGCGTGGATCACGTGCGCGCCACCACGGTGTTCTCCTGCAAGGGCCACGAGTGCCCCGTCGTCTTCTTCGCGGGCCTGGAGGCCCTGGACTCCATCGAGGCGTGGATGGCGGGAGCCCGCCAGCGCACCGAGCGCGAACACGAACGCATCCGCCGCGCGATGTTCTACGTGGGAGCCACCCGGGCGATGAAGCGCCAGTACCTCACCGGCGTCCGGGGGGGCCGCTTCCTCCAGGTGGCCGCGTCCTACGTGGAGACGCTGTCCGGCCACCGTCCGGTGCCCTGAGTCAGGGCGCCCGGCACGGCTACATCCGCCAGCCCGTCACACCCGCGCGCTTGCCGAACACCGGCTGCCCGTACACCTCACGGAAGCGGGCGCGCAGCATGTCGAAGGTCTGCTGGAGGTCCGGCGACGACGGCTTCACTTCCGGCAGCTGGCCACCCATCCGCGCGAAGCAGCGGCTCATGGCACCGTCCAGCCACTGCGTCGCGGCGGCGGTGTCCTGGTCCTGCAACCGCTCGAACACGGACAGGGCGCGCTCCAACGTCTCGCCCACCAGCTCCGTCGCATCGACGGTGCTGCCCGCGCACAACCGTTCGGCCCGAACCTCGAGGGCCGGACGATGCGTGCGAACGAACTCCCCGAAGGCATGCAGATTCACAGTCACCATTCTTAGACGTTCCCCCCGTCGCTGTCAGAACGGCGGCCAACAAAAACCTTGGCCCGGGGCTTCCGGAATTGCCCTGCTGAAAAATGATGACATGGCTGATTGCAGCTAATACTCCGAGTCTCAGGAAGCGAGAAAACAGGGGCCCTTCCTGCCGTCCCTGGGTCCTGCGAGCCTCCAGGCGGAATGGGCGGGCAGAGGTCGGGCGCCAGCGCTGTTCTCCGGCGCGCCTGGACCTGGAGCAGGAGATGGAATGCGCCGCGCGGTGGAGCTGACGGACGTTGAAGGCGGATGCGCGGAAGGGCCGCGCGTGCTGCTGTTGCCGGGGCTGGGTGCCCGGGGCGCGGGCTTCCGTGCCCTGGCGGATCAGCTGACGGCCATCGCCCGTCCCGTCCTGGTCGAGTACCCGGAGGGCGAGCATGCGGCGTGCGGTGCGCGGGCGCTCGCGGAGCAGGTGCTCCGGGCGGGGGGCACGGTGGATGCCATCGTGGCCAGCTCCTTTGGCGGCATGGTGGCGGCGCACCTGGCCGCGGGCGGCGCGGCGAAGGGCGTGGCGTTCCTGGGCTCGTTCACGCGCACCTCGCACGTGGGCGCGCGCGGCCGGCTCATCGCGATGATGGGCCCCATCGCGGTGCTGGGACGTCCGGGCGTCGTGGCGGCGTCGCTGGCGGCGTGGCGGCCGGTGCCCTTCGCGCAGGTGGCGGACGTGGTGCCCACGACGGGGCTGGAGCGCCTGACGACGCTGCGTCGCGCCTTCGCCATCCACTCGGAGCCGCCGCCGCCGGACCTGCGGCCGCTGAAGGTGTCGTGCGTGTGCATCCAGGGGGACCGCGACGTGCTGGTGCCGCCGTCCACGCTGGAGCGGCTGGCTGCGTCACTGCCGGAAGGCACGCCCCGGCACCTGCTGCGTGGCGCGGGCCACGTGCCGTACTTCTCACACCCGGAGGCGTGCGCGCGGCTGCTCACGCCGTGGCTCCAGGCGCTCGCGCCCGCGCGGAACGCGGCGGTGGGGAAGGGCCCCACCGGGCTGGACGCGGACGCGGACCTGGGCTCCTCCGCGGCCTGAGGCGCCGGGGTCCGCGGATCCGTCGGACTCGCGGGGGGGTGTACGGATGCGCGCGCGGGAAGTAGTTTGCGGTCGCCGATGTCGACCTGTTCTCTTCGCGCGCTCTTCCTCCTGGCGGTCCTGTCCACGTCGGCCCAGGCCGCCTCGGAACCCACCCCCGCGCTGACGGCCTCGCCCGTCCTGCCCACCGCTCCGGCCCAGGCCGCCGAGCCCGCACCCGCGCCCCGGCGCACCGTGCTGCTGCTGGGCGACAGCCTCATCGCCACGGGCTTCGGCGAGTACCTCCAGACGCAGCTGTCCGCGCACCCGCGGATCCGTTGCGAGCGCCGGGCGAAGTCGTCCACGGGGCTGTCCCGCCCGGACTTCTTCGACTGGCTGGAGGTCGGTCAGCAGGAGGTGCAGCAGCACCAGCCGGACGTCGTGGTGGTCATCCTGGGCGGCAACGACGGACAGGCCCTGCACACCAAGCTGGGCCGCGCCACGGTCGCCTGGGGCAAGCCGGACTGGGAAGACGGCTACCGGCAGCGCCTGCAGGACTTCATGACCGCCATCGCCGCGCCGGGCCGGAAGATCGTCTGGCTGGAGCTGCCCGCGACGGGCCGCCACCGCTTCGAGCAGAAGCTGGCGTTGATCCGCGGCCTGCAGCGCGAGGTCATCACCGGCCGCGAGGACGCCGTGCACCTGGACACGCGCCCCTTCTTCACCGACGCGCGCGGCAAGGCGCTGCACCAGGCCCGCGTGGAGGGCTTCCGCAAGCCCATGCGCCTGCGCATGACGGACGGCGTCCACTTCACCGTGGCGGGCGGGCGCTACTTCGCGAACAAGGTGTATCCGCAAGTGCTGGACGTGCTGGGGCTGGAGCCCGCCGAGCAGAAGCACACCGCGCGTCCTCCCGCGGCCCCCGCGCCCGCGCAGCCGCAACAGGCCCACGCCACGGCGTCACCGTAGCAAGAGCACCGCGCGCTTCTAGTTGTGGCCCTGCCACGACGGCTCGCTGCCCGCGTCCGGACGGAGCCTGCGGACGGCGCGCAGGAGCAGCTCCTGGTCGCGCGGGTTGGCGAGGAAGCCCCGCGCGCCCAGCTGCCGGGCCCGCTCGAAGCCCTCGTCGTCGGACGTCCCGTGCACGATGAGCGAGCCCTCGATGTGGACCTCGCCCGCGAGCAGCCCCTCCATGGCCTGCAGGGGCGCGAGCACCACGTCGTTGGCCTGCGTGTGCAGCACCTCCAGCGGGGTGGCGACGCGCGACGCGATGCCGTTGCGCGCGAGCGACCGGGAGATGAGCACCGCGGTGACGGGCGGCCAACCGTAGAGCATCAGCGGCGGGCTGGGCACGGCCGGACGGCGCTGCTCGTGCGGCGCTTCCTCCGTCTCGCGGATGCCATAGAGCGCGCTGAGCGCGCGGGCGAGCGCGCTGTCGGAGGCCAGGTGCGGCTCCACGCGGGCCTTGCCGGACACGGCGCGCACGTCATCCACCGCGTCCAGGGACAGGGGCGCGGGCACGGCGAGGTGGAGCACCTCGCGGTCCTCGCGCTGCTCCAGGCCCAGCGGTACGACGCCGTGCTGTCTCGCGATGCGCGCGGGCACCAGCGCGGTGAGGGAGCGATCCAACGGGTGCCGGTCCAGGTCCACCGCGTCCACGTCGAACTGGACGGCGAGCCCGCGCAGCACGTCCGCCTCCGTGCACACGCCCTCGCTCACCAGCGCGCGGCCCAGGGGCACCCGGACCTCGTGGTGGTGCACGAGTCCCAGCCGGAGCTGGCCTTTGTCGACCACTCCGAGTTCCAGGAGGATTTCCCCCAACGGGCGTCTGGTGCCGATTTCCATGCACCCGGAAGATGGCAACCCCGCCCGCACGCGACGACGGACGACCCAGGGCTCGGCTGGCCGCACGCCCCCGACAGGACGGCTTCGCTGGCTTCGTTACGTGGGCGCGGGGAAGAGGGCCTCGTAGGACTCGGGCTTGAAGCCGACCGTGACGGACTCCCGGGTGACAAGCACGGGCCGCTTCACGAGCTTGCCGTCGGCGGCGAGCCACTCCACCAGCTCCGCGTCGGAGGCCGCGTCCACCTTCGCCTTGCCGAGCGCGCGGTAGCTCTGGCCGCTGGTGTTGAGCCACTTGCGCACGGACACGCCGCTCACGGCGATCCACTGGCGCAGCTCCGCCACGGTGGGCGGCCGGTCGACGATGGGGCGCACTTCGACGGAGACGCCCCGCGCCTCCAGCCACTTCAGCGCCTTCCTGCAGGTGTCACATCCGGAGTACGCGAGCACGAGGACGTCGTCGGCCATGCGCGGGCTTCTACCAGACCCCTGGGTGGGGCGGGCCTGCTTGCATGAGAGG
>NZ_RAWA01000412.1 GCF_003611675.1 Corallococcus sp. CA053C
GCAAGGTGAGGGTGGGGCCCAGCATGACATGGCCCGGGTGACAAACACCCCGGGGCCCGGGGTCTTCTGTCGGGTCACGGAGTGGAGCCCCGGGTCACAACCGCGTAAACAAGCGGTTTCGCAGGGAGAAGGCACTGAATGAAGACGTTCCTCGTGGTCAACCCGCGCAGCGCCAACGGGCAGACGGGGAAGCGATGGGTGGAGATCTCCGCGCAGGTGGGCCGGGTGCTCGGTGAGTTCGGGCATGGCTTCACCAGCGGCGGCATGGATGCGGCGCGGCTGGCGCGGCAGGCCATCGACGACGGTTACGAGTGCATCGTCGCGGTCGGCGGCGACGGCACCCTGAACGAGGTCACCAACGGCTTCTTCCGCGACGGTCAGGTCATCAACCCGCAGGCCGCGCTGGGGCTGCTGCCCCGGGGCACCGGCGGCGACTTCCGCCGCACGTTCGGGTGGGACCTGGAGTTGGGCTCCGCGCTGGAGCGGCTGCGCACGGAGAAGACGGAGCCCTTCGACGTGGGCCGGCTGGACTTCATCGACAACGACGGCCAGCCCGCGACGCGCTTCTTCGCCAACATCGCCTCGTTCGGCGTGAGCGCGGTGGTGGCGCGCGAGGTGAACTCCGGCAGCAAGGCGCTGGGCGGCCACGTCAGCTTCATGTGGGGCACCGTGAAGGGCCTGGTGAAGTACACCGAGCAGCAGGTGCGCCTGACGCTGGATGGCGGCACGCCGGAGTCGGTGAGCGTCACCACGGTGGCCGTGGCCAACGGACGCTACTTCGGCAGCGGCATGTTCGTCGCTCCGGACGCCGTCACCCACGACGGCCTCTTCGACATCACGCTCTGGTCCCACTACCGCCTGAGTGACTTCGTCCTCAAGTCCAAGGGCGTCTACAACGGCGACCACGTCACCTGGAAGAACACGCGGCGCTTCCGCTGCCGCACGCTCCACGCCGAGCCGGAGACGGGCGACGTGTACCTCGACGTGGACGGTGAGACGCCGGGCCGGCTGCCCTGCACCATGACGGTGCTGCCCGCGGCCATCCGCCTCAAGGTGTAGGCCCGCCCGGCTGTCCGGTGGCCGTACAGGAAACCTGGAACGTCACCTCGATTCAAGGCAACCTCCTGCATTGTGTGGCCTTGGGGATTACTCCCTGGGGCACCACCGGACCCCCTGCAGGAAGGGAGCTGACGGCATGAGCGCAACGAGACGTCCCGCCCAGTTCGACCTCTTCACCGGCGCGCTCGAAGAAGCCCCCGTGTCGTCCCGCCGACGCACGCAGCCGGTGGCCCCGGCCCCGGTGTCCGACGACCTGCGAGCGCTGGGCGAGCGGCTCCCGCAGGGGGTCTTCCTGGGCACCTCGTCGTGGACCTTCCCCGGCTGGACCGGCCTCGTCTACGACCACGAGGCCACCACCACCCAGCTCGCGCGCGAAGGCCTGGGCGCCTACGCGCACCACCCGGTGCTGCGCACGGTGGGCATTGACCGGACGTTCTACGCGCCCGTGCCCGCCGCCGCCTTCGCCGACTACGCCCAGCAGGTGCCGGACGGCTTCCGCTTCCTCGTGAAGGCCCACGAGGCCTGCACGCTCGCGCGCTTCCCCGTGCATGACCGCTACGGCGCGCACCGGGGGCAGGTGAATGACCGCTTCCTCCAGGCCGCGTACGCGGTGGACCACGTCGTGGGGCCCTTCCTGGAGGGCCTGGGAGACAAGGCCGGCCCGCTCGTCTTCCAGTTCCCACCGCAGGACCCCGCCGCGCTCGGGGGGCCTGCGCGCTTCGTGGAGCGGCTGCACGCGTTCTTCTCCGCGCTGCCCCGGGGCCCGCTGTACGCCGTGGAGGTGCGCAATGAGGAGCTGCTGACGGAGGCCTTCGCCCAGGCGCTCGCGGACACGGGCGTGAGCCCGGTGCTCGCGGTCTGGGCCCACATGCCGCCCGTCGCGCGTCAGGCGAAGCTCACGCGCGCCTTCGAGGCCCGCGCCGTCGTGGTGCGCTGGATGCTGCCGCCGAACCTCGGCTACGAGGAGGCCCGCGCCCGCTACGCCCCGTTCAACAAGTTGGTGGACGAAGATGTTGGCACCCGCGATGTGCTGGCCCGGGTATGCATGGCGGCCGTGCGCCGCGAGCGTCCTGTCTTCGTGACCATCAACAACAAGGCGGAAGGGAGCGCGCCTCTGTCGGCTGTTCGACTCGCGGAACGCGTTGTCCTGCATCAGGAGGAGGGCGGCCAGCGGAGCGTTGCTCACGCAACATGACTTGCGCCCGAGCACACCGCTTGCTTACGTGAAAGGCCATGAAGGCGATGACCATGGCAGCACTGGTGATGCACCTGACTTCCGCTGGCGGTGCTGGCGCGGAGGACAAGCGGGCGGGCAAGCACCCGAAAGACGCTGGTGTCACCACCCAGGGTGCCGTGACGACCGAGATTTCGTCCCTCAAGGGGGAGATCTCCAGCCTCAAGGAAGAGTTCCGGATCGCGCGCGAGAAGCAGCGCCTGGCGCAGGAAGAAAAGAAGCGCCTGGAGGAGGCCCGCTACGGTGTCCCGGCGAAACCCACCCCTGCCTCCGGAAGGGCCGGAGCCCCCGCCCACCAGTGAGGACGAAGCCGTAGAAATTCCGGTCGATGGGAACCTCGACCTGCATCTCTTCCAGCCCCGGGACGTGAAGGAACTCGTCACCGAGTACCTCTGGGCCTGCCGGCAGAAGGGGGTGCTCGACGTGCGCATCATCCACGGCAAGGGCACGGGCGCGCTGCGGCGCACCGTGCAGACCCTGCTGCCCACGCTGCCAGAGGTCGCGCACTTCCAGACCGCCTCCGAGGCGGACGGAGGCTGGGGCGCGACGTGGGTGCGGCTCAAGCCCCTGTGAAGGGGCCCGGAGCCAGGCCAGCTTCGACTACGACAGCCAGAAGTACGCGGAGGCGATGAGGGTGCGCTTCTCCGTCACGCGCCCCTTCTGGGCCAGCTCCGCCAGCTGCCGGTCCTTCGCCGCGTAGCGCTTCTCTTCCTCGTTGCGCAGTGACGCCAGCTTGCGGCGGTACTCGCGCTCCAGCCGGTCCGAGTGCGCCCGCGCCTTCGCGCGCTCCGCGGTGTCCTCCACGCCCGAGACTTCCTTGCGCGCGGTGGTCCACGCCTCACGCGCGGCCTCCACCACCTCGCGCGACTCCATCAGGCAGTCCTCGACGTAGCGGTCCACCCGCTCGCGGGCCTTGTCCAACTCCAACGCATTGCGGCGCTCGGCCGCGCGAATCAGCTCATCCTTCGCGGTCATGAGCGACTGCTCTTGCATGAGCTGGACCGACACCGGCGCGGGCTGCCGACGCTTCTCCTCCTTGGCGTCGAGCTTCGTGAAGTGGACACCGTCCGTCAGCGGCAGGGCCCGGAAGCCGCCGTCGCGGTCCTTCACCAGCACCAGGTGCACCAGCTTCTCTTCGGGCTTGAGGCCGGTGATCTCGAACTTGTAGGCGAACCACCAGCCCTCGCTGCCCGCGAGCCGCGCCAGCCGTGACGGCAGCCCCGCGGCGTCCAGTTGCAGGTAGCTGACGGCGTCCTGGGTGCGGTCGCGCACGGCGTAGGCGGCCTTGGCCACCTGGAGCCGTCCGGAGGTGCGGCTGCCCAGCACGGAGCCGGTGAGCGCCTTCGCCTCCTGCTGGCGGCGGGCCACCACCTCCTTGGCCTGGTCGCCGGCCACGCGCAGCCTGCGGCGCACGTCGCCGTCGAAGCGCTCCAGCACCACGGACTTCATCTCCGTCATGCGCTGGGTGATGGCGCCTTCCAGCTCCTCGCGCAGCTTGTCGAAGGCGATGTTGATGTCGGCGGGGTTGCGGCAGGACTGGTAGATGTCCAGCACACGACGCTCGAAGTCGACGCCGCTCTCCAGCGCGCCCAAAATCTCATCCGACGCGCCGAAGACGCCGTCGAAGAGGTTGAGCTTCTTCTCCAGCAGCTCGAACAGGCGCGCATCCGCCGCGTTCTGCCGGTTGAGGAAGTTCACCACCAGCACGTCGCGCTGCTGGCCGTAGCGGTGGCAGCGGCCGATGCGCTGCTCCACCCGCTGCGGGTTCCAGGGCAGGTCGTAGTTCACGACCAGGTTGCAGAACTGGAGGTTGAGCCCCTCCGCGCCCGCCTCGGTGCAGATGAGGATCTGCGTGCGGTTGCGGAAGTCGTCCACCAGCGCCCGGCGCTCCTCGGGCGAGCTGCCCGAGTCTCCGGACAGCAGCGAGATCTTGTCCTGGTAGCCGTGCTCCGACAGCAGGTTGAATAGGTACTGCTGCGTGCGCTTGGACTCGGTGAAGATGAGCGCCTTCTCCGGCCAGCTGTGCGTGCGCATCACCGCGAAGGTGCGATCCAACGCGCGCTTGAGCGCCTCACCCTTGGCGTTGATCCGGATGGAGTCCGCGAGGTCCGCGTACTGCCGCAGCTCCCACACCTCCTGCTCCAGCGTGCGCACCGCGGGGGCCTTGGCGGGGTCGTCGGACCACTCCTCGCCTTCCTCCACGAACTGCTTGGCCTCTTCCGGCTCGAAGAGCGCCAGGGCCTGCTGTCCCAGCCGCGCGGCCTCCAGGCGCTTCTGCAGGTTCTCCGACAGCTTGCGCAGCGTGGGCGCGATGGCGAACGTGGAGGAGGCCAGCAGCTTGCGGTAGCACAGCGTCAGGAGCGTCTTCTTGCCCGGCTCGATGGCCGCGACCTCCGAGCGCTGCAGGTACTCGCTGACCTTCTCGTAGAGGTCGTGCTCCTCGGGGGACGGGTTGAAGTCCTCCACGATGCTGCGGCGGTTGGTGTAGCGCACGTACTCGCGCACCTGACGGCGCAGCGTGCGTTGCACCACCGGGGCCAGCCGCTCCTTGAGCTCACAGGCGGCGGCCTCCGACATGCCACCGCCTTCGTCCGCGCGGTAGCGGCTGCGGAAGGCGTGCTCGGGGCCCAGAATCTGTTCGTCCAGGAGCGACATCAGGCCGAACAGCTCCATCAGGTTGTTCTGGAGCGGCGTCGCGGTGAGCAGCAGTTTGGGCCGGCCCGCGAGCCCCGCGCGCAGGGCCTGCCCCATCTTGTTGTTGGGGCGGTGCGCGTTCCGGAGGCGGTGGGCCTCGTCGATGATGACCAGGTCCCAGGGGATCTCCGCCAACAGGTTCACGCGGTTGGCGGCGAACGGGTGCGAGCAGATGACGGGGAAGGGCTGATCAAAGCAGTTGTTGTGGGGGCGCACGTTGCGGCCGTCCACGAGCACGCTGTCCAGGTCGAACTTCTCGCGCAATTCTGCATTCCACTGCGCGCGCAGCACCGCGGGCGCGAGGATGAGGATGCGGTTCTTGCCCTCCGCCATGAGCTGGGCCACGACGAGGCCCGCCTCGATGGTCTTCCCCAGGCCCACCTCGTCCGCCAGCATGCAGCCGCCGCGCGACAGCGCGTCCATCGCGAACATCGCCGCTTCGACCTGGTGGGGGTTCAGGTCCACCTTCGCTTCGGACAGGGCGTTGGCCAGGCGCTGCTGCGTGTCACCGCTGCGCGCGAGCAGCTCCTCCGCCAGCAGGCGCTCGTGGAAGGGCGTCAACGCCGCCGCGACCAGCTCCTCCGCGGCGCGGGCCGCGACGGCCGCGGCGTCCGCCTCCACCGTCACCCTCAAACCCCTTGCGACCTCCGCCAAGTCCCGCCTCCCATCCGTAGGTTTGGAGCGTGCGCGCGCGTGCGCGGACGATTGAGGCGCGCCATTCTGGGGAGCGATCCGGATCTGTAAAGGGGGTCCTCCGCGAGGCCGAAAACTCGGCCTCCGCGCGATTGGCAAGCACGGCGTTCGGCGGAGCGCCGCTGCCTGCACTCACGCGTTCGGTGAAATGTTCCGCGGGTCGTCCAAAGCTCTTGACGAATGCGTCTGACGCGCTCCACGAACACGCGTGTGTTTCAGAGCCGTCCGCGCGCCTTCACGTCCAGGTACACGTTGAGCGCCGCGGCCCCGAAGGCACGTGCGGGTGCGCGCACCACCAGGGCTCCCGCGTCGCGCAGCGTGGTGGCGGTGAGGCGGTATTCGGCCTCCATGCGCGCGGCGGCCTGGCGCGCGTAGGCGGCCGGTGCGTCGCCGGGCACGTCGGTGGCCGCGGCCTCCAGGTCCTCGTCCAGCAGCGATGCGACGACGGGCAGGTGCCGGGGGCGCAGGGCCAGCGTGCGCGTGAGGAGCGTGGCGGACGCGTCCGGATCCACCAAGTCGGTGAAGAGCACCACGAGCGCGCGGCGCGTCTGACGGGCGAACGCGAAGTCGAACGCGCGGCCGTAGTCGCTCTCCTCCAGGCCGGCCTCGGCGCGGTAGAGGGACTCGGTGATGAGGCGCAGGTGTTCGGCGCCCTTGCGCGGCGGAAGGAAGGCGCGCACGTCGCTGGCGAAGGCCATGACGCCCACCACGTCGCCCGCGTCCAGGCTCACGCGGGCGAGCCGCAGCGCCGCGTCCACCGCGTGGTCCAGCTTGCGCCGGCCCTGCACCCGGCCCGCCATGTGACGGCCGCAGTCCAGCAGCAGCAGCACGGGTTGGTGCCGCTCCGGCTGCCACGTGCGCACCAGCGTGTGGGCGTGGCGCGCGGAGGCCTTCCAATCGATGTGGCGGAAGTCGTCGCCCGGGCGGTACTCGCGCAGCGACTCGAACTCGCGGCCCTCCATCGTCTTGCGGCGCTGCGTGCGCGCGGACACGGCCTCCGACGCACGCGCCAGCGACAGCGCCTCGCGCGAGAGGGCGCTCAGGTCCGGGTACACCTTCACGTCCCGGGCCGCGGACAGGCGCACCTGCCGCGAGCACAGGCCCAGGGGGCCCAGGAGCCGCAGGTGCACGTCGCCAAAGCGCGCGTCGCCCCGTGCAGGCGGGCGCACCCGGTACGTGAGCTTTGTCGGCGCGGCGCCGGCTTCGAGCTCGAAGGGCTGGCGGTGGCCGTGGCTCTCCACGTCGAGGGGCGGCTCGTCGCGCAGCTCTCCCCGCACGGGCCTTCCGGTGCGCGCGCTCAGCACCCAGCGCACGGGGTTGTCCACGCCGGAGGAGAGGATGGGCTCCACCTCGCGGTGCGCTTCCACGTCGCGGTCCCGGGGCGCGCGCGCGAAGTCCACCGCGCACAGGAGCAGCACGGCCACGTCCACCGCGAGCGCCAACCACCCGAAGGCGGGGCTTGCCACCGCGAGCGCCGCCGGCACGAGCGCCCCGGCGAACAGGGCCACGGCGAGGCCGGTGGGGACGGGACGCCCGAGGCTCACCGGGGCACTCGCACCCGTTCGAGCATCTGCCGGAGGACGTCGTCCGCGGTGACGCCCTCCACCTCCGCCTCGGCCTTGAGGAGGAGGCGGTGGTTGAGCACGCTGAAGGCCACGGCCTTCACGTCATCCGGCGTGACGAAGTCGGTGCCCTGGAGCGCCGCGTGCGCCTTGGACGCCGCGAGCAGGGACTGGGACGCGCGGGGGCTCGCGCCCAGTCGCACGCGGGGGTGGGCGCGGGTGTCGCGCACGAGCTGCACGACGTACTGGAGGATGGACTCGTCGCACGCGACGCGGGCCGCGCGGTCCTGCAGCTCCGTCAACGTGGCCGCGTCCAGCACGCGCGTCACGGTGGGCGCGCGGCCCTCGCGCTGGTGGTAGGCGCGCAGCAGCGCCCCTTCTGAATCCGCGTCCGGATAGCCCACGCGCACGCGCATGAGGAAGCGATCCAGCTGCGCCTCGGGCAGGGGATAGGTGCCCTCCAGCTCCAGCGGGTTCTGCGTGGCGACGACGAAGAAGTGCGGCGGCAGCGGGTGGGTGACGCCGTCGATGGTGACCTGCCGCTCCTCCATCGCCTCCAGCAGCGCCGCCTGCGTCTTGGGCGGGGTGCGGTTGATCTCATCCGCGACCAGGACCTCCGTGAAGACGGGGCCCTTCATCAGGCGGAAGGACTGGGCCTGGGGCTGGAAGATGTTGGTGCCCAGGATGTCCGCGGGCATCAGGTCCGGCGTGAACTGCACGCGGGAGAAGGACAGCCCCAGGGCGCCCGCCATGCTGCGCGCGGTGAGCGTCTTGGCGACGCCGGGCACGCCCTCCAGCAGCACGTGGCCGCGCGCGAGGAAGGCCGTCACCAGGTCGGCCAGGACGCGGGGCTGGCCCACGACGGCCGAGCCCAGCGCGTCGAGCAGGCGGGAGAGGGGCGAGGCGTCGGACATGGTGACCGGCGACGGTAGCCCGCTCCCCTCCGGCACGGCAGCGAAATCCTCGCCGCCGCGCCTACTGCGACGGACGGCGCAGGCCCATCAGGCCCCCCAGCAGGGCTATCACCGCGCCGAGCACGCCCAGGAAACAGCCGATGCTCGGCGACGAGTTCATCATCTCCGAGTTGCCGAGCGGAGACGGCACCAGCGTGGTGTCCGATGAGATCTTCAGGAACACCAGGGTCCAGACGAGGCACACGACGGTGCACACCATCTGCGCGCCCCACGGCAGCATGGGGCTGACCCAGGCCATCAGGTTGCGCACGCGGATGCCGATGAAGACCATCGTCGCGACCGCGAAGAGGAACGAGATGAAGCCCAGGCTGATGAGGCCCAGGAAGTCACCGTCCGCGGCCGTCTCCTTCCACGGCATGAAGCAGGAGAGCACCACCAGCGCCGCGCCCCAGAACGCGATGCGGTCCGGGCCCTCCAGCTCCTTCAGGAACGAGCGCGCGTCGTCGAGCAGGACCTCCGGATCATCGATGGGCGAGCGGCTGGAGCCGGAGTCCCGCGCGTCGCGCGACCAGGGATCCGGTCCGGCGCTGGCGGCATCATCGTCGTCGTCGTCGTAGCGAGGCTCGGGGGCTGGCGCGCGGCGGGGGGGCGCGGCGCGCGCGGGAGCGGGCTTCGCGGCGGGACCGCCCCGGGTG
>NZ_RAWA01000413.1 GCF_003611675.1 Corallococcus sp. CA053C
GCGGAGGCGTAGGCATGGCGGCGCCGGCTGCCCCCCCCTCGATGGCCATGGACGCGATGCGCGAAGAGTCCATCGAGCAGGAGGCGGACAACAACAAGGACGACGGGGACGGCGCGGCGGCGGCGCCCACCCGCGCGTGGTTCCCGGAGACGTTCCTCTTCGAGCCGCTGGTGGTGACGGACGCGAGCGGCGCGGCGACGGTGCCCGTGCGCGTGCCGGACCGGCTGACGCAGTGGCGGGTGCTGGCGCTCGCGCACTCGCGCTCCGGCGCGCAGGCGGGGGCGGTGACGTCCTTCGCGGGCACGCTGCCCACCTACGTGGATCCGGTGCTGCCGCCCTTCCTGCGCGCGGGCGACACCGTGCGCCTGCCGGTGCAGGTGGTGAACACCACCGACAAGGAGGTCGTGGCCGCGCTGAAGGTGGACGCGCGGGGCGCGCAGGTGGAGGACGGCGCGCGCACGGTGAAGGTGCCCGCGCGGGGCAGCGCGGTGGCGATGGTGACGGTGCGGGCCCAGGGCGCGGGGCCGGTGACGGTACGGGCCTCGCTGGGGGACACCGACGCGGTGGTGCGCGACTTCGACGTGTGGGCCACCGGGCAGCCCGTGGTGCAGACGCGGGGCGGCTCGCTGGCGGCACCGCGCACGCTGTCGCTGGTGGGGCCCGCGGACGCGCAGCCCGGCAGTGAGCGGGTGAGGTTGCAGGTGTACCCGGGCGCGCTGGGCGTGGTGCGCGCGGAGCTGGCGGCGGTGGAGCGCCGGCCGGCGGATGTGGCCGCGGATGCGTACGCGCTGCTGCTCGCGGGTCAGGCGCCGGAGCTGCTCAAGGCGCTGGGCGAGACGCCGGACGCGGAGGCGCTGAAGGCCCTGTCGCTGGTGGCCGGACAGCGCGTGCTCCGGGCCGCGCGCGCGCCGTCGGTGGACGTGGCGACGCGACTGGCGGAAGGCGCGCTGGCCCACCCGCAGAACCCCGTACTCGCGCGGCTGGGGGAGCGGCTGGTGGGCCAGGTGGCGAAGGCGCAGCGGCCGGACGGCACCTGCCAGGGCGGCGAGGGCTGGACGCTCCAGCGGTTGCTGGTGGCGACGGCGGACTGCGCCCGCACGGTGCGCGCGGCGACGGGTACGCCCGAAGGCAAGCAGCGCGCGCTGGCCTTCACCGCGCGCTCCGCAGGTGTCTTCGAGCGCTACCTGCCGCAGGTGAAGGACGGCTACACGGCGGCGGTGCTGCTGGCTGAAGGCGCGGTGTCCGGCTCCGTGGCGGACGCGCTGCGCACCCGCGTGCGGGACGCGCTGAAGCAGGGCGCGGACGGCACCGCGTCGCTGCCGGTGGAGCCGGGCATGGTGCGCGCGGACGGCGCCGGGCCTTCCGAGGTGGAGGCCACGGCGATGGCGGTGCTCGCCCTCCAGGGCGATGCGAAGGCGCCGCTGGCGGACCTGGGCGCCTTCCTGCTCGCGCACTACACGCCGGGCCAGGGCTGGGGGGATGGACAGGCGAACCGCGTGGGCCTGCGCGCCGCGCTGGTGCTCTTCCGCGAACCGCTGCCGGCCCAGGTGCGCGTGACGCTCGCGCGCGACGGGCAGACCGTCACCGAGGGCACCTACGACGCGAAGGCGCTGCGCGAGGTGCTGGCGCTGGAGGCGGCCGCGCCGGGTTCGGCGGGGACGCACGCGTGGACGGTGCGCGCGGAGCCCGCGGTGCCGGGGCTGGGCTTCTCGCTGTCGCTGGCCGCGGCGGTGCCGTGGAAGTCCGAGGCGAAGGGCGGCCTGCAGCTGGCCGTGGTCGCGCCGAAGGAGGCGCGCGTGGGGCAGCTCTCCGACGTGCGGGTGCAACTGGGCGCTCCCTCGTCCCTGCCGCTGCTGTTCCAACAGGAGCTGCCCGCGGGCGTGCAGGTGGACCCCGCGAGCCTGGAGGCGCTGGTGGCCTCCGGACAGGTGACGTCCTGGGACGTGCAGGACGGGGCGCTGTCGCTGCGCCTTCCTCCGCGCGCACAGGGTGAGCTGGTGCAGGTGTACTTCCGTGTGCTGCCCACGCTCGCCGGGACGTTGCAGGCGGGCGCCTCGCGGCTGGGCGTGCCCGGCCGGCCGGACCTCGCCTCGTCGCTGTCCCCCACCACCTGGGCGGTGCGCTGATCCCGGGGGCTGTATCAGGTCGGGTCATTCCCCACTCCCGGTACGCGGGCCCGTGTATTCGTCCAGCAGCGGACGGCGGTGGGGAACACAGGGGATGCGCGCAAGGGGCCCGGCCCGGCGAGCGCTCCGCATGCGGTGCAAACGCGGCCCGCATGCGTACACTGCAAGTCACACGGCAGGCGTGACGGCGCGCGGCCCCGAGAGGACACGGATGGAGCTTGAAGGCTCCGAGCGGGAGGAACTCACCCACGCCCTCCAGGGCGCCTTCGCCTCGGTGGAGGACCTCCAACGCATGGTCACGGTGAAATGCGGCCGGGACCTCGTTCCTCCCGTGGCGCGGGAGGGGGCGGCCCGCGCCCGCGCGCTCGTGCACACCGCGGAGACGGAAGGGTGGACGGACACGCTCGTGCGCGGCGCGCAGGCGGCGGCGCCCGGCCATCCGCGGATCCGCCGCTTCCTCCAGACGTACTTCTCCTCCGTGCAGCGCAGCGTGTCCGGCAGCGCGCTGGCGCGCATCGTCCAGGCGTCGAAGCAGGCGCTCACGCCGGAGGTGTGGCGCGACCGGCTGGCCACGCTGTCGCGGCGCGTGTGCCGCGTGGAGCTGGACGGAGGCCGCGCGCTGGGCACGGGCTTCCTGGTGGCGCCGGACGTGGTGCTCACCAACTCGCACGTCATCGAGCACCGGCTGGTGGAGGCGCTGCGCGTGCGCTTCGACCTGAAGGTGCTGCCGGACCGCATCGCGGTGCACCCCGGCCGCGTGTTCACGGTGACGGCGTGCCTGGCGCAGAGCCCGCACAGCCCGGCGGACCTGATGCACCCCCGTCCGCGCGAGGCCACGCACGACGAGCTGGACTACGCCTTCCTGCAAATCCAGGACGCCCCCGGCGAGGAGCTGCTGGGCGCTCGCCCGCGCGGCTTCATCCCGCTGCCCGCGTCGCCCATGCCCTTCACGCCCGGCGCGCTCGCGCTCGTGATGCAGCACCCCAAGGGCCGGCCGATGCAGGTGGCGCTGGACACGTTCCAGGGCGTCAACCGCTCGCACACGCGCGTCACGTACTGCACCAACACGCACCCGGGCTCGTCCGGCTCGCCGTGCTTCACGCAGGACCTGGAGCTGGTCGCGCTGCACCACAGCGGTGACCCGCGCCCCGAACACGAAGCCGCCGAGGACGACGAGGGCATCCCCCTGGAGACCATCCGCGCCAGCCTGTCGCCCTGGGTGCTGCGCCGTCTGGGCTGGGGCTGAAGCGCCCGCGCGCGTGACGTGCATGCGGGATGCGGGGCCGGGGTGGGGGACTGCTATCGTCCCCGCGCATGGGCCTTCCAGCTCGAAACCGCGGGACCGTGACCCTGCTCTGCCTGCTGCCGACGCTCGCGCTCGCGGCGCCGCGCTTCAGCGTCGCGGGACAGACCTCCAACAACGAGGTCCGGCTGCGCACGTCCACCGCGCACGTGGAGACGGTGCTGCGGGTGGACCTGCTGCCTTCGGAAGCCGAAGGGGACGCGCCAGACGCGGGCGCGGCGGACACGCGGGTGACGGTGCTGGTGGATCCGCTGCTCGCCGCGGACGGCACGCAGGTGCCGGTGACGGTGCGCGTGGGGAACACGACGGACGGCGCGGCGGACGCGCCCATCTCCGTGCGGCAGCCGGTGACGGTGACGCTGTCGGCGGACCTGCCCGCGCCCGGTGAGTACAAGGGCCGCGTGGTGCTGCTGGGCGACGGCGCGCGGGAAGTGACGCCGCTCTTCGTGCAGCGCGTGGAGGCGGCGCCCACGGTGCAGTTCTACCCGGTGGCGCCCGCGCGCGGCTGGACGCTGGGGCCCTTCTCCGGGAAGGCCACGGTGCGGCTGTCCTTCCGGGAGACGGCGGGCGTGGGCGGCGCGGTGGGGCCGGCGGCGGTGGTGCAGTTGGATCGCAAGGAGGGCGGCGCGGGCAATGGCGCCGCGCCCGTGCAGGCGCAGGACGCGCGCTGGGTCTTCCGGGGCGCGGACAGCGCGACGGAGGGGCCGGGCGCGGGCGGCGTCCTCCAGGTGCCCGCCCATGGCACGGGCCTCTTGAACCTGGACGTGTCCGGGCTGCCGGAGTCCGGCGAGTACACCGGCACGGTGCGGTTGCTCGTGCCCCAGGGCACGCCGGTGGAGCAGACCTTCACCGTCTGGGTGAAGACGCCCGCCACGTGGGGCGCCTTCCTCATCTTCCTGGGCGTGGTGACGTCCGCGGCGGTGCGCTTCTACGTGCAGCGCGTGCGCCCGCGCGTGACGCTGCGGGGTAGGGCGGAGGCCGCGCGCCAGAAGCTCCAGGAACTGGTGCCCGCCCGTCCGCTGGAGCGCGAGGCGACGGTGGCCGCGTCGCTGCGGCGGCAGGTGGACGCGCTGCTGGCGAACATCCAGCGGCCGCTGAGCGGGCTCGTGGTGCAGGACTCCGTGCTGGCCCTCTTCGAGGCGCGCCTCCAGCTGTTCTCGCTCTGGTCCGGGCTCTTGCGGCAGCTGGAGGGCTTGAAGGGCGTGGCGCTGCTGGACGCGGAGCGCAAGCTCAAGGCGGTGGAGGCGCTGCTCCAGAATGAACAGGCCACGTCCGCGGACTTCACCGAACAGGCCCAGTTCCTGCGCACGCTCGACCTGGAGTCGGTGGCGCGCGCGGTGCTGGAGTCGCGGCTGTCGGAATTGGAGCAGCAATCCCAGACATTGATGACCCAGCGCGGGGATGATCCGGTGACCCACCGGCTCCAGGGTGAATTGCCGCTGTACCTGCTGCGCGCGCGGCAGCAGCTTCCAGGGCCCGACCTGGACGCCTCCCGGCGACTGGTGGAGGCCGCGCGCGAGGCGTTCCTCGAAATCCTCCTGTCGGACCTGGAGGGCTCCATCAACGTGCGCGAGCTGCCGGGCGGCTTCACGCCGGACGAGTGGGCGGAGCTGCGGGCCCAGGTGGGCGAGAAGCTCGTCCGGGCGCGCGCGCGCAAGTCGGCCAGCGTGGACGAGGCCTTCCTGTACTACCAGTCCGCGCACGCGCTGTACCTGCGCGCGCTGGTGGACAACCTGGACGAAGCGGTGGCCGCGGCCCAGGTGGCAGCCGGCGGGGGTGGGGACTTGAGCACCCGCTCGGACTGGGAGACGGAGGTGGACGCGCACCTGGACGCGGCGCGCGCGCACCTGGACAAGGGCGAGGCGAACCTGGCCGCGCCGGAGTACCGCGCCGCCCGCGAGCTCTTCGCGCGCAACGCCACCCTGCGCCAGCGGGCTGCCGCCGCCGGCAGCCGGATGCAGGCGCCCCCGTCCCCGGCACCGTCGGTGACGCTGGACCCCTTCTCGCAGAAGCCCCAGGAGCCCGTGACGCCCCTGCCCGGCGCGCCCGCCAGCGGCAACCTCACGCCCCTGCCTCCCCAGGCCGGCACCCCGGGCGCCGAGGCGCTGGTGAACCTGGATTGGATCCCCCTGCCCAGGTCGCGCGACCTCTGGAAGGTGGAGCTGGCGGTGCTGGGGATGATGTCCATCATCGCGGTGCTGCTGGGGCTCCAGGTGTTGGATGTCTTCGCGCCCACCTGGGGCGGCTCCGGCGCGTGGATGACGGCCTTCCTCTGGGGCTTCGGCCTGCACCAGGTGGGCAACGCCACCTTCGACGGCCTGTGGGGCATGGTGTCGAAGGTGGACTCCAAGTAGCGCGCGTAGCTCAGGCCTGCTTGCCGCGGATGGCGCGCGCGGCCAGCCGGTCCAACAGCCCGGGGGCCACCAGCTTGAGCACCTGGCCCACGCGGCCCGCGAGCGTCATCACCACCTCGCGCTGACGGCGCTCCATGCCGCGCAGGATGAGGGCCACGCAGGTGTCCAGGTCCATGGTGGCGCCCTCCTCGTCGCGGGGGCTCGTGCCCAGGGGCCGCCCCTCCGCGCCCAGCGCGTGCGCGCGGATGTCCGTGGCCACGAAGCCCGGCGACACCACGAGCACGTCCGTGCCGGTGCCCAGCAATTCGATGCGCAGCGAATCGAAGAAGCCCTGCATGGCGTGCTTGCTGGCGGCGTAGCCGGTGCGCGTGGGCACGCCCGTCTTGCCCGTCAGCGAGGAGATGGCGACGAGCAGCCCCTTGCGCGCCTTGAGGTGCGGCAGCGCGTGGAAGGTGCAGTGCACCGCGCCCAGGTAGTTGATGCGCATCAGCCGCTCGAAGAGGCCCAGGTCCTTCACGTCCTCGAAGCGTGCGTGCATGGTGACGCCCGCGTTGTTGACGAGCACGTCCACGCCGCCGAACGCCGCCACCGCGCGCTCCACCAGCTGGCGGCATGCCTCCGGGTCACCCACGTCGGTGGGCACCGCCAGGGCCTTGCCCCCCGCGGCCTCGCACCGGCCCCGCACCCGCTCCAGCGCCTGGGTGTCGCGCGCCGCCAGCGTCACGTTCGCGCCCCGGGCCGCCAGGGCCACCGCCAGCGCCTCGCCGATGCCCGCGGAGGCACCGGTGACAATCACGGACTTTCCTTGCATGGGCCGCATCCTGGCAGGCGCGCCCGAAAGGACAACGGGCGGGCAGGGCGTGAAGCCCCACCCGCCCGCGACTACGCCCGGAGGCGCACTCCGACTAGCACTCCTGGAGGCCGTTACACGTCAGGATGACCGTCATCCCGTTGGAACAGGTGCAGGTATCCGTGACGGCGGCAACGCGAACAATCTCAGCCTTGGTGTACATGGGAGTCTCCGTCTCTAGGTGTGAGTGGGTGTGGCGGGAACGACTAGCAATCGGTGGCGATCAGCCCGGTGCAGGTCGTCGTGGTGGTGCCCATCCCGCTGCCGCAGGTGCAGGAGTCAACGACGGCGGCGACGCGGACGATCTCGGCCTTGGTGTACATGGTGGTGGTCTCTCTTTGGGGTGTGGTGTGTGGGTGTGGCGGGAACGACTAGCAGTCGGAGGACTGGATGAGCCCGGCGCAGGTCGTGGTGCTCATGCCGGTGCTGCAGGTGCAGGAGTCAACGACGGCGGCGACGCGAACGATCTCGGCCTTGGTGTACATGGTGGTGACCTCTGTTTCGCGGGTGGAATCCGGAACGGAGGCGAACGCCCCCGGGCCGGCAGTGGGGGCCCGCGGCCCCGCACAGGCGAAGGGGGACCGGCTCCAGGCACCTGACAGCTCGCCGAGGCGTGGCATGTGGCGTCCCCTCAAAAACAGGTCCGGGGGGATGCTGCGTGTGTTCACCCGGAGAATGACTGTCTATTCGGAGAGTAGATGGGGTCGGTAACAGCAGGTCAACATAAATTCACGGGAAGCGCCTGTTACGCAGGGAGCCATGTTTAGCCCCTGCACATTGACGCACCGCTCAAACCTGTTTTACGTGTTTCAGGACGCGCTCAGCCGTGGATGCCGAGGAGGCCTTCCGCGAAGTGGAGGCCGGCGATGAGGAGCAGGCCGCACAGGAACCCACCCACGCGCTTGCGCGAGTCCGGGCCCCGGCGCAGCTCCGGCAGCAGGTCCACCGCGCCGATGTAGAGGAACGAGCCGCCGGCGATGGCCAGCACGGTGCCCTGGAGCGACGGCAGGTGCCGGGTGCCCAGCAGCACCGCGGCGGCGCCGGCCACGGCGGTGAGCTGCACGGCGCCCAGGCCGACGAGGGACCGGAGGCGGGACCAGCCCGCGGCGCGCAAGAGAGCGTAGTCGCCTACCTCCTGGGGCAGCTCGTGGACGATGACGGCGAACGCGGTGGCGAAGCCGGCCTTGGGAGACACGAGGAAGGCGGCCGCGACGGCCGCGCCATCCCCCACGTTGTGCAGCGCATCCGACGCGAGCAACGCCGCGGGCAGGGTGGGCACGCCGTGGGTGTGGGTATGGCCGTGGGCATGGCCATGGGCGTGGTCATGGGCATGACCGGCGGCGGCCTCGGCGTGGTGGTGGTGGTGACCCAGCGCCCACTCCAGGAGGGCGAGGGTGACGAAGCTGCCCAGGGCCCACGTGAAGGCGGCGTCGCCGCGCGCGGACACGGCCTCTGGCAACACCTCCAGGAAGACGGCGGCCAGGAGGGTGCCGGCGGCGAAGGCCACCAGCGCGGGCAGGTGCCGCTGCAACCAGCGCTCGGACAGCACGCCGCCCGCGAGCCCGGCCAGGCCATCCAGCCCCACGGCGATGAAGACGAGCAGGACGGTCTGGGAGTCCATCACCCGGCCATCAGCCACGCGAGCAGGGCCTGGGCGCTGTCCACGTGGACGAAGTGGCCCGCGTCCGGGAGCGTGGCCACGGGACAGCCGGCGGCCTCCAGGCGCCGGGCGCTCTCGTCCGGCACGTACCGGCTGCGGCCGCCCCGGATGCAGCGCACGGGCGGGTGCGCGGGGCGCTCCACGGCGCTCCAGAGGTCCTCGCCGTTGACGCGCTGGTGGAGGCGCAAGAGGGCGTCGCGGTCGAAGCGCCAGCGCACGCCGTCGCCGTCGGGCACCAGGTTCATCAGCAGCCAGTCCGCCAGGGGCTCGGACAGGCCGCGGCCGGTGAGGTCCGCGCGCAGGGCCCGGCGGTTGTCGGCGCGGGGCGGGGCCTGGAGCAGGATGTCCAGCACGTAGCCGCTCTCCGACAGGTCCAGGGGCACCGGCCCCGGGGCGATGTCCAGCAGGGTGAGGCGCTTCACGCGCTCGGGGGTGTGGAGGCTCGCGGCGAGGGACACGCGGCCGCCCAGCGAGTGGCCCACCCAGTCCACGGCGCCGGTGAAGCCCTGGGCGCCCAGCGTGTCCGCGACGTCGCGGGCGAGCGTGGCCAGGTC
>NZ_RAWA01000414.1 GCF_003611675.1 Corallococcus sp. CA053C
GGCGATGGGCATGGGCCAGCCACGCGCGCGCTACCTCGTTTCAAGCGAGGCCCGGTGGCGCTTCCTCGGAGGGACGCTGTACGCGGTGGGGCAAGGCGGCACGCTGTTGTTCCCGACGGCGGAGGGGTCGCTGCGGCCGGGCGCCTTCGCGGCCGTGGGACTGGGGGTGGACCATGCGCGCTGAGCGGCCTTGGCGCGGCGGGCTTGGCCTCGTGCTGGCGGTGGCGCTGCTGAACGCGGGCTGCGCCTCGTTGCCCGCGAAGTCGGGCCATGGGGCCACCCTGGCCTTCAGGCCCTTTTCGTCCGCGTCCACCCAGGCGGTGAGGAGCGCGGCGGAGGGGGCGTACCCGGGCGAGGTGCTGGTCTCCACTGCGGAGGGGGCGGAGGAGCCCCTGGGCCTTCGACGCGAGCCACTCGTTGGGGAGAGCGAGGGCGCGGGTGCGTCAGGCGCGAAGGCGGTGGCCAGCGGCGGGGCCGTCGTCTGTGGGGGAAGGCCCGTGCTTTCGGGCTGGCCCCACCTGGATTCCAGCCGGGAGGTGCTGGAGCCCTTTCTGGCGTGTGCCTCGCCCGCGCAATTCGTGGCCATGCAGCGCGGGGTGGACATGGCCGCGTTGGTGGAGTCGCTGGAGGACTGGGACGCGGTCCGCCTGGGGGCCTTGGGGCCGATGGACGCGCGGGCCTCGGAAGCCCTCGGCCGCAAGCGCGCGGCCTTCCTCGTCACGTCCGTCGAGAAGTACGGCGTGCCATATTCCGAGGTGCTCGCCCTCTTCGTCCTCCACTCGGCCTTCGACGATGAGCTGCGCGAGGTGGTGCAACGGCTCGCCCGTGACAAGCAACTGCGCGAGACGCTGGGCGCCATGGCCACCGTGCGCGAGGAGTTGAAGCGGCGGGGCCTGGCGCTGGAGGGCTTCCCGGAGAGAGGTGAGCAGGCGCGCGACGTGCTGCGCGGCCTGGGGCGCGCAGGCCGGGACATCCTCTCCAGCAGTGCGGCCAGCGACGGAGCGCGGGGGCAGAGCCTCTGGGCGAAGCGCACCGAACTCCCACTGCCCTACCAGGCGGCTCTCGACGAAGTGCAGAAGGCGCTGACGGAGCGGCACTACTCGCCGGGAAGCACTTCGGCGGGGGCCTTCGACCACCTCACCTTCGGTGTTCCAGTGGGCTTCTACCACCTGACGGTGGGGACGGGGCACGGGGCGTACTCGTTGGCTCAGGGGAAGTACGAGCAGGCCACGCGCGAACTGGCGCCGGCCGCGCTGATGGTGGCGCTGTATGCCGGGGGCAAGGGAGCGCGAGCCCTTGCGGAGTCCATGTCCGGCGGGCGGGCGGGCCTTCGGCGGCTCTCGGCGCCGGACGTCGGAGCGCTGAAAGCCGTCGTGAAGGAGTTGGAGGAGCAATTCGGCCCCGACGCAGTCCGCGAGGTCTTCTCACTCATTCGGGGCAAACGTGAGGTCGCCCTCTTCGCGGTGGTGGAGGGGCCGGCTGGCGTCGTGGCCCTCCATGAAGCCCGAGGCAACCTGCCGAAGGCGCAGGCCACATTGGCGGAGCGGTATCGGGAGCCCTCTCGAGCCAGCGCAACGGGGGGCGGCGTCGGGAAGCGAAGTGGCGGCAGACCTTCCCTTCCGCCGGACGTGGCCGGAATCCCCGCGGAGGTGGCGGAAGCGAAGTTGCGGCAGGCGGAGGCCGAGGCAGGAGGAGCGCGGCTGCCGATGGACGTGGGTTTCCTGAAGAAGCATCGCGAGGCGCTGCTGAAAGCTGCACCTCCAGGTGCCGAAGTGCATTCGCTCTGGCCGGACTACCTGTCGTACTTGGAGAGAAGGGCTGCGGAAATCGTGCAGCACAAGGCGTCCAAGGGGCCGCTGGAGTGGGCGGGCTATCAGGTGATGCGTGACCGGTACGCTCGGGGCCTGGCCTTCGAGAGGAAGATGGTCGCCCTCATGGAGGAGGACGCGGCCCGGCCGCGGGCGCAGCGGCGGTGGCTCAAAGACTTCGACCAGCCCCGCATCGAGACGCACGTGGGGGTTGCGAAGGCGGACCTTCGCTTCGCGGATGTGCTCGCCATCGAAGAGGGGCCCGCCGCTGGCCCGACGCCCCGCGTGGAGACGTTCAGCCTCAAGAGTCGGGACCTTTCATTGATGAAGGAAAAGCCGCTCCAATCTCAGTTGATTGACGATGCTGGCGAGGCACTTCGGTATTACGGGGAAACATTGTCTATCCGCCGACCAGGGCTTGTGCAGAAAGCGCAGGTTCAGAGAGTTCGAGTCATCTACGAGGGCGGTAGGCTCCTGCCTCAAGATCTTGATGCACTGGAACGCTCAGTGAGGAAAGCTGAGAGTGATGTTGCCGGTGTGGAGGTGCAGTTCCAATGAAGATCCTGGAGTTCCATGAGCTGCCAGCGGAGGACCGACTGCGGCTGCTCGTCGACGGCACTGCCGCCGAACGCGTCGCGCGCGAAACGCAGTTGGAGTCCATCCTCAATGCACTCGAGGCGCATGCAGGCGAGTGGATGCCGGATGTTATCGAAGGAAGGCGGCGACGGAAGTACTCACGCACCGCAATCTCGAAGACGCTTGAGGAAGAGCGCGGAGCCGGAAGCGTATCCATCGGGCTTTATCGAACCATGGCTCCGGCGTTGGATATGACACTCAGCCTCGGCGGCGCAGCCTCGCCCGCCGAACTGGGGATCTCGGTAGCGCTCCAGCCGCTTTCTTTCTTTTCGAGCGCGAAGCGCTGCTGGGAGTTCATTGAAATGGTCCGAGCCTGGGCTCGGTACATTCCCGTCACATATGCCATGGCCCATGGCATGGCGGACCGGCAACTCGCAGGCGCTCCCTACTTCGGTCGTGATGGAACGACCTCTCGCAGGGATGGGTTCGACAAGATTTATGAGTTGTTCTGGCTGAACATCTTCGGTCCGAAGCTGGTGGAATCCGTCGGCCGAGAGCGGATGCTCTCTACGCCTGCGCACCTCGTGGAGGAACTCCCGAATGGCTCCGTTCTCTTGGTGTTGCGGCCCACTGCTGCCGACTTCGACAGTGAGGACGCGCGCGTGGCTCAGGCTCGATCCCATGTCCACCTGCGGCCGGAGCTCGACTTCGACACGGTGCTGCGCACGCTGAGGGAGCGCAGCGCCGCACTCGTACCCGTCGAGCCGCGCTTCCACGCTGACGTGGCGCCGTTCCTCTCACGGCTACCGGATGAGTTCGCCATCAGCGAGCGTCAGCAGAAGATTGCTGAACTCAACGCCTTCCGGCCTCTGGAGCCGGAGGAGTGGCTCCCAGTCGCCCATCCCTCTGACGTGGAGAACCCGGAGCGCGTCCTCGCCGCCTATGGAGAGCTGTCCGAAAGACTCGTGGCAGCGTTGCACACCAAGGTGCCGTCTATGATGGACGAGACGGCCGAGTCTCTCACGGACCTCGACTTCTTCTTCTGGCGGGAGAACTTCCCGGAGAGGTACGAGCGGCAACTCATCGATGGGCACACCGCACCGGCACTCGGGGCCTACCTGGGAGACGTGCTGGTGCGGCGGTTGGGCGGGACGTGGGTGCTGCGGGCGAAGATGGAGGAGTCCCAGGTGCGCGTTGGGAAGCGCGTCTGGCTGCCCTTCCTCCGTGCGCGCCGATACATGCAGTCGCGCGAGTCGCTCCTGGAGCATTCGCTCACGCAGTTCTTCAAGGAGGCGGAGCGGTACCGGTCCTGACTCTTGGAGGTCCCGCTCCCGAGCACGCGGGCTGATCGGGACAGCGATCCGAGGAGGTGACCCACGAGCGATCCGACAGGGCGGCCCATGACACTCGCGGGAGGCCGTGCCCGCGGCGCCACCTGAACCCAGGCGGCGCCGGAAGGCTCAGGGTTGCGCGCCGAGCTTCTGGAGCATCTGCACGGCGTGGGTGTTCTTCGGATCCAGCGCGAAGGACTTCTTGTAGTGGGTGATGGCCTCGGCCTTCTGCCCCGCCTCCATGTAGCCCTCGCCCAGGCTGTCGTGGGCATTCGAGTCGTCGGGATAGAGCTCGACGTTCGCCTTGAGGACCTTCAGGGCGTCGTCCTTCAGGCCCTCCCGGAGCAGCTGGTAGCCCAGGTTGTTCAGGTCGTCGGGGGAGAGCTTCCCCTCCGCTCCGTCCCGCTTCATCGACCGGTACCAGGCGAGGGCGGCCTCCGTTCCCTTGAGTCGTGCCAACAGGCCCACCTGGATGAACATCGGCGCCGGGCGGGGGACATAGGACTTCCAGCCGTACTCGGCGGCCACGCTGTCGGCGATCCGATCCAACAGCATGTAGCCGCTGTCCGAGTTGGTCATGATGACGACGCCGCTGCCCGAGTCGGCGAACGCCGTCAGCGAGCACTGGAAGCCCTCATTCGAGCCGCCATGCCCGAAGCGGTTCTTGCCTTCCTCCCACTGGAACCCGATCCCGAAGTCATCCGACTGCTTCGTGAGCATCTGCTTCGCCATGGCCTGGGACACCACGCGCGACGACTTGCCCGCCCGCGCCTTCGACACCTCGATGGCGATGCGTGCGAGGTCTGACGGCGTCGTCCACAGGCCCGCGGCCGCCATCTCCGGATAGACGTGCCACTGGCCCTCCACGCTCTTGCCGCCGAAGTACGTGCCGGAAGTCGCCAGGGGCGCGAGGGACGCGGGCAGGGGCTGCTCGTAGGTGCTGTGCTTCAGGCCGAGCGGCGCCAGCACCGTCTCCCGCATGATCTGCGGAAACGGCTTCTTGAGCTGATCCACCATCATCGCCTGGACGATGGTGATGCCGCCGCCGCTGTAGCGCGTCTGCGTCCCGGGAACGACGTCCACCCGCACCGGCGCGGTGTTCGCGGGCTTCACCCCGTCGAGGATCTGCACCGTCGTCGGAAGGGGCTCGGTGACGGCATAGCCGGGGAAGCCGTGCACGGTGGTGCCCGCGCTGTGGCTGAGCAGGCGGCGCAGCGTCACCTTCTCCGTCTTCGTGAAGTCGTTCTCCGGCAGCTTCCACGAGATGAGCTTGTCGTTGATGTTCTCGTCCAGCGACCACTTGCCGGCTTCCACGTAGTGCATCGCCGCGAGCGCCGTCACCGGCTTGCTGATGGACGCGGCCTGGAACAGCGTGTCCGGCGTGACGGGGTCCGTGCCGCCGGCCTGCATCACGCCATAGCCCTTGGCCCAGACGAGCGCGTTCTTCTCGAACACGGCGATGCTGACGCCGGGAATCTTGTACAGCTCCATCCAGCGCTGGAGCGACATGCGCCGTGGCTCTTCACCAGGGATCGTAGCGGGAGTGAGGCCCGCCTCCACCCGCGCGAGGCGGGCCGCTTCGGAGGGACGGGCCAACCACTCCGTCGTGGGCTTTCGTGTGTCGGCCGCGGTGAGCAGGGTGACGGCGCTACAGCCCGCGAGGGCAACGAGTGCGAAACGGCGAAGCGGTGGACGCATGGCGTTCTCCAGTAAGGGCGGATGGGGCCCGTACGCAGGCCGCGCGCGCTGATTGCATCCGCGACGCCGTTTGAGCTCCGCAAGGCGGGGGCCTTCCGTCGGGAGGCCCCCGCGTTGTTCCCGACCGCTCACGGGGTGAGCGACAGGTCCACGCTGAAGCCCGTGCCACCCCGGACGACGAGCACGTGGGTGCCCGCGGGCAGCGCGCTCTTCGTAAGCACCAGCGGTGACGTGGAGAAGCCGGTGGCGCGGCACACCGCCTCCGCCCCTCCGCAGCCCGCCACGAGCCCCATGGAGAACGTGTCGCTCGTGTTCTGACGCCGGAGCGTGGCCGACAGGTTGAGCATGCGGTCCGTGGTGAAGGTGAAGAAGGTGTCGGGCCGATTGCCGGAATCACACGACAGCTTCACGTCCGAGCCGTGCGCGGCAGGGTCCAGGGTGACGGTCGCCGTGCCGCCCGCCGCGCCATTCGAGAAGGAGACGGGGAGGGCGCCCGCGCAGACGTCGCCCGGCGCGAAGTCGTCCACCTCCACGTCGAGCTGGAAGGTGCCCGTCGGGTTCTCCAGGGGCGACTTGACGATGAGGTACGAGGTGCCCGCCGGGAGGTCCGCGGAGGCGCGCGAGAGGCCGTCCAGCGAGGCGCGCTCGCACGCGAGCTGCGAACTCGAGCTGGCACAGGGGCTGCCCCGGACGGACAGCACCGGCTGCGTCACGGCCGGCGAACCCTTGGCGCGGGCATGGAGGCGTCGCGGACGGTCGGTGGTGACGGCGAAGACCGCGTCGCTGCCGTCGAAGCTCCAGCAGTCCTGGTGGTCCTCGAAGTAGTCGGGGAACGCGCGGGTGAGCGTCGCGCGGCCGTAGGTGTCCTGGGAGAGCGTCACCGGCTCCGGGCTCGTGCAGCTCTCCCCCACCTGACCCGAGGGGGACAGGCGCGCCACCAGCTCGAAGGCGCCCACCTGGTTGGCGTCGTAGCCGTCGACGACGACGTAGTACGTGCCCGCGGGCAGGTCGCGGTAGCTCGTCCACGTATCGGGCGAGTAGTCGGGAGTCCACGCGCAGCGCAGGTCGGTGTCGAAGCTGCCGCAACCCTGGCGCAGCGACACGGTGGGCCGGAACCCGGAGGTGAGGGCCTTCGTGGACAGGCGCAGGTTCATCTTCGCCGTGGTGGTGAAGGTGTAGACGGAGTCCGGCGCGTTGCTCGTCCCGGACGAAGCCCCGCAGGAGGGCGTCAGGTCGTGGAAGAAGCTCCCCGTGTCGCCCTGGACGGTGACCTGGCCGGGGCCGCTCGTCGGCAGCCCCAGGGGGAGCGCGCTGGCGCAGACGTCACCCGTTGGCCGCGCTCCCAGGGACACCTTCAGCGAGTAGTCGCCAGGTGCGCTGTAGAGCGCCTGGTCCACGAACACGTAGTAGGTGCCTGGCGCCAGGTCCTCGGCACGGATGGAGGACCGCGCCCTGCCGTCCGTGGCGCAGGTGGACTCCGCGCCGTCACAGGTACCGCCGCGCAGCGTGAGGGCTGGTGCCTTCGTGCCCGAGGCGGTGGTGGCCTCGGCGATGAAACTCATCCGCTGGGTGGTGGTGAAGGTGTAGACGCGATCCGGGGAGAAGAACGTGCAGCTCCCCTCGTGGTTGTTGAAGGCGCCCGCGAAGCTGCCTGGGACCACGGTGGTGCCACCCTCCGGGGGGATGCCGAGCGCAATGGCGACCTCGCAGGTGTCCCCGGGGGTGGGCGGCGTCAGCGAGGCCTGGAGCGTCAGGGGCCCCTCCTGTTGCGCATGGTCGAAATCCACGGCGAGGACATACGTGCCCGGCTGCAGGCTGCCCCGCGCGAACGGCCCCGAGGACTGGAAGATCGGATCACAGGACAGCGATTCGCCGCAGCTCTTGAGGAGGGACAGGAGCGGCGTCCCGGTGGACGCATCGCGCGGCACGGCCACGTACAGGTCGAGCACGCGGTCGATGGTGAACGCGAAGAACGCGTCCGCCCCGTTGCCATAACAGTCGACGCTCGGGTCATCGAAGAAGTCATGGGGGTCGAAGGCGAGGACCGCGGTGCCTCCCGCGGCGCCCTCGGAGAACACCAGCGGGCGTGGCGTCGCGCACGTCTCTCCCGGCTGATGCGGCGCCGCGGAGACCTCGAGCGCGTACGCGTCGGGTCCGCCGGTGGCGTGGTCGACCGAGAAGAAGTGGGTGCCGGCGCCCAGGCTGCCCGCGCGCAGGGTCGTCACGTTCGTCGCCTCCCACGGACTGCACACGGAGCTGGACTCCCGGCACGTGGCGTCGACGAGCGACACCATGCCCCGGGCCGACGCCTGCGCGGACGTCATCTTCACCTTCACGTCCAGCTCGCGGTCGAACGTGAGGGAGTAGAGATGGTCCGGGAGATCGCTGATCACGTTGCAGGCGTTGAGGTCGTCCGCCATGCCCACGGTCGTGCCCGTGAGGGTGGCCGTGCCTCCGGTGGGCCCTGCGGACAGCGTCACCGGGGTCGCGACCGAGCAGGTGTCGCCTTCCGGGGTCGGCGTCACGGAGACCTCCAGGTGGTAGGCCGTGCCGGCCACCTTCGGGCCCTTCACCCAGAGGAAGTATGTGCCCGCGGGGACGGCCGTCTGATGCAGCACGCGCGAGGCCTGGACCGTCGGATCGCAGTTCTGCGCCTGGCCCACGATCTCCGTGCAGCTTGGGACGAGGAGGAGGGCCGGGGCATTGTTCGTGCCCTGGGCGGTGGCCGTCACCTCCACGTTCGAGTACGGGTCGGTGAGCGTGAGGCTGTACACGCGGTCGGGCAGGCCGTAACCCATGCAGGCATTGTTGTGGTTTTCCTGCGAGCTGCCACTCGTGGTGGCCTCGTGCGTGCGCGTGCCACCCCCCGCGGGGAAGTCGAAGCCGACGGGGTTGATGCAGGACTCCCCCTCGGTAGCACCCGCCGCCCTCACGTCGAGCGTGAAGTCGACACCGGTGTCCGACTCGACGACGAGGAAGTACGTGCCCGCGGGGAGCAGCTTCTGGACGGTGGCGCTCGTCCCCTCCTGGCAGGTCGTGGAATAGGGCGTCCCGCAGTGGCGTCGCTCCATGAGACGCAGGGCGAGCGAGCCGCTCGTGCCCGTCCGCGTCGCGGTGGCCTGGACGAGCCGGGGCTGGTTGATGACGAGTGCGTAGATGCGCTCGGGCACGGTGCCGGTCGCACCGCAATCCTCGGGGACGTCGTCCGTCGCGCCGTTCAGGGTGTCGGTGATCCGGACGGTGCCGCCGGACTCGCCATTCGAAAGGACGAGGGGGATGGGACGCCCGCACGTCTCGCCCGGGGGGCGTGCTCCGGTGAGCTGCACCGACAGCGGGAGGGTGCGGGTCTCGGGGGCTGTCTCTTATACACCTCTGACGCTGCCGAAGAA
>NZ_RAWA01000415.1 GCF_003611675.1 Corallococcus sp. CA053C
CGGCCGGTCAAACATACATCATATATGTAAGTTTTTTTTATCAAGAAGAAGACGGCATACGAGATTACTACGCGTCTCGTGGGCTCGGAGATGGGTATAAGAGACAGGGACGAGGCGAAGCTGCCCGCCACGCTGGAGTCGATGGGCGCCCCGGGCGGCAAGGTCATCAAGGCCCTCACCCGCGCCACCTACGGCTACGTCTACGTGCCGGAGGCGGAGGCCCCGGGCTTCGAGGCCCTCAACGGCAAGACGCACGGCGACAAGGCGCTGAAGCTGGAGCGGCACCGTCCGCGCGGCCAGCGTGAGGAGCGCCGTCCCCGCCACGAGGCCCTGCCGGACGTTCCCGGGCAGGCGCGATTGTGGGTCGGCCTGGGCCGTCAGGAGGGCCTGGACGAGGCGGGCGTCGCCGCCGCGCTGGAGGCCGCGGGCGCCCCGGCGGGCAAGGTGCTGCGCACGGACCTGCGCCCCACGTACGCGTATGTCTTCGTCGCGGAGGAGGACGTGGCGGGCTTCGAGTCCACCCACGGCAAGTCCTACGGCGAGAACAAGACGCTGAAGGTCGAGCGCGCGAAGCGGAAGTAGTCCCGTCTTCGGGAGTCCCCTCCTACGGCGCGCCTTCCGAACCGGGAGGCGTGCCCTGCGAGGGCGCCTTCTTCCTGCGAGCCCGGTGGTAGTGCGCGGTGCACCACCCCCGGGCCAGCACGGGCCGGCCGCAGTCCGGCGCGGTGCAGGAGGCGGGCACGGGCTCCCGGGCGGCAGGTGTCGCGGCGCCCGGGCTTCCGCTGAACATCAGGTCCGCCACGGCCAGCAGGCGGTCCACGTCCCCGCGGCCCAGTCCCCGCACCCGAACCAGCTCCACCAGCCGATGAGCCCCCGCGTCCTCCGCGTCCTCCAACCGGAACAGCTCCCACAGCGGCAGCTCCAGGGCGGCCGCGACCTGGAGGAGCGTGTCGTAGCTGGGGTTGCGCTCGCCGCGCTCCAGGAGCGACACGAAGCTCACGGAGATGGCGCACCGTTCGGCGAAGTCCTCCTGGGTGAGGCCGCGTCGCTCGCGGAGCGTGCGGATCCGCCGGGCCAGTCCCTGGAGGTTGGAGCTTGCGTCGCTGGGGTCCGGGGAGCCGGGGCGCATGGACAAAAGGCAGCGTAGCGCACCCCTTCTGTTAAGGTTTTTCTGACCAGGAGCCAGCCCCACCATGAACGCCGTCGACGGCACCAACTACTACTTCCGCAAGGCCGCGCGGGTGATGGACGTGGGCACGCCCATCGAGACGCTCCTGGCCACGCCCCTGCGCGAGGTGAAGGTGCAGGTGTCCATCGAGATGGACTCCGGCGAGATCCGCACGTTCCTGGGCTACCGCATCCAGCACGACAACAGCCGCGGCCCCATGAAGGGCGGCCTGCGCTACCACCCCGCCCTGGACCAGGACGAGTGCGTGTCGCTCGCGTCGCTGATGACGTGGAAGACCGCGGTGGTGAACGTGCCCTACGGCGGCGCCAAGGGTGGCGTGGCGTGCGACCCCGCGCAGATGAGCCTCAAGGAAGTGGAGCGGCTCACGCGCAAGTTCGTGGATCAGATTCAAGACGTCATCGGGCCCACGCGGGACATCCCCGCGCCGGACGTGAACACCAACCCCCAGGTGATGGCCTGGGTGATGGACCAGTACTCGCGCTACCACGGGCACTCGCCCGCGGTGGTGACGGGCAAGCCCCTGGAGCTGTACGGCTCCAAGGGCCGCGAGGCCGCCACCGGGCGGGGCCTCCTGTACGTGTGCCGTGAAATCCTGCGCGACCTGGGCATGCCGGTGAAGGGCACGCGCTTCGCCATCCAGGGCTTCGGCAACGTGGGCAGCCACATCGCGCAGCTCATCTGGGGCGACGGCGGCGTCGTCGTGGCCGCGTCCGACGTGCTGGGCGGCATGTACAACCCGACGGGCCTGGACGTGCCGTCCCTCTTCGAGCACGTCAAGCGCACGGGCACCGTGACGGGCTTCAGCGGCGGGACGCCGTGCCGCAACGAGGACGTGCTCGCGGCGGACTGCGAGGTGCTCATCCCCGCCGCGCTGGGCCACGTGCTCACCCGCGACAACGCCAACTCCGTGCGCGCGCGCCTGGTGGTGGAGGGCGCCAACGGCCCCACCCAGCCGGAGGCGGACGACCTGTTGGAGAAGCGCGGCATCTTCGTGGTGCCGGACATCCTCGCCAGCGCGGGCGGCGTGACGGTCAGCTACCTGGAGTGGGTGCAGAACCTCCAGCACGTCTCCTGGGAGGAGGACCGCGTCAACGCGGAGCTGGAGAAGACGATGAAGGAGGCCTACGACCGGGTGGCGCAGATTGCCCGCTCCCGGAAGGTGTCCATGCGGACGGCCGCCTACATCCTCGCCATTGGCCGGGTGGGCAAGGCCACGGTGCTGCGCGGCATCTAGCAGGCCGCCTGCCGCATCGCGTCCAGGCAGGCGCCATTCACGGCGTCGCTTCCGTACGGAGCCGGCTTCCGCTACACGGCCGGCCATGATGGTCACCCTGCAGGACATCCAGGCGGCACGCGAGCGGCTGCGCACGACGCTGCGCCCCACGCCGTGCCCCGCGTCGGACTACTTCACCGAGAAGACGGACTGCGCGGTGGTGTACTTCAAGCTGGAGAACCTCCAGCGCACCGGGGCCTTCAAGGAGCGCGGAGCGCTCAACAAGCTGCTCACGCTCACGCCGGACGAGCAGCGCCGCGGCGTCATCGCGGCCTCCGCCGGCAACCACGCGCAGGGCGTGGCGTACCACGCGCGCCGGCTGGGCATCCGCGCCACCATCGTGATGCCGGAGCGCACGCCGCTCATCAAGGTGACGCGCACGCGCGATGACTACGGCGCACGCGTGGTGCTCAAGGGCGCCAACTACGACGAGGCCTACGCGGAGGCGCTGCGCATCCAGGCGGCGGAGGACCTGGTGTTCGTCCACCCGTTCAACGACCCGCATGTCATCGCGGGCCAGGGGACCATCGGGCTGGAGCTCTTGGAGCAGTGCCCGGACCTGGAGCTGGTGCTGGTGCCGGTGGGCGGCGGCGGGCTCATCTCCGGCGTGGCGTGCGCGCTCAAGGAGACGAACCCGCGCATCCAGGTGGTGGGCGTGCAGGCCTCCACCATCGCGAGCATGAAGGCGTCGCTGGATGCCGGAAAGCGCGTCGAGCTCACCGCCGCGGGCACCACCATCGCGGACGGCATCGCGGTGAAGATTCCGGGCGAGCTCACCTTCGAGCACGTGCGCAAGTACGTGGACGCGGTGGTGACGGTGGACGAGGAGGAGATCGCCGCCGCCATCCTGATGATGCTGGAGCAGGAGAAGTCCGTGGCGGAGGGCGCGGGCGCCGTGGGGCTGGCCGCGCTCGTCAACGGCCGGGTGCCGCAGGCGAAGGGCAAGCGCGTCGCCATCATCGTCGGGGGCGGCAACATCGACATGAACGTCATCAGCCGCATCATCGAGCGGGGCCTCGTGAAGGCGGGCCGCCTGGTGCAGCTGGAGGTGCGGCTGCCGGACCGGCCGGGCATGCTCGCGCGGCTCACCACCCAGATTGCCGAGATGCGCGCCAACGTGGTGGACCTGCACCATGACCGCGCCTTCTCCAAGGCGGGCCTGGGCGAGGCCACGGTGGAGGTGATGTTGGAGACCACCGGTCATGCCCACATCCAGGAGCTGATGGCCGCGCTGGAGTCGCAGGGCTGGCAGGTCGCCCGCACGTAGGGCGAGGAGGCTTGCACGCTCGTGCGGGCGTTGGGCGATACTGGGAATTCATGACGACGCCCTTCATCGCCATCCTGTTGCTCGCCGCCGCCCCTCCGCCGCAGAAGGCCAAGGAGCTGGCCGCCCAGAAGCAGTGGGAGGAGCTGTACCTGGCCTTCGCGGCGGCGGATCCGTCAGGGTATCCGGAAGAGCAGCGGCCGCTCGTCGCGGGCCCGCTGCTCAAGGGCTGCGAGGCGCTGCTCGCGGAGGACGCGGTGATGGCGTACTCGCTGGGTGAGCGCGCGGTGGCGTTCCAGGAGACGGCCGGGGGCCTGCGGTGTCTGGCGAAGTCGGCGCTGAAGACGGATCAGCGCGCGTCCGCGGAGGAGGCGCTGAAGAAGGGCCTGGAGCACTTCCCCAAGGACGGCGCCTTCGGGCTGGAGCTGGGGCGGTTGCAGTTGCAGGACGAGGACTCGACGGCGGCGGTCGCCACGCTGGAGCGCGTGCCCGCGAAGTCGAAGGAGTCCAAGGAGGCGCGCCAGTTGATCCAGCAGGCGCGCGCGAAGGCGTCCGCGGAAGGCGTCGCGCGGCGCGAGGCGGAGCGCATCGAGCAGCGGATGAACGGCGAGGGGGACACCCGCACCGCGAAGGGCTCCGAAGCGGGCGGGGACATCCGCCCGGCCAGCCTCAGCTACGAGTCCGGCGTGGGCAAGGACGGCATGCGCGTGCGCGCCAACCGGCGCTTCTCCATCCGCTACTTCAACAGCGAGCGCGACTTCGGGCAGCGCGCCGAATACGAGGGCAAGGTCGTCTCCGCGCTGGACGAAGCGTACGAGTTCACGCAGCGGACGCTGGGGCAGGCGCGCGAGCGGCAGCTGGACGTCGTGCTCTACACGCGCGACGAGTTCCGCACGCACCTGGGGCCCACCTACGCGGCGCGGGTCGCCGGGCTGTACCACGACAACGCCATCCGCATGAACGACGCGGCGGAGCTGACGCAGATGACCAAGGCCACGCTGGTGCACGAGTACGTGCACGCGGCGTTGGATGAGATCTGCACCGGCGGTGGAGACGTCCTGCCCCGCTGGTTCAACGAGGGCCTGGCCGAGTACATCGAGTGGCGCTACCTGGGGCTCGACGGACCTCCGCGCAACCTGAAGGACGTGATGCGCGGGGCGGCGAAGCAGGGCCGGCTGCCAAAGCTGTCGGAGATGGACTCGCGGGCGCCCATCTCCATGGAGTCCCCGGAGGTGGCGTACGGCACGTCCGCCATGGCCGTGCGGGAGCTGGTGCGGCTGGGCGGGGCGGAGAAGCTGTTGTCCTTCGTGCAGTCCGTGGGCCGGGCGACCCCGTTCGAGAAGGCCCTGCAGGCGGCCTACGAGAAGGACTTCGCCGGGCTGGACCAATCGGTGCGTACCGCCCTCTCGGGGAGGTAGCGGGCAATCGGGCTTGGCGGATTGGTTTACCCCCTGGCGGGAGTCCCCTAGACTCGCGCCCCTCAAGATTTTCGCTGCGGCGGTCCCCTTTTGACGCTGGCGCAGCAAGGTGACGGATGTCCGATACGCGCGCCGCGATGAGAGAGTTCCGTTTCCTGGACGAGAAGCGGAAGCTGGGAAGCCTGTCGGCTGTCGAGGAGGCTCGCTGGGTCGAGTTGCGCGGCCTGTTGGGCATCCAGGATGCGGCGGACACCGCGGCGGCGGCGCAGGCGTGGGCCCAGCCCGAGCAGCAGCAGCCCCAGGGGTACTACGGCGAGGACGGCCAGTGGTACGCCTACCCCGCCGGCTACGAGCAGCCGCAGGGCTACTACGGCGAGGACGGCCAGTGGTACGCCTACCCCGCTGGCTACGAGCAGCCCCAGGGGTACTACGGCGAGGACGGCCAATGGTACGCCTACCCCGCCGGCTACGACCCCAACGCGGCGTATGATCCGAACGCGGCGGCGTGGCCCCAGCAGGGCGATGACCCCAACGCGGTCCCGGCAGTCACCGAAGCCGGTGGGGATGATCCGAACGCGGCCAATGCGCAGGCCTGGGCAGCGTATGACGCGGCGCAGGCACAGGCCGGGTATGCCCCGCAGGCGCCCGCGGATCAGGACAACCTGAACCTCAGCACCGACGACATCGACATCCCCTCGCTAAGCGAGCCCGCGCCGTGGATGCCGCAGCCCGCGGCCGCGCCCGTGGCGGCGGAGCCAGGCGCGTCGGAGTCCTGGGACACGAGCGCCGAGGAGGACTTCTCCGGCCTCTCCACGTCCACGCCGGCTCCGGTGGCCGCGGCCGCGCCCGAGCCGTCGCTGGAGGATTCGTTCGCCGAGCTGTCGATGGAGGTGGAGACGGAGGCGCAGGCCCCGGTCGCCTCCGGGTTGGATCCGATGGCCGAGGCGCTGGCCTCCGCCGAGCATGCGGCCGGAGAAGCGGAGCTGCTGGCGGCCGAGCCCCAGGCCGAAGCGGTGATGGCCGAGGACCTGGCGCCCGCGCACGTGGACGCCGCGTGGGACGCGGCGCCGCTCGCGGTGGAGTCCGACGAGGCCCGTGACGCCGCGCTCGATACGGCGCCGCTCGCGGTGGATCCGTCGACCCCGGGCGAGGGCGGGACGTCGGATTGGGATTGGAGCGACGTCGCGACGTCGCAGTCCGGCGCGGTCGCCCCGGTGGGTGGAGCAGTGGAGGAGGCGCCGGCCGAAGCGGTCGCGACCGACGCGGAGGGTGCCTGGCAGGCGGCGGAGTCCGCGCCCGCGAGCGGCGAGGAGATCGCGCTCGGATCCGGTGACATCGCGGAGGCGTGGGCTGACAGCGACGCGGCCTCGGAAGTGCCCGCGGAGGAGATCGCCCTGGAGTCCGGGGACGTCGCCAATGCGTGGCAGTCGGATTCGGCGTCGACCAGCACGGCGACGTGGCAGACCAGCGATGCGGCGGAAGCTCCCGCCGAGGAGATCGCGCTCAGCACGGATGACGTGGCGACGAGCTGGGAAACCAGCAGCGAGACTTCCTCCGAGGAGATCGCGCTCGGCACGGGCGAGGTCGCAACGAACTGGCAGGCTGGCAGCGAGGCTTCGGCGGAGACTTCCTCCGACGAGATCGCGCTCAGCACGGACGATGTCGCGACGAACTGGCAGGCCGGCACCGACGCTCCTGCGGAGAGCTCCGCTGAGGAGATCGCACTCGGCACGGACGATGTCGCGACGAACTGGCAGGCCGGCAGCGCGGCTTCGACGGAGGGATCTTCCGAGGAGATCGCGCTCGATGCAGGCGACGTCGTAGAGGAGAGCGCGGCGGCCTGGACGGGAGCCCACGGCGAGGAGGAGGGCGTCGGAGCGGAGGCGCCCCAGGGCGCGGCGCCCACGTTCGACGTGGCCGACGTTGGAGCCGAGGAGCCGCGGGAGACGCTGACAGCGCCCCCTTCTCCGTTCGCGGACGAATCGGGAGTCCCGTCGCTGCGGATCCGCAGCATCCCGGTGGGTCCGGACGTCGAGGCCGACACGCTCGAGCTCGGCGCGGACGATGTCGAGCCGACGGCGCTGTCGGAGGCGCGTGCCGCCCTTGTTTCGGAACAGTGGACCGAGCTGAACGGGAATCCCGACGAGGCCGTGCCACTGGCCACCGCGAGCGAGTCGCTCGCCGAGGCGCAGTCCTCCGAGGCCTCAGCGTGGACCGAGGTGGAAGAGGACGCGCAGGCGGAGTGGTCCGCTGAGGGAACGCCCTCGGATCCGACCACCACCGTCGGGTTGCAGGAGGAGTCCGCCCCCATCGAGTTGCAGCCCGAGTGGGCCGCCGATGCAGCGGAGCCCGCCGCCGAGACCCCGGCCTGGGCACAGCCGTCCGAAGAGTCCGCGCCCATCGAGTTGCAGCCCGAGTGGGCCGCCGATGCAGGAGAAGCCCCCGCGACCAACCCGCAGGACGCGTGGTCCGACACCGCGACGTCCGAACAGTCCCCCGGGACCGAGACGGCCTCCGCGTGGAACCCGGCGTCGGAAGAGTCCGCGACGCTCGAGTTGCAGCCCGAGTGGGCCGCGACGGAGAACCACGCCTCGGGTGACGCTGCGCCCATCGAGCTGCAGCCGGAATGGGCAACCCCGGAGGAAGCCACGCCCGAAGAGGCCACCGCCTCCGAGTGGGAGACCCCGGTTGCCGAGACCGCATGGGCGGTGTCCGGATCAGGATCCGCGGCCACCGTCGACCAGGGCGGCGGAAACGCGCTGGCCGAAGAAGCACCGCTGATCGACGCGCAGCCGGAGTGGGCCACGACGGAAGCCGCCACGGACGAGGCGTCGTCGGATCCGTCCAGCGATTCGGCTCTCGCCGAAGCCGCGCCCCTCGAAGCGCAGCCGGAGTGGGCCACCGAGGAAGCCGCGCCCGTCGCCGCGCAGTCCGAATGGGGCACCACGGAAGAGGCCGCGCCCATCGAGGCCCAGCCCGAGTGGGCCACCGAGGAAGCCGCACCCATCGCCACGCAGTCCGAATGGGCGACGTCGGAAGATGCCGCGCCCCTCGAAGCACAGCCTGAATGGGCCACGGCTGAGGAGACCGCGCCCGTCGCGCAGTCTGGGTCGGCCGCGTCCGAACTGACCGCCCCCGTCGCCGAGCAGGCCGAGTGGGCGGAGGAAGAAGCTGCACCCATCGAAGCGCAGCCGGAGTGGGCCACCGACGAAGCCGCGCCTGCTGCTGCACAGTCCAAGTGGGCCATCACCGAAGCAACCGCCGCCATTGCCGCGCAGCCCGATTGGGCCACGTCGGAAGAAGCGGCTCCCATCGAAGCCCAGCCTGAGTGGGCCACCACCGAAGAAGCCGCGCCGGCCGCTGCACAGCCTGAGTGGGCCACGAGCGAAGCGATTGCTCCTGATGCCGCGCAGGCTGAGTGGGCCACGACCGAAGCGGCTGCTCCCGTTGCCGCGCAGTCCGAGTGGGCGACGTCGGAAGACGCGGCGCCCATTGAGGCCCAGCCCGAGTGGGCGACGACGGAAGACGCCGCCCCCATCGAGGCCCAGCCTGAGTGGGCTACCGAGGAAGCCGCACCCGTCGCCACGCAGGCCGAGTGGGCGACGTCGGAAGACGCCGCCCCCATCGAGGCCCAGCCTGAGTGGGC
>NZ_RAWA01000416.1 GCF_003611675.1 Corallococcus sp. CA053C
GGGCCCGGGTGGGGATTCGCCCCGGCCCAGGAGCTCCACCGGGGTGAGGCGCCACACGCGGTCGTGCCAGTTGCGGGCGAAGTCATCCGGTGCCGTGGGGGTTTCCACGGGCGCGAGCTGCACGGCGCCCGGCGGCTTGCCGCTGGCCACGAAGGCGCGGGAGGTGGCGCCGGAGGTGATGACGACGCGGTCGAAGCCGTCCACGTCGAAGGTGTGCAGCCGTCGGTCCACGAGGCGGTTGGCGGCGGCCTCCAGGTCCGGCAACAGCGCGGGGCCGAGGAGGAAGACCTGGCCGTCGGAGACACGCTGGAGGTAGGGCGCGCCCCAACCCGAAGCGGGTGCCGCGAGGCGGAAGCGCTTCTGGGCGCCGTCCAGCGTGAGCGTCAGCAGCCGCCCGGTCTTCGCGAGGCCGATCTCCTCCAGCTTCTGGGTGTCGAGGACGCCCAGCTCGCGCTGCGCACGCAGTGGGGCGAAGCGCGCGAACAGCTTCTGCGCCATGTCGTTGCCGCGCAGCTCGCGGGGCGGTGAGACGGGGGCAGGTGCTGCGGCGGCAAGCGTGCCCGCGTCGGAGGGACTGCCTCGCGTGCCTGCATCGATAGCGGCGCTTGCGAGCGCACCTGCATCACCAGCAGGTCGAGCACCGGATCCGGCATCGGGACCCGCGGAGGCAAGCGCGCCTGCATCGCGTGCCCCACCGCCTTCGGAACCCGCGCCGGACGCCGTAGGGCCAGCGTCCCCTGCCCCGCTCGGCACAGCAGGTCCCGCGTTCGGCTTCGCGGGCTTGTTGCCCAACAGGACCCAGATGGACTCACGGTCCTTCGGGTCACGGAACAACTCCACGAAGCGCGTCTCGTCCTCGTAGCGAACGCGGTCGAGCGAGCGCACCTGCGCGTCCTCCACCGTCACCTCGCCCGGCGCACGGGACGGCTCGCGCTGCCACACGAAGAACGCGGCCACGAGGGCCACGCCCGCCAGGACTCCCTGCACGGCCACGTCGCGCGCCTTCATCGCGCACCTCCCACCACCGCGGTGCTCCGGGCCGCGCGCCGCCCGCGCCGCCGCGTCACGAAGAAGCCCACCGCCAGCACCACCAGCGGCGCCAGGAACACCGTCGCGTAGAACCACACGACGTCCTGCGAGCGCGTGTGCTGCAACGGCACGTCCTCCTCGCTCGTTGTCGCGCCGGAGAGCGCCTCCTCCCCGGACAGCCAGCGCAGCGTGTCCACCGCGAGGTACGCATTGCCCACATTGCCCAGGATGCCGTCACCCAGCGCATCCGCGTCCGCCATCACCACCGCGCGCGGCGCAGGCCGACCTTCCGCCGCCGCCCGCTCCACCGCCACCACCAGCGGCCACGCCTTCGTGACCTCCCCGGGCTCGGGCTCGAAGTCACCGTTGGCGTCCGCGAACGTCTCACCGTGCGCGCGCACACTCGTGTCCAGCATCACGCCCGGCACCGGCGGAGACACCGGCTCCAGCGCCACCGCGCCGATGAAGGCCACCGCCGCCTGAGACCCCAGCGCGGACAACGACGTGACGGATGGATGCGAGGAGAAGCTCGCCGTGCCCAGGTTACCCCGGTCACTCTGCTGACGCGTGGTGCGGAAATACACGCGGTCGTTCGCCAGCGGCACGCGCAGCGACCGCAAGCCCAGCGACTTGAGCAACGGATCCAGCGAGGCCCCCTCCGGCTCCAACGCGAGCCACAGCCGGCCCCCCTGCTCCCAGTACTCACGCAGCGCGGTGACCTCCTCCGGGCGCAGCTCGCCCATGGGCCCCATCACCACCACCATCGCCGCGTCGCGAGGCACCTCCGTGCCCAGCCCTTCCGCCACCGTGAGCGTGCGCACGTCCACGTTCTGCCCGCGCAGCAGCTCCTTGAACTGCGACACCGACGGACGCGTCGCCTCACCGGGTACGGGCCGCGTGTCCGCGCGCTCCCCGTGACCGCCCGTGAGGTAGACGACGCGCTGGGGCTTCGCCACCGCGAGCATCCGCCGCTGCACCTCCGCGTCCAACCGCTGGAGCTGCCCGCGCGCACGCTCCACGTCCATGCCCAGGTTCAGCACCTCCCTGCGCTCGCCCCGCGACAGAACCACGGCGCCGTTGTTGCTGACACCCAGGGCCTTGCCCCTCGCGGGCTCCACCGCCTGATCCAACGCATCCACCGTGAGCTGCGGACTCTCCGACGTGAGGTCGCGGAAGTATTGCCGCACCGCCTCCCCCACCTCGTTCGCGGGCGGGAAGAAGAGCGTGACCTGCAAAGGCTCGTTGAGTCCCCGTACCAGCTTGCGCGTGGCCTCGCCCGGACGCGCGGTCCGGAAGTAGGACAGGTCCCAGGTGGCGTCCGCCTGCGTGGCCACGTACGTCGCCGCGAACGCGAACACGCTCACGAACGCCACACCCAGCCCGGAGAACAGCGCGCTGCGCACCCGGCCCGTCTCCGGCACCGGAGCCCGCGCCATCGCCACGAGCGCGGCCTCCACCATCGCCAGCGGCACGAGCGCGCACACGAGCAGCGCCGGGAACACCACCGCCAGCACCACCGCCAGCTTCGGAGCGGAGCGCGACAGCGGAGCGCCCAGGAGCGCCGTCCCCACGTCCCCCTGGACGAAGTAGAGCACCAGGGCCACGAGCCCCACGCCGTAGAGCATCAGCACCCACCGCTCCAGCGTGCGTCGCGCGGGAGGCGCCGCCAACAGCCGCACCACGCGCCACCCCGTCGCGCCCAGGGCCACGGCGGTGCCCACCGCGGCCAGGGCCACGCGGCCGGAGCCCGCACCCAGCACGCGCTCGGCGATGAAGACCGCGAGCAGCCCCGAGACGAAGGCCACCGTCGCGGCCAGCCCGGTGCCAAAGGAAGCCGGCGTGCTCATCGCCACCTCCGCGCTTCCAAGACCCGTGTCGCCGCGAACAGCGCCACGTAGGTGACGACCAGGTAGTAGACGACGTCCCGCACGTGGATGAGCCCTGCCTGGAACGGGGGGAAGTGCTGGTTCCACAGCGACATCGCGCTGAAGACATCCGACAGCGGTTGCTCGGTGATGCGCGCGAGCAGCCAGCACAGGATGAGCGCCACCAGCATCACCGCGGAGAAGATGGCCGCGAGCAGCTGGTTCTTCGCCAGCGACGAACCGAACGTGCCCACCGCCAGCGACGCGCTCCCCAGGAGCAACAGCCCCAGGTAGCCCGCCGCCACGTGCCCGAAGGACACCTTGCCGTTCACCAGCACCAAGAGCGGCATGTAGAGCGTGCACAGCAGGTACAGCGCGAGGAACGCGAGCCCCGCCAGGAACTTGCCCAGCACGATGTCCGCATCCCGCACCGGCGACGCGTACAGCAGCGGCAGCGTGCCCGTCTGGCGCTCCTCCGCGAGCAGCCGCATGGACACGAGGATGGCCGCCACGATGGTGAAGCCGCTCGAGTAGTAGAAGAAGCCGGACAGCACCTCCGCGGAGCGCTTGCTCGCGCCGCCCAGCGCGTACGCGTTGAAGAACAGCCCGTTCACCGCGAGGATGACCGCGAGGATGACGTAGCCGCTGAGCGTGCGCAGGTAGCCGGCCAGCTCACGGCGGGCAATCAGGAGCGCCTTCACGCGCGCACCTCCTGGCCCTGCGTCAACCGGAGGAAGAGCGCTTCCAGCTGCCCCTCGCTCGCGTCCAGCCGCAGCAACTCCAGCCCCGCGCCCACCACCGCCCGAGCCACTTGCGGCCGCAGGTCCGGCGACGCCGCCAGCTTCAAGCCCAACACCTCACCCTCCCCTGCCCGCACCTCCACCGCACCGAAGCCCTGGAGCGCTTCGAGCGCACGCGTCCGCGAGCCCCGCACCTCCAGCACGATGGACGGGCCGCCCAGGCTGCGCGACAGCTCCTCCTCGCTGCCCTGCGCCAGCAGCGCGCCCTTGTGGATGATCAGCAACCGGTCACACGTCTGCGAAATCTCCGGGAGGATGTGGCTGGACACGAGCACCGTGTGCGCGCCCTTGAGGCCGCGGATGACGTCGCGCATCTCGACGATTTGGAGCGGATCCAACCCGCTGGTGGGCTCATCCAGGATGAGCAGCGCGGGCCGGTGCACCAGGGCCTGCGCAAGACCCACGCGCTGGCGGTAGCCGTGGCTGAGCGTGGAGATGACCTCGCCGTGCACGTCGCGCAGGCCCGTCTTCTCCTCGGCCTCGCCCACGTGCGAAGGGGTTGCCTTCGCGGGCACGTCACGCAGTCGGGCGACGTAGGACAGGTATTCGCCCACCGTCATCTCCTCGTAGACGGGGGGCACGTCCGGCAGGTAGCCGATGCGTTGGCGCACCTCGTGGGACTGGTTCACCACGTCGTGCCCGTCGATGACGACGCGGCCCGAGGTGGGCAGCAGCACGCACCCGAGAATCTTGAGCGTCGTCGACTTGCCGGCGCCGTTGAGGCCCAGGAAGCCGATGACCTCACCCTGGCCAATGGTGAAGGCCAGGTCCCGGATGGCCGCGTGCTCGCCGTAGTACTTCGTCAGCCCTTCGACCTGGATCATCAGGACTCCTCGAAGCGAGGGGGAAGCGGCGTTCTTCTGTCCCCCCGCACGGGGAGTGTCAAGTGTGGCGGAACTCCGCGCCCCCCGTGGTGCGGCCCAGGCTGAAGCGCAGCGCCCCCTCCAGCTCGGGGAACAGGAAGGTGTAGCCGTGGGTCTGGGCGACGACGGGCACCACCTTGGCACCGGCCAGGAGGGCCTCCTCGCCCATCTGTCCGAACGCGGCGCGCACGAGGGGAGCCGGGGTCGGGAAGAAGGAGGGACGGTGCAGCACGCGGCCCACCGTCTTGGCCAGGTCCCCCTGCCGCAACACGCCCGGCGCCACGCCATTCATGGGGCCACGCACGGCCGGGTTGCCGATGGCGAAGCGGATGAGGCCCAGGATGTCCTCCATGGCCACCCAGCTGAACCACTGCTGGCCGGAGCCAATCGGTCCGCCCATGCCCGCGTTGAACGCGGGCAGGAACTTCGCGAGCGCACTGCCACGCGGATCCATCACGACGCCGATGCGCAGGTGGACGACGCGGATGCCCGCGGCCTCGGCGGGCGCGGTCGCGGCCTCCCACTCGCGGGCGACCTTCGCGAGCAGGCCTTCACCGGACGGCGACGACTCGGTGAGGGACTCCTCGCCGCGGTCGCCGTAGTAGCCGATGGCGGAGGCGCTCACGAGCACCTGGGGCTTGCGCGGCAGGCGGGCCAGCGCCTCGCACAGCACACGGGTCGTCTCGGTGCGGCTCTTGAGGATCTCGTCCTGGTATTCGGGCGTCCAGCGCTTGCCGGCGACGTTCGCGCCCGACAGGTGCACCACGGCGTCCACGCCCTCCAGGGCCGCGGTATCGATTTCGCCCTTGTCGGGGGCCCACGCCACGTCGCCCGGCGCGACCTTCCGTCCGCCGCGCACCAGCCGCTTCACGCGGTGGCCACCGGTGGTGAGGAAGGGCACCAGCGCCTGACCCACCATGCCGGTCGCGGCGCTGACGGCGATGGTCAGCGGGCCCTGGCTCGCGAACTCGGCGTGACGGCGCAGGTCCTCACGGGTGAGGGTGTGGCGGTACGCGAACATGCGCTCCAGCCGCTTGCGGGCGTAGCCCCCGCCGAAGGTGTCGCCCAGCGCGCCCGCCGGGAGCACGTACTCCACCTGGTCCTCGAGGACGGAGGCCTGGGGGGTGGAGGCCGGCTGCATGAGATGGTTGTGGACCCACTTGGAGAAGGGGCCCTGGACCATGGTGTCCTGGAAGCTTTGGCCTTCGACGTAGCCGGTGTGCTCGGACACGAAGCGCTGGGGGATGGGCCCCAGGTGCGCCTCGATGACGACGCGGGAGCCGGTGTGGATGCCGTTGCCGGTGCGCTCGACGACCTTGGTGGTCTCCCAGGGGGGCGTCAGCCGTTCGAGGGCCCCCTCGCGAGCGTGCCAGGAGAAGAGGTCAGCGGGGGGGACTGGCATCTGGCTGCGCGCATCGAAGACGTGCGACTTGCCCATGGTTTCTCCTGGGGGGACATTGCGGCTCGCGCATGCTTAATCCGGACCTCCTCGACCGTGCAGTCGAAATGCTGCGACGCGGCGGTGTCATCGCCCTGCCGACAGAGACGGTGTACGGCCTCGCGGCCAACGCCGAGGACGAGCTCGCGGTGCGGCGCGTCTTCGCCATCAAGGGCCGCCCCGCGACCCACCCGCTCATCGTCCACATCCCCGGCGCGGAGCACCTGCCCGAATGGGCCCGCACCGTCCCGGACGAAGCGCAGGCCCTCGCACGGGCCTTCTGGCCAGGGCCGCTGACGCTGGTGCTGCCCCGCACGGCGAGGGCGACGGACGCGGTGACGGGAGGCCAGGACACCGTGGCGCTGCGGGTGCCCGGGCATCCGGTGGCGCTGGAGGTGCTGCGCAGGCTGGGCGGAGGCGTGGCCGCGCCGAGCGCCAACCGCTTCGGCCGGGTGAGCCCGACGACCGCGGAGCACGTGCGCCAGGACCTGGGCGGCGACGTGGACCTGGTGCTGGACGGAGGGCCGTCCACGGTGGGCGTGGAGTCGACCATCGTGGATCTGTCTTCAGGGGCACCGGCCATCCTCCGGCCGGGAGGCCTGGCGACAGAGGAGGTGGAGCGGGTGCTGGGGAGGACGGTACCGGTGCGCGCATCCACCACGGTGCGCGTGTCCGGTTCGCTCGCGTCCCACTACGCGCCGCGAGCGGGCGTGGTGCTGGCGGAACCCTCCGAAGCGCTCCAGCAGGTGAAGGCACTGCAAGCTCGGGGGCTGCGCGTGGGGGTGCTGGGTCCCGCGTCGTTGTCACTGCCGGAAGACGTGCAGCGCTTCGACGTGCCGGGAGAACCGGCGGAGGCCGCGCGCGTCCTGTACGCCCGGCTGCGTGAAGCGGATGAACAGGGCCACGACGTGCTCGTGGCCTGTCTGCCCGCGGCAAGCGGCCTGGGCATCGCCGTGCGGGACCGGCTGTCGCGCGCGGCGGCGCCCCGCGAAGGCTGAGCCTTCCGTCAGAGCTCCTTCACCAGGTCCTGACGGGCCTTGTGACTGTAGCGACCGATGAGGTCCGCGCGCTTGGGCGCGTACTTCGCGCTCTCGTACTGGATGGACAGGACGCTGGACTCCGGCAGCGCCCACTGCGTCAGGTTCACCTGGCTCTCCAGGGTGAGCCACCGGTTGATCAGCGCGAACCCGCCCCGGGCCCCCAGGGCCCCTTCCAGGGTCTGCGAGGTGGCCGCCCCCTCCACCTCCTGCACCGGCGGAAGGTCCGCGGCGAACCGCACCGGGAGCTCTCCCCGCTTCACCTGCCGCGCCACCTCCTTGGGCCTCCGGGGATCGCCGAACTTGCGGGTGAGCAGGTCGCGCATCAGCGCTTGCAGGGTGCGCGGGTCGGAGACCTCCGGGAAGAAGACGTCCACGGCGGCAAGACGGTTCTCCAGGAAGCCCAGCGACACCTCGGCCGGAACGTCCGCGATGGTCGTCTTCATCCGGAGCGTCCCATCCGGCCCGACGCTCGCGTCAGGAAGCGCGGCGCGAACCTCTTCCGGCGTCATCCCCCAACGCGCCTCCTGGAAGCCCTCCATGCTGCGGTAGGTCTTGTCGCTCGCGCTGCGAACCGCATCACGCCGCTCCAACGCGGTGGGCTTCGCCGCGTCCGTCGCACAGCCCGCCGCCAGCCCCAACAGACCCACCAGTCCCACGGTCCCAAGCTTCATCCCATTGCTCCCATTCCAAGACACGGACCTCTCCCCGTGAGGCCGTCAATCGCTGGCATCACCCGCCGCGCGCAGGCGCCCGGACATAGAAGATCGCGGCTCAAAGCGGAAGCCCGGGGCTCCACAGCCCCGGGGGTCTTGCGGCCAGGGGGTCGGGTCGCCCAGGCTCTCCTCTTCTCCCTTTTACAACCGTCGCCCGCTCCGCTATCCCGCGACCGTCCACCAGGAGTGTCCCCGTGAAGCGAAGTCTGTGCGGTCTGCTCGTTGCCCTCGCGTTCACCGCCTGCAAGCAGGAAGCCCCCGGGAAGATGGAGCCCATCCCCCGGCCGCCAGGCTCCGTCACGCCCGCCGAGGAAGCCGCCGCGCCCGTCGCCGCCGCGCCCGCCGTCCCCAAGGACGCGGTGCTCCTGCGCTGGAAGCTCGTCCAGGACGCCCCCGTCTCCTTCCGCCTGTCGCTCGCGCTGGACCGCAACGCGCCCGCCTTCGAGTCCGCCCCGGAGCCCAAGGCCGCCAAGCCCGACAAGAAGAAGAAGGGCGCCAAGGAGACCGCGGCCCCGGCGCCCACCGCCGCCGCCCCCGCGCCCGCCGTCGCGTCGGACTACACCTACGTGCTGGAGCTCAACAACGCCGGTGAGCGCCACCTGCGCGTGACGCCCTCGGGCGCCGCCGCGCCGGAAGAGGCCACCGTGAGCGACCGCGGCTTCATCATCGACGGACTCCAGGGCCCCGCGCGCAACCTGGCCACCCTGGTGCTGGAGCTGCCCCGCGACCCGGTGCGCCCGGGCGAGACGTGGTCGCTGGGCACGGAGCTGACCGCGCCGGACGCGCTCGGCACCCAGTTCCGCCGCGCCACCGGTGGCAGCGAGCGGCACAACCGCGTGAAGCTCGTCTCCGTCACCCCCGGCGACAACGGCGAGCAGGTGGCCACGCTCGAGTACGACCTCCTGGAGCAGTTCGGCGGCCTCCTCACGGCCTCGCGCACCACCGCCGCCGCCAACCGCACCCCGCGCATGCCGGGCGCCGAGGGAGGCCCCGCCACGGTCGTCGCCGACGAGCTCGCGGACGCCCCCGCCC
>NZ_RAWA01000417.1 GCF_003611675.1 Corallococcus sp. CA053C
CCCATGCCCACCCCGACGCGGAAGTCCCTTCCGCAAAAGAGGGCGACCACCAGCCCCTGAAGCAACAGCTCGTTGTCCGCGAAGACCCCCGCCGCGCAGCACCCGGCCCAGGGAATGTCCCCCAGTTCCTGCCGGACCGTGGACGCGAGGCACCCCGCGTCGTACTGGTCCGTGCACAGGATGAGGGCGAAGGAGGGAGCGTCCGCTCCGCGCAGTGCCTCCTGGCTCGCTTCCCGAGCGGCGGCGTCGCAATGGGACGAGCTGCTCTTTCCCACATGGATTCGCATGAATTCAAAAATCGATATGCACTCGTGAACGCGCTCGCAGGAGCCGACGGCTTCGTTCGCGTCTCGTTCACCAAGCCAGCAGAGAGGCGGAGCGATGCTCCCTTTGGAGCAACCTGCTGGAACCCGTCGTCACACCGCGTACACGGGCTTCTCCTTCATCCATGGCTCGGTGGGCATCCGCCTGGGTCTTCCGCTCAGTGCCGCGGAAGCCCCGGGACTCGGACTCCCGGGGCGCCCACGGCACGGCTGGGATGCGAGCTTCGTCCTGACCGCCAAGCTCCCCATCCTGGTGGGCGGAAGGACCATCTTCGCCAGTCCCCATCTCTGAGCGGCGGAGGCGCTGGCACACGCCGTGTGGAAGAGGGTTCAGCCTAGTTCCGTCGCAGCTCGAAGGTGGCGGTGACGTAGCCAGCGTCGGTCTGGACGTAGGCCAACACCTCTCCGCCCTTCGTGACGAAGAAGTCGAAGTGCGCAGTGCCTCCGAGGTTGTCGGTGAGCGTCGCGCGGCCGCTGCAGTCGGGATTGACGGTGTAGGTGCCCGTGTAGACGGTGCGCGTCACCTCGCCATTGGTATTGACGGTCGCCGCCCCCGTCAGGGTCCCGTTCCCTTGGAAGAAATCATGACCGGCCTGTGCGAAGGGGAGCTGCGTGGACCCACTCACGACGAACCCACTGTTTGCATAGACGTAGTTGCCCTTCAGCATGCTTGTCCTGCATTGGGAATGCATCGAAGGATCCTCCGCGAGCCCCTCGCCTGATGCCGCGTGCGCAAGGCCCAGGAAACCCACCGTGAGGACACTTCCCATGACGTACCCTTGGAATCGCTTCATGCTCCCCCCTCTTTTCCGGGCCATGACAGCCCGATGAACCGCGGGACGGAAAGTGGCACAATCCGGGTTTTCCCAAATCAGGCGTGGGTAGGGCTCGGTTGTGAAGTAATTGATTGCCAAGGGCTGGACCCGCCCGGCCGGCCGCGTGGACCCGACACAGCCCCGGTGGTACGAGAAAGCCCATGGGTGACGCGAAGGATTCAGCTCGGGACGTGGAGCCCGGGTTCGTGACGGGCGAAGTGCCACTCACCCCCGTGCAGCACTGGTACCTGTCGCAGCCCCGGAACTGGCCCGAACACTTCAACCAGACGGTGCTGCTCGTCCCACGCGCGCCCCTGCGGGCCGAGTGGCTGACGCAGGCGGTACGCCACCTCGTGCGGCACCACGATGCGCTCCGCATGCGCTTCGAGTGGACCCGCTCCGGCGGGTCGCAGCACTGCCTGCCCCCCGACGACCTGATGGAGGTGGAGCACTTCGAGCTGGGCCACCTCCGGCCAGAGCAGCAACCCGCCGCCCTCGAAGCCATCGCCACCCGACTCCAGGAGGGGTTGAGCATGGGGCAGGCGCCGATGTTTCGGGTCGCCCACTTCACGTCGGGGCTGGACGAACCGGAGCACCTGCTGCTGATCGCCCAACACCTCGTGGTGGATGGGCGCTCCTGGCGCATCCTGCTGGAGGACCTCCAGACCGCGTACCAGCACCTGAGCGAGGGACACGCCCCCCACCTCCCCGACAAGACCACGTCCTTCCAGCAATGGTCGCGGCGGCTGGTCGAGTACGCGCGCTCGTCCGCGCCCCCGTTGGACTATTGGAGGAGCCTTCCGAGCTCGGCCGACAGCCACCTGCCGGCGGACCTGGCCGCCACGGGGACCTCCGCCCAGACGGTGGGCACTTCGCGAACCCATTCCTGTGCGCTGGGCGCGGAGGAGACCCAGGCGCTTCTGCGCGAAGTGCTCAAGGCCTTCCACTGCGAGATCAACGACGTCCTGTTGACCGCGCTGGCCTCCGCGCTCGCCGCGTGGACCCGGAGACGCCGCTGGATCATCGACCTGGAGGGGCACGGCCGCGAGCCGCTCTTCGACGACGTGGACCTGTCGCGGACCGTGGGCTGGTTCACCTCGCTGGTCCCCGTGGTGCTCGAACACGACGGTGATGACCTGCTCGACACGCTCCAGTCCGTGAAGGCCCGACTGCGCGGCATCCCGAACCGGGGCATCGACTACGGCATCCTGCGCTACCTGCGCGAGGACACCTCCGAGCCGGTGCCGGAGGTCTACCCGGGGCTGCGCTTCAACTTCCTGGGACGGTCCGCCCCGATCTTCTCCGGCGACGCGCTCTTCCAGCCGTCCGACGCCTCGGTGGGGCCTTCCTCGAGCCTGGGCACGTTTCGTCCGCACCTGCTGGAGGTCCAAAGCCTCGTGCAGGAAGGACGGCTGCGGGTGGACTGGACCTACAGCCCGGCACTCCTCCTCCCGCAGACCATCACACGGCTCGCCGAGCACTTCCTCCAAGCGCTCCGGCAACTCGTCGCGCTCGCCCGCGTCGACACCGAATAGGCGCGGCACCTGCTGCAGAACTTCCGGCGGCTGCTGACACACCTGGCGAACGGGCTCGAGCAACGACTCGGGGCGTTGATGGAGAGTCCCTGAAGACGGACATCCGGAAGGAGGGTTACGTCTGCTCCACCGTCCGGTCCGCGGAGGACTCCCAGGTGACCGGCAGCTCGTGCGCGCCGAGCAGGTTTTCGTTCTGCTTGAAGGGGACCTGGTCCAGGGGCACGGCCAATCGCAGGGTGGGGATGCGCCGGAACAGCGTGACGAAGACCACCTCGATTTCAATGAGCGCGAGCATTCGCCCCGTGCACAGGTGGATGCCGTGACCGAACGCGAAGTTGTGGCGCGGCTCACGGCGCAGGTCCAGACGGTCCGGATCCGTGAAGACGGACTCGTCCCGGTTGGCCGAGTCCGGCTGGGCCAGGACGCCCTCACCGGCGCGGATGAGCTGCCCTCCGATGGTGACGTCTTGCGTGGCCGCGCGCTGCCGCCCGATGTGCGAGACGGTGACGTAGCGCAGCAGCTCCTGGACGGCCGCGGCGATCTCCCCCGGGTCTTCCATCGCGACGAACACGCCGCGCTGCTCCGGATCCAGCATCAGGGCCAGCGCGCCCATGCCCATCATGTACGCGGACGGACCGTGCCCCGCGTAGAACAACGCATGGAACATGGCGACCGCATCCCGTTCGCTCAACCGTCCCGGCAACACCTGCTCTGCCACGATGCGCCCGACGAGCGTGTCGTCAGGTCGGGCCTTGTTCGCGTCCAGCAGCTTCTGGAAATAGCCATCCAGTGCGTCCAGGGCCCCTTCGGCCACCTCCCGTGACGAGGTGCGGGACCCGATGGTGCGACTGAGGACGTGCAGGTGCTCCGCATCCGCTCGGGGCACGCCGAGCAGATCGCAGATGATCCGCATGGCCACGGGGAGTGCGAAGCCCGCGATCAAATCCGCGGGACGTGGGCCGGCCAGCATCGCGTCCAGGACCTCGTCCACGGTGGCCTGGATTCGCGGTCGCAGGGATTCCATCCGCCGGGGCACGAACTCCGGCACCAACATGGCCCGTTGCGTCCGGTACTCCGCGTCGGGAAGGAATGGGAACGGCAGGGGGCGCCCCTGCCGGGCCGCCGAGGCGGGCGACGTGTGGGGGAATCCCGGCAGCGAGGAGTCCAGGCTCAACCTCGGGTCACCCAGGGCCGCGAGGACGTCCTCGTAGCGGGTGATCAACCACGGCGTGTTGCCGTCCCAGGTCCGGACGGGGCACACCGGCGCCTCCTTGCGCAGCCGCTTGTACTCGGGCGGAGGATCCAACGGGTGCTGCCAGTCCTTGGGCAACGGATAGGAATCGCTCATCGTGATGCTCCTGTCTGCTCAAGACGGGCAGCGGCGCCCGCCGGGGTGGGGTGTTGGTACAGCTCACGCAGTCCGAGGTCACGGCCCAGCTCGGTCCGGATCCGCGCCGCGATCTCGACCAGCTGGAGGGAATGGCCGCCCAGCCGGAAGAAGTCGTCGAAGGGGTCGACCGAGTCGACCCCCAGCACGTCGGCGAAGATGCGGGTGAGGCGTTGTTCGGTCGCGGTCCGTGCGCGGAGCAGGCCCGCGACGCGTACACCGGGAGCCGCGGCGCACAGGACCTCTTCGTAGTCCGCCAGCACGCCGTCGATGAAGGCGGGGTCGAACAGGCTCTCGTCGAACTCGGCCCACACGGTGCTCAGCCCGTCGGCGCGGTCCTCGACACGCAGGGTGAGTTCGAACTTCGCGGTGGGGAGGTCCAGCAGGGGCTCCGTCACGGTGCAACCGTGCAGCGCCAGCGCCCCCGCCGTCCCCACCGGGTGGTAGGCGAAGTTCACCTGGACGACCGGGGACCGGGTTGGATCTCTCGGGGGGGCGAGGTCGGCGACGAGCTGTTCGAAGGGCAGGTCCTTGTGCGCGTACGCGGCCGTCGTGGCCTCGGACACCCGGCCGAGCAGCTCGCGAAAGTCGGGGTCGCCTCGCAGGTCCACCTGGAGCACGACGGTGTTGACGAAGAAGCCGAGCACGCGCTCGACCTCCGGCAGGTCGCGGTTGGCCACGGCCAGCCCCAACAGCACCTGCCTCCGGCCCGCGCGATGACCGAGCACGATCCCGCAAGCGGCGGCCAGCACCGTGAACACGGTCTGACGCTCGGCGCCCGCGAAGGCGCGCACCGCCCGCGTGACTTCGGCGGAAAGCACGCGATGCGCGCGGCGGCCCCGCCCCAGCGCGGGACGGGGTGCCACGAGGTCCAGCACCAGGGGCACCCCCGACAGGCGCTCCCGCCACCAGCGCGACAGCTCCGCGCGCCGGGAAGGGGTGAGTTGCTCCCGCTGCCATGCGGCCCAGTCCACGTACTGCACGGGCAGTTCGGGCAGCCGGGAGGGCTCGCCGAGGACCGCCGCCCGGTAGGCGATGGCCAGCTCCTCGGAGAGGATTTGCAGCGACCAGCCATCCGCCACCAGCAGGTGCGACGCGAAGACGAGGAAGTGCGTGGCCGCATCCAACCTCGCCACGGTGAGCCGCAGCAGCGGGCCGTGCTCCAGGTCGAACGGCCGGGCCACCTCCGCCTCCGCGTGCCGCAGCGCCTCCGCTTCGTCCGCCACGTCCACGACGTGCAGCTGGCCGCGTCCGTCCGGTGACACGAGCTGGTGCGCGCCCAGGGGAAAGACCGTCCGCAGCGGTTCGTGTCGGGCCACCAGCACGTCCAGGGCCTCACGAAGGGCGCGGGTGTCCAGCGGTCCTGTCACCCGGTAGCAGCGGAGGGCGCCGTGGGCGGCCCCCGTGGGGTCCACCCGGTGCAGGAAGCACAGCCGCTGCTGCGCGAACGACATGGGGAACGCGGTCGTCATGCGCGGGGCAGCCTTCCAATCGTGGGCGGAGCGACCGGCAGGAGGGCGAGCGCCTCCGCCAGCTGCGCGACCGTCGGGCCCTCGAGGATGGTGGCGAGCCCGACCTCCCGTCCCACCATCCGGCTCAACCGCGAGGCGAGCCGCATGGCCTGCAGTGAGTGCATGCCGAGCGCGAGCAGGCTCTCGTGGATGTCCACCTGGGGCAGGTTCAACAGCTCGGCGACCACCGCGGCGATGCGGACCTCGGCGTCGGTCCTCGGTGCCGTGGGTGTCCGCGTGCGCGGTCCCGACGCGGGCAGGCGGGCACGGTCGATCTTCCCGTGGAGGTTCACCGGCCACGACTCGAGCACCACGACCCCCGAGGGAACCAGATGACCGGGCAGCCCGCGCGCCAGCGCCTCGCGAACGGAGGGCCCCGACAGCTCGACTCCTGGCGCGGCGATGACATACCCCACGACGCGCGGCTCGCCGCCGGTCGAATCGATGACCGCGAGGGCGTCCGCCACGCCGGGATGGGCGCAGAGCCCCGCCCGCACCTCGGCCAGCTCCACCCGGAAGCCCCGGACCTTCGCCTGCTCATCACGGCGGCCCAGGAACTCGAGCACGCCCCCGGGAAGCCACCGGCCCAGGTCTCCGCTGCGGTACATCCGCGCGCCGGGAAGCAGCGCGAACGGATCCGCCACGAACCGTTCAGCGGTGAGCCCCGGCAGGCCCACGTACCCCCGCGCGATGCCGGGGCCACCGATGCAGATCTCTCCCACGCAACCCGGTGGCACGACCTGCGAGGACGCATCGAGCACGGCGAGGTGGACGTTGGAAAGGGCCCGACCGATGGGCAGGCTTGCGGCCCCGGTGTCGTGCCAGTCCTCCAGCCGCTGGCCGCTGGCCATGATGGTCGTCTCGGTGAGCCCGTAGACGTTCATCGCCTTCGTGAAGCCCCGGCGCCGCAGCGTGCGGAACACTTCCGGGGAGAAGACGTCTCCACCAATCACCACCCGCTCCAACGCGTCGAACGCCTCCGGAAACCCGGCCACCAACTGGGGCAACACCGCGGGCGGAATCACCACGTGCGTGATGCGCTGGTCGATGAGGCACCGAGCGAGCCCCGGCACGTCCCAGCCGGGCGGCAGGAAGTGGATCGCCGCGCCATTCACCAGGGCGCCCCAGATCTCCAGCACCGAAGGGTCGAAGGTGGCCGGCATCAGGGCCAGCATCGTCTTGCCCGGCCCCAGCTCCAGCGTCTCCGTGCCGTGCAGGAGGGCCACCGCCGAACGGTGCTCGACCTGCACGCCCTTGGGCTGGCCCGTCGAACCAGACGTGTAGATGACATACGCCAGGTCGGAGGGACTTCCCTCCGGCAGCGTGACACCGGGGGACTCCGGCACGTCCTCCAGCAGGACGACCGGGACACCTTGAACCCGACCGGCCAGTCCCGCCGTCGTGACCACGGCGCGGGCGTCCGCGTCCCGCACGAGCCGCCGCAGGTGGGCCGGAGGATGACCGGGATCCAGCGGCAGGAAGGCCGCGCCCGAAAGCAGCACGCCCAGCTGGGCCACGACGAGCTCCGCCGCGTGCGGCATGCACACCGCCACCCGGTCCTCGCGGTCGACGCCCATCCCCCGCAGGTGCCGCGCCAGCCGCTCGGCCTGCGACAGGAGCGCGCGGTAGGACAGGGGCACCAGGCCCGACGCCACGGCGGGTGCGTCCGGCGTGCGCTCCGCCCACTCCTGGACCCAACCGGTCAACCGCTTCGCGGGGAACTCCCGCCGGGGGCCCGCGACGACGAGCGCCCGCCGGTCCGCTTCGTTCACCAGGGCCAGCCTGGACACCCGCGTGTCGGGGGCGGCGGTGATGGAGCGCAGCAGCTCCTGGTACGCGGACAACATGCCCGTGATGAAGAAGTCCTCGAAGAGGTCGGAGTCGAACTCCCACGCGAGCAGGATGCCGCTCAGCGACGCGCGGGGACTGGAGCGCACGGTCGTGTCGGAGCGGGGAATGCTCACCACGTCCCCGGCCAGCCGGCTGGTGTGCCCCGGCTCCGCGTAGAGGGGCACCGCGACGACGGACAGCTCGAACTTGGCGGATCCGTTGCTGAGCCCCTCCACGATGGTGACGTCGAGCGGCGCGGCCTCGAGCGTGCCCACGGGCGTGTCGTGGAAGTTGAACATCGCCTGGATCAACGGGTTGAGGCCCCCCTGATGCCGCGCGGGCGACTCCGCGAAGATGAGTTCATACGGCAGCTCCTGGTGGTCGTAGACCTCCAGGGCTGTCTTTCGCACCCGCGCCAGGAACGACTCGAAGGACGGGTCGTCGTGCAGCCGGCCGCGCAGCACCACCGTGTTGACGAACATGCCCAGCAGGCTTTCGGTGTCCTGCCAGCGCCGGTTGGCGACCGCGGAGCCGACGAGGAGATCCTGCGAGCCGGTGTAGCGGTGCAGGAGGACCATGAACGCCGCGAGCAGCGTGGTGAACAGCGAGGTGTTGTTCCGGTCCGCCAGGTCCTGCAGGCGTCGCGCGAGCTCTCCGTCCAGCTCCATCCGGGGCGCCACCCCGCGAAACCGCCGCGTCCCGGGCAACGCGCGGCGCGGGAGCTGGAGCTGGGTCTGCGCCCCTTCCAACTCCTGACGCCAGAAGCGGCGCTGCGCGTGGGCGGCTTCGGTGTCCACCCACTCCCGCTGCCAGCGAGCGTAGTCGTAGTACTGCACCGCGAGCGCCGGGCGCCGCACCCGGCCGTGGCGCACGTGTTCGGCGTAGCCGTTGATCAGCTCACGGACGAAGACGTTGAACGACCAGCCGTCGTGCACGACGTGGTGCTCGACATGGACGAAGACGTGCTCCTCCGCGCCCAGCCGGAGCAGCCGCCAGCGGAACGGCCTGCCTTCCGCCAGCGCGAAGGGGGCCTGGACCACGGCGCGAACGGCCTCGCCGACCCGGGCCGCGAGCAGCGCCTCCCCCACGTCGCTGAAGTCCTGGAGCGGGACCTCCACCTCCCAGGGCGCTTCCAGTTCGCACCGCAGCTCTCCATCCACTTCGGGGAAGCGGGTGCGCATCACGTCATGGCGCCGGACGATGTCGGTGAGGCTCGCGTGCAGGGCGGTGATGTCCAGCGCGCCCCCCAGCCGGAACACCGCCTGCGTGTGATAGGCCCGCGCGTCCGGGTTGAGCTTGTGCATCAGCCACACCCGCTCCTGTCCATACGAAGGAGCAATCGCGGTCCCCGCCGCGCCTCCC
>NZ_RAWA01000418.1 GCF_003611675.1 Corallococcus sp. CA053C
GGACCGCCCCGGGTGGGGGGACGCTGGGTGCGCTCCTTGGCGATGGCCTCCATGTTGCGCACGTTGGTGGCGTCGTCGCTCGGCGGCGCGGCGGGACGGGGACCCGTCCTGGCGCGGGCCGGGGCGGGACGCGCGCGGGGCACGGGGGCCGCGGGACGCGCGCGCGGCGCCGGTGCGACCCCGGTGCTCTCCTCATCCTCGGGTTCGCCCTCGTCCTCGGCGCCCGCGAGGAAGGACTTGTCGATGATGTAGTCGCATTCGGGGCAGATGGCGGTGTCGTCCGCGACCTTGCTCTTGCAGCCTGGGCAGTTCAGGGCCGGTGCTCCGGGAGGGGTGAACAGCCCTCCATCTTTCCGGCCCACGCGCGTGCCTGTCAAACCCGTTCAGCGCCATAACCCCTGGATTTTCGCGGAGAATTGACCTACCCCCTGGGGGCATGGCCCGCCTGCCCGCCGCCGTGTCCACTGGCCTCCTCCTGCTGACCGCATGCGTACGGGCGCTGCCTCCGTCCGACGGAGGTGGGAATCCGGACCCGTCAGCCGAGCCTGTCCTGGCGCGCATCGCCGACTGGGAGGACCGCCGCTCGCTGGCCGGGGGCGAGCTCGTGAGGATCGCCACGTCCGCTCCGGATGCGGCGGTGCGAAGGCGCGCCCTGAGGGCGCTCGGGCGCATCCAGGACGTGACGACGCTGGACGCGGTGGTGGCCGGGCTGACGGCTTCCGACGCGACCGTGCGCGACGAGGCGGCCTTCGCGGCGGGCGAGCTGGCGCTGTCGTGGGAGCCCCTGCCGGACGAGGCCCGGACGGCCTTGACCGCAGCGCTGACGCGGGCCGAGGCCTCGGAAGCCGACCCGACCGTGCGGACCACGCTGCTGGAGTCCCTGGGCAAGCTGGCCACACCCGGCGCGGTGGAGGCCCTCACGGCCCGCCTGTCCCCAGCGGACAGTCCCTGGGCGGCGCCCGCGGCGAAGGCCCTGGGCGTGGTGGCGCGCAAGGCCGGTGCGGCGTCGGTGGCCGGCGTTCCGCTGGCGGCGATGGTGGCGCTGACGGACCCCGCGCGTCCGCAAGCGGTGCGCTACGGCGGGGCGTACCTGCTGGCGACGGCGAAGCGCCCGGAGGCCGTGCCCACGTTGCGCGGCTGTCTGGGTGACGCGGATCCGGACGTGCGCGCGCTCTGCGCGAAGGGGCTGGGGGACGTGGGCGGGCCCACCGATGCGCCCGCGCTGGCGCCGCTGCTCGCGGACGGCACCCCCCGGGTGGCGGCGGAGGCGGCGCGGGCGTTGGCGAAGCACGTGGCGAAGTGCCAGGCCGCGCAAGGTCCCACCGGGTGCCCGCCGCTGGGGGCGCTGGCCTCGCTCGCGTCCCCGGTGAAGCAGGTGGCGGCGGGACACGCGGCGTGGGCGCATCCGCTGCTCGCGGTGGCGCAACAGGGGCTTCCCGTGAGCGGAAGGCCGCTGCTGATCAACCTCCGGAGCGCGTTGGCGGAAGCCGACCGGAGCGCGAAGTCCGACGAGGCACGCACGGATCTCGCGTGGCTGGACTGCCGGTTCGCGGCGGCCCTGGACCGACAGTCCGGAGAGCTGAAGGAGGCGCGCGCGTGCGGCTTCGGCCGCGTGGCCGACCCCCGGCGACTGGCCCTGGGCCTGCACGAGGTGGCGCAGTTCACGCAAGGCGTCTCCGCTCCTGCCTCGCCGGGCGCAACCCCTCCCCGGGGGCCCGGCGCGGCCTTCGCGGTGCCGCTGCTGGGCCACGCAAGCCCGGTGGTGCGCGGCGCGGCGCTCGAAGTCGTGGCGGAGCGTCCGGTGCCGGAAGCCCTGGCGCCGGTGCGCGCGCTCATCGCGGGAGATGACGCGGTGGTGGCGGGGCTCGCCGCGTCCGCCGCGGGCAAGCTGCACGACGCCGAAGCCCTGCCCGCCGTGGAAGTCCTGGCGGCGCGGGTGCCCCGGGAGCCGGACCTCGCGGAGGCGGTGGCCGGCGCGCTCGTCGCGTTGCAGGGCAGGGCGGCCGAGCCCCGTTTGCGCGAATGGCTGGGCCACCCGCACGCCAACGTGCGCCGGGTCGCGGCCGAGGCCCTCACGACGCTGACGGGCGCTCCGGTGCGCTCGGCCCACGTGGAGCTGCCCGCGGACACGTACCGTCCGCCAGCCGCGCCGCCGGGCACGACGCTCACGCTGCGCACGCGCAAGGGGGACATCACCGTCCTGCTGGTGCGCGACGCGCCGCTCACGGGTGGCAACCTGGTGGCGCTCGCGAAGCAGGGCTACTTCCGGGGCGTCACCTTCCACCGCGTGGTGCCGGACTTCGTCGCGCAGGGCGGCGATCCGCGCGGGGACGGGGAGGGCGGCCCGGGGCACTCCATCCGCTGTGAGATGACGCGCCGGCCGTACACGCGCGGCGTCGTGGGGATGGCGCTGTCGGGGAAGGACACCGGCGGCAGCCAGTTCTTCTTCACCCATTCACCGCAGCCGCACCTGGACGGCCGCTACACGGTGTTCGGCGAAGTCGTCGCCGGCATGGACACCGTGGATGCGCTGCTGGAGGGCACGGTCATCGACGACGTCATCGTCGGCACCCACGCTCCGTAGGGTCCGGCGTCCGGCGGTGCGGCGGCCTCATGCCCCGCTGGCGCGCGCGGGCTCCGGCTCACCCTTCGCGTTGAGCGTCCCGCCCGTCCAGCGGCGGTTCTCCGCCTCCTCCATCGCCTCCACCTCCCGGCGGATGCGGGCCCACTCCGTCTCCGGCAGGCGCAGGAAGGCATCCGCGAGCGCCGGGTCGAACTGCGTGCCCGCACAGCGACGGATCTCCTCGCGCGCCACGCTCATCGGACGGCCCTTGCGGTAGGGGCGGTCGGACGTGATGGCGTCCAGCGTGTCCACGAGACAGAAGATGCGCGCGCCCACGACGATCTCCTCGCCCTGGAGCCCCAGCGGGTAGCCCTTGCCGTCCCAGCGCTCCTGGTGCTGCAGGACGATGAGCGCCGCGTCGTGCAGGTAGGGCATCTTCGCCAGCATCCGGTAGCCGAACTCCGGGTGCTGCTTCATCTCCACCCACTCGTCCGGCGTCAGCGGTCCGGGCTTGAGCAGGATGGAGTCGCGCACGCCAATCTTCCCGATGTCGTGCAAGAGCGCGCCCTGTTCCACCACGTCCAGCGCGGGCCCCGTGAGGCCGATCTCCTGCGCCAGCCGCCGCGCGTACAGCGACACGCGCCGCGAGTGCCACTGCGTCTCCGTGTCCCGGTAGTCCAGCGCGCTGATGAGCCCGTCCAGGAGCCCCGCGGTGCGCTCGATGACCCGGCGCTCCAGATCCTGGTTGATCTCCAGCAGCTCCTCGTTCTTGTGCGCGACCTCGCGCGTCAGCCGCTCGTTGGCCTCCACCAGCCGGCGGTGCTCGAAGGCCTGGCGCACGCTGCTCGTCAGCTCGCTCAGCGCCCAAGGCTTGCCCAGCAGGCGGAACACCTCGCCCCGGTTCACCGCCTCCGACGCCGTCTTGAAGTCCGCCGCCGCGGTCAACATCAGCCGCACTGCCCGTGGATTCTTCTCCCGCAGCGCCGACAGCAGCTCGATGCCGTTGAGGTACGGCATCATGAAGTCCGTCAGCACCACGTCGAAGCCCTGCTCACGGGCCGCCAGCACCGGATCGCTGTGCGTCACGACCTTGTAGCCTTCCGCCTGCAGGATGCGGGACAGCGCGGCGAGGATGAGCACGTCGTCGTCCACCACGAGGATCCGGTCCATGGATGCGTACACTCCGAGCGAGCGGAACTGCGTTTTCTCAAAGTCTTATATCGGGTCCGCAGGCGACCAGGCAGTCCCCCCCAAGCTTTCCAGTACCGCTAAACCAGCGGAATTCTTGAAGATTCACTCAAACCCGCGCTCGCCGGACTCCACGTCACGCTTGCCTGCTTGCGGAAGCGTGTTCTATGGTGCGGCCCTACCTGTCGTAAGTGCTTGTAACCCCTTGGAATTCGGGAGCAATTTCCGATGGCAAAAGCCCCTGATGGGCCAGTGCCGGTCGTGGTGATGGGGCTGGGGTTCATCGGGCAGGAGATTGCCAGGGCCGCCCTGTCGTCCCCGGAGGTGGAACTCATCGGCGCGGTGGACCCGCAGCCGTCCCTGGTCGGACGTCCCCTGGGGGACGTGCTGGGGCAGGCCGGGCCGCGCTTCAAGATCTCCGAATCCCTGGAGCGCGCGGTGGGTCGCCGCAAGGGCGTGGTGGTGCTGCACGCCACCAGCTCCCGGCTCGCGCAGGTGATGGACCAGCTGCTGGAGGCGCTCAAGCTGGGCCTGCCGGTGGCGAGCACCTGCGAGGAGCTGGCGTTCCCGTACCTCAAGTACCCGGAGCTGGCGGAGAAGCTGGAGCGCGCGGCCCAGAAGGCGGGCGTCGCCATCGTGGGCACCGGCGTGAACCCGGGCTTCGTGCTGGATCGCCTCGTGGCGACGGCGGGCCAGGTGTGCGGTCCGGTGCGCAAGGCGACGGTGAGCCGGGTGGTGGACGCCCGCACGCGCCGTGAGGCCCTGCAGCGCAAGGTGGGCGCGGGCCTGACGGAGGAGGAGTTCTTCGACCTGGTGGACCGCGAGGAGCTGGGCCACGTGGGCCTGGTGGAGTCCGCGGCGCTGGCGGCGCTGGGCCTGGGCCTGGACTGCGACGACTTCGAGGAGGAGGTCGCGCCGGTATTCGCCGAGGAGGACATCACCGGCGGCGCATTTGTGGTGAAGAAAGGCCGCGTCGCGGGCATGTTCCAGTCCGTGGTCGGATTGGAGGAGGGTCAGGAGCGGGTGCGCCTGGAGCTGACCATCGCGGTGGGGGCGGAAGATCCAAGGGATCGCATCGAAATCGACGCGGATCCCAGGCTGGTGCTGGAAATCCCGGGGGGAGTGGCAGGCGACCGGGCCACCGCGAATGCGCTGGTGAATGCCGCGCCACGATTGACGGCCGCGGAGGCCGGGCTCCTGACGGTGCTCGAGCTTCCGGCAGGCCGCTGAAGGATCATCAGGAGAGGGACATGCTGGACAAGAATGCGATTGGCCGCGCCTCGCCGCCGACGCTCAACGAGGTGGAGAAGGGCGCCATCCGGCGCTTCGCCGAGGCGATTGGCGACTACAATCCCATCTACTACGACGAGGAGTACGCCCGGGCTTCGGGCTACCCCACCATCGTCGCGCCGCCCACGTTTCCCGCGTCGTTCCATTCCGCGGCGGACCTGCGGGAGCTGTTGGGGGTGGGCATCAAGAGCCTGCTGCACGCTGAACAGGGGTTCGACTACGAGCGTCCCATCTTCGCGGGGGATCGCATCTACGTGTCCACCCGCGTGTCGGACGTCTTCGAGCGGCCGGGCATGTCCGGGAAGATGGACATCGCGGTCATCGAGGACGAAGGCCGTGACGAGGAGGGCAACCTCGTCTTCCGCGCCCGTCGCACCCTCGTGGTGCGCGCCGCCAAGGAGACCGTTTGATGCCCGCGCGCAAGCTCTACTTCGAATCCATCCGCGTCGGTGACGAGCTGCCGGCGCTCGCCAAGGCCCCCGTGGACCGCGTGCAGCTGTCGCGCTACGCGGGCGCCTCCGGCGACTACAACCCCGTGCACGTGGACGAGCTGTACGCCAAGAGCGTGGGCATGCCGTCCGTCTACGCCCCAGGCATGCTCGTCATGGGCATGCTCGGCCAGCTCATCAGCGACTGGGCACGCGGCGGCCAGCTGCGCCGCTACAACGTCCGCTTCATCAAGATGGTGTGGCCGGGCGACACCGTGGTCTGCAAGGGCCGCGTGAGCGACCGCCACGGCTCCGGCGGCCGGTACTTCGTCGAAATCGACCTCTGGGCGGAGAACCAGAAGGGCGAGCTCGTCATGAAGGGCGGCTCGCAGATCCAGCTGTTCTTCTCTCTGGAGGACGAGAACCGCCAGCGCTCCGGCCAGTCTCCCATCGTCGTGGAGGTCCCCCGCGAGAGCCTCGTCGTCCCGGCCCCCGCCACGGCGTCCTCGGAAGCCGCCAGCAGCGCGCCCACCGCCCCCGAGGAGGAGGACGAGGGGACGGACGAGGGCAGGACTGGCGCCTCGTCCAAGAAGACCGCCCCCCGGGAGAAACCCGCCGCCAAGACGGCCTCCCTCCCGGTGGCGAAGAAGGCCAAGAAGTAGGCTTTCGAAGCCCAGGTCCCGCGTTCGAGAAGGGCGGCTTCGACCGCTGCTCAACGCGGGGTGTCATTCAGGGTTGACTCAAAAATCAGCCGACGCCACACTTCCTGAGTCAGATGGGCCGCTGACCCCCCTCCCGCCAAACGGGCCAGGGGCAGCGAGCCCCCACGCAGGAGTGGCCATGTCCGCCGGCATCAACACCTACAAGACCGACCTTCGAGAGATCTTCTTCACGCTGTTCGAGCAGTTCGGCTTCGGCCAGGTGGCGGGACAGGCGCCCTATGACGCCTGGGGTCCGGACGAGGCGAAGGCGGTGCTGACGGAGACCTACCGCTTCGCGCGCGAGGTGCTGGGGCCCCTCAACGCGTCCGGTGATCGCGAGGGCTGTCGGGTGGAGAACGGCGCCGTCTTCACGCCCAAGGGCTTCAAGGACGCGTGGCAGAAGCTCTACGAGCAGGGCTTCAAGACGGTGGCGGTGAGCCCGGACCACGGCGGCCAGGGCGCGCCGATGATGCTCCAGGTGACGGTGGAGGAGATCCTCTCCGGCGCCAACACGGCCTTCAACATGTACCCGGGCCTGGCGTTCGGCGCGGCGGAGGTCATCGCCGAGTGCGGCACGCCCGCGCAGCAGAAGCAGTTCGTGGAGCGCATGCTCAACGGCACGTGGGGCGGCACCATGTGCCTCACCGAGCCGCACGCCGGCTCCGACGTGGGCGCGGCCAAGTCCACCGCGCGTCGCAACGCGGACGGCACGTACAGCATCCGGGGCACGAAGATCTTCATCTCCGGTGGCGACCACGACATGGCCGGCAACATCATCCACCTGGTGCTCGCGCGCGTGGATGGCGCGCCGGCCGGCACCAAGGGCCTGTCGCTGTTCATCGTCCCCAAGCTGCGCATCAACGCGGACGGCTCCGCGGGCGGCTCCAACGACGTCACCGTGGCGTCCATCGAGCACAAGATGGGCATCAACGGCTCCGCCACCTGTGTCCTCAACTTCGGTGAGAACGACGCGTGTCTGGGCGAGCTCGTCGGCACCGTTGAGCACGTGGGCATGAGCCAGATGTTCAAGATGATGAACGGCGCGCGCATCGCCGTGGGCATCCAGGGCGTGAGCCTCGCGTCGGCCGCATACTACAACGCGGTGGACTACGCGAAGGACCGCAAGCAGGGCTCCCACTTCACCAAGTGGAAGGACCCGTCCGCGCCGCGCGCCCCCATCATCGAGCACCCGGACGTCCGCCGCATGCTGCTGGACATCAAGGCGCACGTGGAGGGCATCCGCTCGCTCATCATCAAGCTGGCCATGCACCTGGACAAGGCGCGGCAGCTGGCGGGCAAGGACGACGACGCGGCCAGCTACCACAGGGGCCAGGTGGAGGTGCTGACGCCGCTCGTGAAGTCCTACGGCTCCGACCAGGCCTTCCGCCTGTGCGCGCAGGCCATCCAGGTGTACGGCGGCGCCGGCTACATCCAGGACTACCCGGTGGAGCAGTACACGCGCGACTCGAAGATCTTCTCCATCTACGAGGGCACCAACCACATCCAGGCCATGGACCTTGTCGGGCGCAAGATGGGCCAGGCGGGCGGCGCGCACTTCCAGCAGTTCATGGGCGACGTGGGCAGCTTCGTGGAAGCCCACCGCGACCACCCGGTGCTGGGCGAGGCCGTGAAGACGCTGGCCGGCGCGCAGGAAGGCCTGATGTCCAGCGCGATGGCGCTGTTCGGCTGGTCGCAGGACCAGGGCCGCTTCCCGCTCATCCCGCTGTCCGCCAACCGCTTCCTCAACATGATGTCCGAGGTCGCCGTGGGCTGGCTGCTGCTGGACGCGGCCGTCATCGCGGAGAAGGCGTCCGCCTCCGTGAGCGCGGACCACCCGGACAAGGCCTTCTACGACGGCAAGAAGTTCAGCGCGCTCTGGTACGCGCGCAACGTGCTGCCCAACGTGGAGTTCGCCGCGCGCCTCATCGCGGCCGAGGACACGTCGCCCATGGACATCACCGACGCGGCGTTCGCGTCCGTCTAGTCCAGCGAGTCGGACCGCGCGGTTGAAGTCTCCGAGGGCCCTCCGGCACGCACTGCCGGGGGGCCTTCGTCGTTTTGCGCGGGCTTCAGTTGCCTTCGCGCACGCCGATGGCGAGCTGGGCGAGGCCCGCCTTCTTCGCCATCTCCATCACCTGCACCACGGTGCCGTGGGAGACGCCTTCGTCCGCCTGCACGATGACCACGGTGTCGGGGTTCTGGGCCTTGGCGGTGTCAAAGGCCTGCTTCAGCTCCGCCTCCGCGACGACGTTGCCCGCGAGCACGAAGCGGCCGTCCGCCAGCACCGCCACGGACATGTCCGTGGTGCGCGCGGTGACGTCGGCGGCGCCGCCCTTGGGCAGGTTCACCTTGAGGCCCGCCTTGGCGCCTCCGCCCGGGCCCTGCTGGGTGATGACGGTGCTGGTCACCATGAAGATGATGAGCAGCACCAGCATTACGTCCGTCAGCGGCGTGATGTTGATCTCCGCGAAGCCGGCGTCCGCGCCTTCATCGTCGGAGGAGCCCGGCGTCTTTCCCATGGCCATGGTGGGCGTCTCTCCTGGTTACGACGAAGCGGGCTGTGGATCCG
>NZ_RAWA01000419.1 GCF_003611675.1 Corallococcus sp. CA053C
GACAGCCCGCACCGCGCCGAGCGCGACGGCCACCCCCAGCATCACCCGCCGCCAGCGCGTGAGCGGGAGGTCCAGCAGCGACCACACGACCCGCAGCAGCGTGTAGGGGAGGGGAATGGACGTGAGGACGCCCAGCAGCAGCCACGGGCGCCGGTCGTGGATCATCGCGCTGGCTTCGCTGCTGGCCATGCCCACGGAGAAGCTGATGGCCGCGAACCCGAGGAAGCTGGACGCCAGCCACAGCTGGACACGCTGGGTCCTCACCGCGGCCCAGGTCGCGAAGTGCACCAGCGCGAGCACGACGAAGGCTCCCGTCAGTGCGAGGTGCAGCATCGTGTAGGAGGTCACGGTGGGGACCCTAGCCAACCTGGAAGCCCGGGGTGAAGCGCCCCACCGTGGCTTGCACGCCTGTTGCCGGCTCCTCACCTTGAGGGATGTGCCCGTGGCGTGTCGCCCCGGAGCCATCCGATGGAAAGGAAACCCCATGGACCCCTCACACGAGGTGGGGCAGGGCGCTCCGGAAGCCACGACGCAGGGGCCCGGAGAGCAGGCACCCAGGCTGGGGCCCGAGCACCAGCGGTTGGAGGCCTTCATCGGGGAATGGAAGTCGGAGGGCGTGCTGGGCGAGGCGGCCGGGCCCCAGGCGCGGCTCAAGGTCACCGCCATCGGCCATTATGAATGGCTCCCGGGAGGCTTCTTCGTGCTGCACCGTGGCGTGATGCGCTTCGGTGAGGACCGCCTGGAGAGCGCGCAGATCCTCGGCTTCGATGCGTCCACGGGCCGCTACTGGCTCCGCCTGTTCGACAGCCATGGCTTCGCCCGGATGTACGAAGGCGGAGAGCGGGACGGCGTCTGGCATTTCGCGGGCGCGCACGAGCGCGTGACGATGTCCTTCGACCACGCGAACCAGCAGCTGGCCATCCACTGGGAGCAGTCGGAGGACGGCGTCACCTGGCGCCTGTTGTGCGACTTGAAGGGGACCCGCGTCCACTGACACACCGCTTCAGCGGACCTGATTGTCCTTGGCGATCTTCATGTCGTCCAGCAGGGGGAGCAGCTTCGTGTTCTTGCTCGTCAAGGCGACGGGAATCCTCTCCCCTCCAAACAACACGGAGCCCTGGGAGGCAATGCCTCCGGGATGGGGGCCGGGGGTGCGCTGGGCGTTGGGAATCTTCATCAGCGTGTCGAAGCTGGCCTGGGAGGTGCACACCATCCCCTTGAGGTTTCCCTGAAGGGGGACCTTCTCCCAATGCAGTTGTTCATTCTGCAGGTTGGACGTCGTGCCCTTCACGGTGTCGTTGAAGTTGCGGTTGCGTCCCGCCTCGGTCTGGTTTCCCCAGAGCGCCCCGGTACGAACGAGGGGGCCTCCGTCCTTGGGCAGTGGCACCTTGGGATGCGGTCCGGGCACCTTGCCCCCGTTGTCCAGGCATGACGCCCGCCACGCATGTTTGGGATCCTGGAGGACCGTGGGGCTGAGGATCAGCTGCACCTTGGTGTCGCTGCTCCCCACCCCATTCCCCTTGGCCGTCCAGTCGGAGTGCCCGGTCCCCACCGCGCGGGTGTAGACGGCCAGCGCCCCGCCGCCGTTCTTGTCCGCGTCCCGGGTGTAGTTCCCCTTGGGGCCCTCCCGGAGGTAGGCGGAGCCGAGGTGGCCACTGTCGAGCGCGCTCTTCACGAAGTCCGCGCCCATTCCATGGGTGAGGCAGGCGGCGTTCTCCAGGGCGAGCTTCGGCACGGGCTTGGTGCTCGTGGCCAGCGGAGGGCAGGCCTTCTGCGGGTAGGTCTTCACGCTCTGGGAAGGCCCGGCTTCCGCAGGGGCGCTGGCCGACGTGGCCACGGCGGGTTTCGCGGGGGGGCGCGGCCCGTCCGCACGCGGCTTGTAGTGCGCGTTGGCGGGGACGTTGACCGGCTTCGGAATCATGCTCTGGTTTCCGGCCCTCCATCCCGGGGCGAAGGCCGCGGTGGGGTTCGCGGTGTTCGGGGTGGCCGCCACGGGCGGCTTGGGGGGACGTGGCCCGTCGTTGCGAGGCTTGGGCGCCAGTGGACCTGAAGAGACATGGGTGGGCTTGGGGATTCGGGTCATGGCTTGACGCTCCCATCTCCGAGACAGACACGGAGGAGACGGGGACTTCATCCCACGGACACCGTGCCGCGCAAGAGGCACTCCTGTCTGATATGGAAAAGACAACCCCCGGATGAAGGCCGCCAGGGGGCGGTCCATCCGGGGGCGTCAGACGTCTCGGAGCGAAAGGCCCTGCTACTGCGCCAGGCTCATGCGCTGCGGCTCGGCGGCGAGCGCGCCGGGCCGGGCGTAGAACAGCGACACGCGGCTCAGCGCGCCCGCGGGCTCCGTCCACACGTCGTGCGCCGTGTTGGTGACCAGGTTGAACTGCATGCCCAGACGGTTGAGCGTCACCGGCTGGCCCAGGATGTAGCTGGAGATGGGGCCCGGCGTGGCCGCGTAGGAGTTGTAGAGCATCGTCGCGTTGCCCGTGGCGCCCAGCACGCCGATGGTTTCACCGGCGTTCACCGCGATGAAGGTGCGCAGCACCTGTCCCGTCGGCTGGCCCACGGCGCGGAACACCGACGTGAAGGCGTTGGTCGTGGTGCTGTAGGCCGGCGGCGTCACGCCCGCGTTGAAGCGCACCACCTCCACGTTCTGCAGCGGCTGGCCCGCCTCGTTCGGCACCTGCACGCCGGTGAGGATGAACGCCGTGGGCGCCGTGAACCACAGACCGCGCGTCGTGACGTCGGTGTAGTTGTAGCCGAACGACGGCAGCGCGACCTGGTTCAGCGCGGTGTAGAGGATGCGCACCCGACCGATGGAGCCGGCCGTCTCCGTCCACAGGTCATGCGCGGTGCTGGACGCCAGGTTGAACTGCATGCCCAGGCGGTTGAGCGTCATCGGCTGCCCGAAGATGGACGTGGTGACGGGACCGCTCGTGGCGGAGTACGAGCTGTTCATGATGCTCGCGTCGCCCGTGGCGCCCAGGATGCCAATCACATCCCCGGCATAGACGGGGATCTTCACGGAGAGGACCTGGCCGGACGTCACGCCCACGGCGCGGAACACCGACGTGAAGGCGTTGGTCGTGCCGCTGAACACCGGCGGCGTCACGCCCGCGTTGAAGCGCACCACCTCGATGTTCTGCAGCGGGTGGTTCGCCTCGTTCGGGACCTGCAGCCCGCTGATGGTGAAGTCCGTGGGCGCCGTGAACCACACGCCCCGCGTCAGCGAGGCGCTGCTGAAGGTGCTGCCGTACGCGGGGTTGGTGACCTCCGGGTCCCCCTGCACGATGCGGCCACCGCTCACCACCAGCGCGAAGTCGGCGTCCACCGCCGGCGTGGCCAGGTAGGCGTCCTGCACGAGCTCGTCCGCGAAGACCTCCACCTTCCAGGTGCCCGACACGGGGTTCTGGACGAAGACGTTCTCCACCGTGTCCACCCGGTTGGAGACGCCGCCCACGGTGGAGAAGTTGCCCGCCGTCAGGCCGTTGTTGCCCCAGAACACGACGCCGAACGGCGACGTCACGCGCACCGACAGGTCGTTGACGCGGGTGACGGCCGCGCCCACCGTGCCCATGGGGTCGGTGTACGCCATCGTCACGTTCAGCTCCGTCTCACCCGGGGAGACGGAGACGTTGTACGTCCGCACGCCCAGGGGCGACAGCAGGTCCGACTCGTCGATGATGCTCGTCTTCGGCGCGCGGTCCAGCAGGCGCTTCAAATCAGAGGTGCCCCAGCCCTGCTTGTTGCGGTCGATGTCCGCGTTGGAGCCGCCCGCGGTCCAGTTGTAGCGCCAGGCGTTGTTGATCATCAGCGCCTTGGCGGTGGCCATCTGCGGGCGGCTGGCGAACACGTCCGCCTTGCCGCCGTGCCCGGCCCACACGCCCTGGTGCCACATCTGGAACAGCAGCGCGAAGTGGCCCGCCGTCTGCGGCGTCGCGGAGCTGGTGCCGCCGAACTCCGTGTAGTCCGTGGGCCCGGAGCCGTTCGCGGAGGTGATGGAGTCGTAGAAGAACGACAGGTCCGGCTTGATGCGGCCGTCGTCGGCCGGGCCAATGCTGCCGCCAAAGCCCCAGTTGTCATCCGTGCGCGACAGCGTGTTCTGGTGGCGCACGCCGCCCACCGACACGATGTTCTTCGCCCACGCCTGCGGACGCGAGCTGCGGCTGCCCGCGTTGCTCTGCGACTGCGTGCTGAGGATGGGGTGCTTGAAGAGGTAGTCATCCACCTCCGCGGAGATGGTGGTGTACGCCGTCGTCAGCGAGCTGCCCACGCTGGAGGTCTGGAACACCGCGCGGTACGGGCCCGCGGGGTTGGTCAGCTCCTGGTTGATGTCGTAGCGGGACTTGGTGCCACCGAACTGGGTGGACTCACTGTAGAGGAAGAAGATGCCCTGCGCGTTGGGCGCCATGCCGCGCGCGTTGGGCGTCACGCCCCGCGCGAAGACGTTGCTGTAGCAGCTGGTGCCGTGCAGCGACCCGGAGGAGGTGCCCACGCTCTGGATGATGGGGGCGTTGAGCCACTCCTGGTGGGTGGTGAGCACCTCGGTGTCGAAGACCTCACCGCGCACGCCCTGGCCCGTCCAGCCCTTGAGCCCTTCGATGTAGTTGGCGCCGCCCGTGTCGCGCACGATGTTCATGTCGAGCTCACCGGGGCCACCCCAGCGGTCGATGAACTGCACCTCGTTGGAGCGCACCACCTGCTGGAGCTGCTCCTGGGTGAGCGTCGCCTCGATGCGCAAGCCGCCCGGCTCCACCAGCTCCACGCGCCCGCCCAGGCCCTTCACCTGGTCGGCCAGCGCCTGCTGCCGCGCGGGCCCGCCCTCGCCCAGCATGAGGGAGTAGCGCTGCGTGTCCGGCAGCCGCGTGGCCACGCCCATCAGCGCGTCCTTCAGCTCGCGCTCCAGGCGGTACTCGGGGTGGTAGTCCCCCACCCAGCGCACGTAGGGCAGCTGCGTCACGCGGGTGCGCGCGTCCGCGCCCATCTCCACGATGTACGTGTGCTCCGCGAGGAAGCGCAGCACCTTGCCGCCCGACGCCTCGATGGCGGAGCGGAACTCCGGCAGCGGCGAGGCGAGGAACTGCACCAGGAACAGGTGGTTGTCGCGGTCCGCGGACAGCAGGTTCGTCATGCGCGGGCTGGGGTCGCGCAAGGGGTCGAACCCCGCATCGCGCAGGCGGATGACGTAGTCCGTGGAGCGCACGCGGCCCACGGGCAGCACGCCGCCCTGGCTGTAGGCGTAGAAGGACTCGGTGCCGCCCTCGGCCCGCTGCTCGTCCCAGGTGTAGAGCTGGTAGGCGGAGCCGGGCACGTCCACCGTGCGCAGCGCGCTCACGGCGCGGTCGGTGCGGTGGAACGTCAGGCCCGCGCCCGTCGTCAGCGCGTAGCGGCCGGCCGTCGCCGCGGGCGAGATGCCCCGCTGCGCGTCCGACGGCACTTGCGTGGACTGCTCCACCACGCGCGCCGCGGGGATCCGGGACGCGGAGGCCAGCTGCGCGGAGGCCGCGGGCTTGTCGGCGGAAGGCGCCGTGGAGGCCGCGACGGCCGTGAGGGCACCCAACAGCGTGCTGCCGAGGACGGATGCAGCCAACGGGCGCCAGGGGCCCGTCAGCCAGGTAGGCTTCAGTTTCATGTGGTGCTGCTCCTTGGATGTGGTGCGTCGTCAGCGCCCGTCCTCAGCGCTCCCCCCTCCACCCCTCCAGAGTGCCCCGCGTCCCGAAGGGGCGACGCTTCACTCCGCGCGCTTCCCGCAATCTTTGGGAAGAACGGAAGAAGTGATAAACGGGATTTACTGTAGGTGTCAATACACGCACACGATTCGTGTGTCGTGCGGGGTGCGTCAGTCGATGCGGCTGTGCCGACGCGTGTCTGGCATCAGCACGTAGACGAGCAGCGAGCAGAGGATGGCGCCCGTCACGTACCAGAAGAACCACGGCTCATGGCCGGACAGCTTCAGCCGGGTGCCCACGTACTCGGCGGTGCCGCCGAAGAGGGACACGGTCAGCGCGTAGGGCAGCCCCACGCCCAGGGCGCGGATGCGCGCGGGGAACAGCTCCGCCTTCACCACGGCGTTGATGGAGGTGTAGCCGGAGAGGATGATCAGCGCCGCGAGCACCAGCAGGAACGCGGTGAAGGCCTCCCGGGTCCGCGTCAGCGCCGTCAGCAGGGGGACGGTGCACAGCGTGCCCATGACGCCGAACCACAGCAGCACCGGCCTGCGGCCCACCTTGTCGGAGAGCAACCCGAACGCCGGCTGCAACAGCATGTAGATGAACAGGGAGCCCGCGGAGATGAGCGTGGCCTCGTCCCGCGTCAGGCCCACGGAGTTCACCAGGAACTTCTGCATGTAGACGGTGTACGTGTAGAACGCGAGCGTGCCGCCCATCGTGAGGCCGACCACGATGGCCAGCTCCTTCGGGTGGCGCAGCAGCTCCCGCATGGGCCGGTGCTCCGTGCCCTGCTCCTTGCCCTTGGCCGCCTCCTGCGTGAAGGCCTCCGTCTCCACCATGTTGCGCCGCATGTAGAAGCCGAAGAGGGCCAGCGCCGCGCCGACGAGGAACGGGATGCGCCAGCCCCAGGCCTCCAGCTGCGCGCCCGTCAGCACCAGCCGCTGCAACACCAGCAGCGTCATCGTCGCCAGCAGCTGCCCCAGGATGAGCGTGACGTACTGGAAGGAGCTGTAGAAGCCCCGGTGGCGGGACGTCGCCACCTCGCTGAGGTAGGTGGCGCTGGTGCCGTACTCCCCGCCCAGGGACAGGCCCTGGAGCAGGCGCGCCAGCATCAACACGACGGGCGCCGCCACGCCGATGCGCGCGTACGTGGGGCACACGGCGATGACGAAGGACCCCAGGCACATCAGCGTCACGGACAGCGTCAGCGCGGCGCGGCGGCCCCGCTGGTCCGCGTAGCGCCCCATCAGCCAGCCGCCCACGGGACGGATGAGGAAGCCGAGCGCGAAGACGCCCGCGGTGTTGAGCTGCCGCACGACGGGGTCCGCGTCTGGGAAGAACGCCTGGGCGAAGTACAGCGAGAACGCCGAGTAGACGTAGAAGTCGTACCACTCGATGAGGTTGCCCACCGAGCCGCCAAAGATGGAGAGCAGCCGCTGCCGCAGCGCCTGGCCCTCCGTCATGGCACGGGCGCCCGGACATACTTCCAGAACGTGTAGCCCGGGACGCTCAGCCACGGCTCGGGGGCCCGCTGGAACTTCACCCCGTGCAGCTCCCGCTCCAGGGGCTCCGGCTTGCTGTCGTCCTCCATGCGCTGGACCCAGACCAGCTCCCGCGCCGCCTTCACCTGGGGGATGAGGTGGGCCGTGCGTTGGTAGTCTTCCGGGGTGGGCACGGGCAGCATCTGCGAGGCCAGCGGCTGCAACCCCGCCAATTGGTAGACATCCCAGTAGCCCCCCATCAGCAGCATCCCCGGCGCCACGCGCGCCACCGCCAGCGCCGCGTCCCTCGCGCGTGCAGGGTCTGGCTTCACGACCGGCGGGCCCCGCCAGGTCAGCGCCGCCACGGCCAGCGCCACGCCGGCCAGCGCGCCCGCCCCCCGCAGCACGTTCTGCGACACCCGCGTCGCCAGCCACCCCAGCACCAGCACGCCCAGCGCCACCAGGGCCAGCGCGTGTGCGAGCCCGAAGTAGCGCAGTGAGTAGTCATTGGCCCGCACGTGGGACACGGCCACCAGCAAGGGCAGTTGCGCCGCCGCCGCCAACCCGCACCCGAGCGCCAGCCAGCCCGGCTCGGACAGGGCCGCCCACGCGGACCACCCCCGCCGCCCGTGGCGCACGAGCCACGTCGCGGCGATGCCCGCCAGCACGAGCAGCACGCCCGCGAGGGGCACGGGGCCCGTCCACAGCAGCGCCGTCACCTGGCGCGTGTTCTCCCAGAGGTGCCCCCGGTCCAGCTGCACCGCCGTGCGGAACTCGATGCCCACCGACTTCTTCGAGAACCGGTGGTACAGCCGCCGCAGCTGCCGCTCGAACGTCCCGCCCACCACGAGCGGCACCGCCGCCGCCGCGAACCTGCGCCAGTTCGTGAGGCCCCGCGCCCGGGCCCGCAGCGCCTCCACGCCCAGGAACACGACGAGCGCCGGCAGGCTGGAGGTCGACATCCAGATGGTCAGCCCGGCGGACACCGTCGCCGCCACGCCCCAACCCCAGACGCCCTGGCGCGTGCGCGCCTCCATCAGGCCCCGCAGCCCCATCCAGGTCCACGCCAGCATCGCGAACTGCCAGCCGTAGGGCTGGGAGATGTCCAGCAGGTACGGGCGCACCTCCTCGGGCAGCACCAGCACGAGCGGCACCAGCACGAACAGGCCCACCGCCACCACGCCCTGCCGCGAAAGCCACGCCAGCGGGAACATCACCGTCCACGTCGCCGCGATGAGGAGCGCCTGCAGCCCCTCCGCTGACCAGTCCCGTCCGCCCACGAGCCGCGCGAGCAGGAAGGGCCAGGTGCCGAAGCGGTCCTGTCCCAGGTAGTACGCGAAGAAGAGGTCGACCCGCGGGGCGCGGACCATCAACAGCGGGATGGCGCTGTCGGACGAGTAGGTCGGACCCCACGGGGTGCCCGGCCGCAGCCACGTCACCGCGAGCCACAGCGACAGGGCCCAGCACGCCAGCGCCACGGCCCACGCGACCCCGCGCTTCAAGACACGCCCTCCCGGGCGCGGGGGGGCGTGAGGCTTGGAC
>NZ_RAWA01000041.1 GCF_003611675.1 Corallococcus sp. CA053C
CTCCAGGGCGGGAGGGGCCGGACGCGGTGCTCGCGTCAGGATGCGCACCTACACCGGTTATCGCACCGGGCTCCCCCCAGGTTGCGTAGCCTCCCGGTCCACAACCCCTGTCCGTTTGCTCGCCTGCCGCGTCAGACGCGCTGCCCAATCCCGGATCATTTCGTTTTGAGCGCTTACCCAAGCGGCCAACCCGTTGTTAACACTGGCCTTCCGCCCCGGACGGACTTGAGGGATGTCGACGCGCCGCGTCATCCGGGAACCGGGAACAATTCTTCCAGGCCGGCCGGCAGGCTGGACTGCCAGGCGGGATAGTTATGGCCCCCATTGTAGGTCCGGTACGTGGCGCGGTGGCCCGAGGCCTGAAGGATGGGCAGCAGGCGCTGGTTGCCGTCCTGCAGGCCTTCGAAGACGCCGCAGTCCATCCAGACGTGGAGGGGCGGCTGGGCGGGCCTGCGGGCCAGGTCGAAGACGACCAGGTCCATGCCGTCGATGGAGAAGGCGCCGGACTGGGACAGCACGCGGCCGAAGAGGGCGGGCAGGCGCTGCGCCACGAAGAGGGCCATCAGCCCGCCCAGTGACGAGCCCAGCACCCCGTGGACGCCGGGCGTCCGCTGCGCGTCCACCAGCGACAGCTTCTCGCGCGCGAGGGGCAGCACGCGGCGCTCCAGGAAGGCGACGGTGGCCTCGCTGCACGCGTACTCGGCGGTGCGGGCCGGGCCGCCGTTGGACACGAAGGCCAGGGCCACCGGGCGCATGCGGCCCTGGGCGACGAGGTTGTCCACCACCGTGGGCAACTGGACGCGCTCCAGGTAGTCGTCGCCGTCCAGCACCACCACCAGCGGCACGGGCCCGGGGACGGGCGGCGCGTAGAGGGCCACCGCGCGCTTCGCTCCCACGGCCCACTCGTGCGTGTCCACCTGGTGGCGCGTCACGCGGCCTTTGGGCACGCCGCGCACGCGCTTGCCCAGCGTCGTGGCCTCTCCCTTCGGCATCCAGAAGCAGTGGTTGAAACCGCCGAAGCCGTTGTCGGAGCGGCGCTTGTTGAACGCGTCGCGCACGCGGCGGCCCCGCGCGTCCTGCAGCGCGTACTCCACATAGGCGCCCTCCGGCAGCGCCAGCGAGCGCGCCCAGAGGCCCTTGTCCACGCGCTCCAGCGGCAGCGGCTCCCCGCGCCAGTCCTGGAAGTCCCCCTGGAGGAAGACGCGGCTGTTGCCCTTCCACACGAAGGTGGCGGTGTCCCCGTCGATGACCGGCGTGCCCTCTCGGCGCGCGCGTGCTTCCAGCGTCTTCGTGTCCATGCGTGCCGGGCACTGTATGCAGCGCGGGGACGCGCATTGGAGCCCCGCGCGCCCTGCGTCCACCCGCGGACATCGCGGGCAGTGTCTTCAGTGTCCCGCGTGCGGCAGCAGGTCTCGCAGCGCTTCGTCCAGGGCGGGGTGGCGGAACTGGAAGCCCGCCTCCAGCGCACGCCTTGGCAGCACCCGCTGGCCCTCCAGCGCCACGCGCGCCATCTCGCCGAAGCGCGCCTTGAGGACGAAGCCCGGCACCTGCAACACCGCGGGCCGCTCCAGCGCCGCGCCCAGCGCGTGCGCGAAGGTCGCGTTGGTCACCGGCTCCGGCGACGTGGCGTTCACCGCGCCCTCCAGCGTGGGGTGCTCCAGCACGAAGCGCACCAGCGCGAAGAGGTCCTCGCGGTGCACCCAGCTCACGTACTGGTGGCCGTTTCCCACCCGGCCGCCCGCGCCCATGCGGAACACCGGCAGCATCCGGTGCAGCACGCCGCCCGCCGGATGCAGCACCACCCCGATGCGCAGGCGCACCGTGCGCAGGCCCGCCTCCATTGCGCGCGCCGCTTCCGCCTCCCAGCCCTGGCACACGTGGGCGAGGAAGTCGTCGCCGGGTGCGTCCTCCTCCGTCAGCGGCTGATCCGCGCGCGCCCCGCCGTAGTAGCCCACCGCCGACGCGCAGACGAAGTGCCGGACGGTGCCCGCCTGCTTCATCGCCTCCACCAGCACCCGCGTGCCCTCCACCCGGCTCTGGTGGATGCGCTGCTTGGCGTCGTGCGTCCAGCGCTGGTCCACCGGCTCCCCGGCCAGGTGCACCACCGCCTCCGCCCCGCCGAGCGCGTCCGGCGACAGCGGCGTCCGGCCGTCGAAGAAGGACCCCGTCACCCCGGCGGGCAGCCTGCCCAGCGATTGTTCAACGTTGCGGCTGAGCACGTGCACGCCGTGGCCCGCGTTCAACAAACCCTGGACAAGGCCCGGACCCAGGAAGCCGCTGGCCCCCGTGCAGGTCACCCTCACGGGTGGGCCTCCGGCGGCGGCTCCTGCTCCGCCAGCAGGTCCTGCCCCACCAGCGCCCCCAGGGCCGTGAAGAAGCGGACCCGGTCCTCTGGCTTCATGCGGCCGGAGTAGCGGAAGACGAGCGTCCCTTCCGCGTCCAGCAGCATCACGTTGGACGTCTTGGTGGGCAGCTTCCAGGGCGCGTCGCCCAGGGTTCCCTCCAGGTCCACGAGGATGGGGACCCCGGCCTTCTTCTCCTCGTCCCTCACGTACGAGAGGGCAATCTCCCGAGCGGGAAAGAAGTCGTACTTCTCCAGGTTGGCGATGGCCACCACCCACGCGCTCTGCAGCAGCCCCCGCTCGCGTCCCCGGGTGAACAGCTCGTCCTTCAGGGGCAGGTTGAGTGTCGTGGAGTCCTTGTCCTCGTAGAACAGGATGACGGGTTTTCCACGCCAGCGTGACAGCCGGACGCGCTCCCCCTTGGAGGTGCTTAACGTCGCATCCACCGGCTCCGGGGCGGGGGGCGCCCCGCTCGCGCTCCCCGCCGCCAGGGTCACCGCCAACGCACTTGTGATCCACGCCCGCATGGGGAGTCTCCCGTGTACAAGGTTTTTACAAACCTTAGACATAGCCTTGACAATCTCTGGACGCAAACGCTACCTCTAGGTGGAAAGGCTGCTGCCGTGCTTCCGACTTCGGAGATCCGCTGTATGGCCACCCCGCTTCCCAACGTGCAGCAGATCCCCGGCGGCGTGGCACCCCCGGAGCAGGCCTGGCTGCAGCTCGTGCAGGCCCAGGTGGAGACGGCGCTCGCCCGGCTGTTCGAGCTGCCGGACGAGTCCACCCTGGACGCCCGCTGGACGCGGGCGGTGGATCAGGCGCGCACCTACGCGCTGCGCCCCGCCAAGCGGCTGCGGCCGGCGCTGGTGCTGGCGGGGTACGGGCTGGCGCGGGGAGGCACCGGGGTGCCTCACGGGCTGTGGCGCTTCGCGGCGGGCCTGGAGCTCTTGCACACGTTCCTGCTCATCCATGACGACGTGGCGGATCAGGCGGAGCTGCGGCGGGGCGGACTGGTGCTGCACCGGATGCTGGCGCCGGGCCGGCCGGGCGAGGACCTGGCCGTCGTCATGGGCGACCACCTCTTCGCCCGCTCGCTGGAGGCGATGCTGGAGTCCGGGCTGCCGGGCGTGTCGCGCGTGGTGCAGTACTACCTGGGCGTGTGCCGGCACACGGCGGCCGGGCAGTACCTGGACCTGGACCTGTCGCGCATGCCGCTGTCGGAGGTGACGCTCTTCCAGACGCTGCGCGTGGCGCACTTGAAGACGGCGCGCTACGGCTTCAGCGCCCCGCTGGTGTGCGGCGCGATGCTGGGCGGCGCGGATGATTCGCTCCAGAAGGGGCTGGAGCAGGTGGGCCGCTCGGTGGGGCTCGCCTACCAGCTGCGGGACGACCTCATCGGCCTGTTCGGCGACGCGTCGGTGGCGGGCAAGGCGTGCGACGGCGACTTCACGCAGGGCAAGCGCACCTTCCCGGTGATGGCGGCGTACGTGCGCGCCACGCCCGCGGGGCGCGAGGAGCTGGAGCGACTGTGGGCGCTGCCGGTGGAAGAGAAGGACGAAGTGGCCCTGGCGCGAGCCCGGGCGCTGGTGGAGTCGTTCGGAGGCCGCGTCGCGTGTGAGCGCGCGGTGGAGCGGGCGTCGCGCCTGGCGCGTCGCGGCCTGAGCACCCTGCCCAACCCCCACGGCATGCGGGACCTGCTGGACGCGTTGATCGCCCGGCTCGCGCGTCGTGCTTCCTGAGGACACGTCCATGAGCGCACAAGGCAAGCGGGTGGTGGTGGTGGGCGCGGGGGTCGGCGGACTGGCCGCGGCGGCGAGGCTCGCGCGGCAGGGCTTCGACGTCCAGCTGTTCGAAAAGACGCGCGGCCCGGGCGGGCGGTGCAACCAGCTCAAGGCGGACGGCTTCACGTGGGACATCGGGCCCACCATCGTGCTGATGCCGGAGGTGTTCGAGGAGACCTTCCGCGCGCTCGGCCGTCGCATCGAGGACTACCTCACGCTGGTCCGCTGCGATCCGAACTACCGGGTGCACTTCCGGGACGGCTCCGACGTCACCTTCACGTCCGAGCTGTGCACCATGGGGCGCGAACTGGAGCGCGTGGAGCCGGGCAGCTTCCAGCGCTACCTGGCCTTCCTGGCACAGGGCCGCACCCAGTACCGCATCAGCCTGGACCACTTCGTGGGCCGCAACTTCGACGGCATCCGCGACTACCTGTCGCCGGGCGTGCTGGCCAAGATTTTCAAGGCCCGCGCGCACCGCCGCATGTACGCGGACGTCAGCCGCTTCTTCCAGGACGACCGGCTGCGCGCGGCGCTCACGTTCCAGACCATGTACCTGGGCGTGTCCCCGTTCGAGTCCCCGGCGGTGTACGGCCTGCTGCCCTTCACCGAGCTGGGCGTGGGCATCTGGTTCCCCCAGGGCGGCCTGTATGCCATTCCCCTCGCGCTGGAGCGACTGGCGCGCGAGGAGGGCGTGCGCCTGCACTACGGCGCGCCGGTGGAGCGCATCCTCACCGAGAACGGCCGCACCACGGGCGTGCGTCTGGTGGGCGGCGAGGTGGTGCCCGCGGACGCGGTGCTGTGCAACGCGGACCTGCCGTACGCGTACGAGAAGCTGTTGGACCCCAAGGACGCGCCGTTCAAGCGCGCCCCGAAGCTGCGCTTCACCTCCAGCGGCTACATGCTCTACCTGGGCATGAAGAAGAAGGTGCCGGAGCTGCTGCATCACAACGTGATGTTCGGCCGGGACTACGCGGGCTCCTTCGACGACATCTTCCAGCGCTTCCGCGTGCCGGAGGACCCCAGCTTCTACGTCAACGTGCCCTCGCGCACGGACGCATCGCTGGCGCCGGAGGGCAAGGACGCGCTCTATGTCCTCGTGCCCGTGCCGCACCAGCACCCGAACCTGGACTGGAAGGTGGAAGGTCCCCAGGTGCGTGCGAAGGTGTTCCAGCGCCTGGGCGAGCTGGGCTTCCCCAACCTGGAGGCGGACATCGAGGTGGAGCGCGTGTTCACCCCGGACGACTGGGCCGGCACGTACAACCTGGCGCGCGGGAGCGCGTTCGGGCTGGCGCAGAACTTCTTCCAGGTGGGCCCCTTCCGGCCCACCAACGTGGATCCAAACGTGAAGAACCTCTTCTTCGTGGGCGCCTCCACCCAGCCGGGCACGGGCCTGCCCACGGTGCTCATCTCCGCGAAGCTCGTCACCGAGCGGTTGATGACGTGGGCCCACAAGGAAGGCGTGACGTTGACGCCACGGCCAGGGGCTCTGGCCGGAGAACCTGTTCCCGTGGAGGTGGCGGCATGAGCCTCCACGAGTCCCCGGCGCTCATCGCGCAGGGCTACCGGCGCGCACGCGTCGTCACGCGCCATCACGCGAAGAGCTTCTTCTTCGCCTCGTACCTGCTCTTCGGCCAGCGGCGGAAGGCGGCCTTCGCGCTGTATGCGTTCTGCAGGCGGTTGGACGACATGGTGGACGCGGCGGACGAGCGCGCGACGGACGCGGTGCCCGTGGCCCTGTCCACGCGGCTCACCCGGGCGCGCGAGCGCGTGGCGGAGGTGTACCTGCCCCTGCCGGAGCTGGCGTCGAAGGAGCTGGGGCCTCCCTCCGAACGGCAGCCCGCCGCGGAGGCGCCGTCGCCGTGGGAGCCGAGCGAGTTCGCGGCGCTGCGCCACTCCATCCACCACTACCGCATCCCGGAGCAGCCCTTCCAGGACCTCATCTCCGGCATGGAGATGGACCTGACGAAGCACCGCTATGGGACGTGGGACGAGCTGGAGCTGTACTGCTATCGGGTTGCAGGTGTTGTCGGGTTGATGCTGACGCCGGTGCTGGGGTGCGAGGACGCGCGGGCCGTGGAGCCGGCGGCGGACCTGGGCCGGGCCATGCAGCTCACCAACATCCTGCGCGACGTGCGCGAGGACCTGGAGCGCGGCCGGGTGTACCTGCCCGCCGAGGAGCTGAAGGCCTTCGGGCTCACCGAGGACGACCTGCGCCGGGGCCAGGTGGATGCGCGCTGGCGCGACTTCATGCGCTTTCAAATCCAACGCGCGCGGGCCTACTACGCGCGGGCCGCGAGCGGCGTGAAGTACCTCACCGGCTTCGGCAGCCAGCGCATGGTGCGACTGATGGGCGCCATCTACGGCGACATCCTGCGCGACATCGAAGCGCGCGACTACGACGTGTTCAGCGGCCGGGCCCACACGACGAAGGGGCGCAAGCTGGCGCTGGCGACGGCCGCGTTCATGCGTCCGCGGGCGGTGCTGCCCGAGTCCGACCCGGCGCTGCCCGCGCTGCCCGCGACGTCCTCGCCACGGCTCTCCACGAGCGCGGGAGGCCCGGGATGAAGCCCTCGCGCGTGGCGGTGATTGGCGGCGGGATTGGCGGGCTGACCGCGGCGGGCCTCCTGGCGAAGGAGGGCCACGCGGTGACGCTGTTCGAGGGCAGCCCTTCGCTGGGCGGCAAGGCGCAGGCCGTTACCGTGGAGGGGCTCACGCTGGACACGGGCCCCACGCTGCTGACGCTGCCGGCGCTGGTGCGGGGCACCTTCGAGAAGCTGGATGCGCTGGACCTGCTGCCGCCGTTCACGGAGCTGGAGCCGCAGTGCAGCTACCGCTTCGCGGACGGGTGCGGCTTCACCGCGTACAAGGACCTGGAGCGCATGGCGGAGAGCGCCGCCGAATTGCGCCCCGTGGAGCGCAAGGGCGTGCACTCGTTCTACGCGGAGGCCGCGGCCATCTGGCGCGCCGCGGGCGAGCCCTACCTGGAGGCTCCCTTCGAGGGCATGGCCGGCTTCATGACGCGCGTGGCCCGCCGGGGCATCAGCGCGATGCTGGCGGGGATGCAGCTGGACACGCTGCACACGCTGGCGACGAAGCACTTCCAGACCTACCACCTGCAGCAGTACGTGGGCCGCTTCGCCACCTACGCGGGCGGGTCGCCCTATGCGTCCAGCGCGGCGTTCGCGCTCATCCCGCACATCGAGCACGCCTACGGAGTGCACCACGTGCGGGGCGGCATTGGCGCGCTGGTGGACGCGCTGGGGCAGGCGGTGCGGCGGCTGGGCGTGACGGTGCACCTGGACACGCGCGCCCGCTACGAGCGCACCGGCCAGGGCTACCGCGTGGGCCCGGGACAGGAGCCCTTCGACAGCGTGGTGGTGAACGCGGATCCGCTGGCGTCGCTGCACCGCGAGACGGAGCCGCTGTCGCTGTCCGGCTTCGTGCTGCTGCTGGAGGTGGAGGGGCGTCCCGCGCTGCCACACCACACGGTGCTCTTCGGCGGAGACTACCGGCGCGAGTTCGAGGAGCTGTTCGCGGGGCAATTGGCGACGGACCCCACGGTGTACTTCTGCAACCCGTCCGCGACCGACCCGGGCATGGCGCCGCTGGGTCGCACGGGGCTGTTCGTGATGGTGAACGCGCCGGCCATGCCGCTGGGAGAGGCGAAGGCGGAGCAGGCGGAGCGCGACTGGGAGTCGATGGCGCCGCTCGTGCGCACGCAGATGTTCGAGAAGCTCTTCCGGCACTACCCGGAGCTGCGGGGCCGCACGCGCGTGGTGGGGCAGCGCACGCCGGTGGACCTGGCGGCGCGCGGCGCTCCGGGCGGCTCCATCTACGGCTTCCTTCCGCACGGCCGCTTCGGACCGTTCCGCCGGCCGCGCATCCGGGGTGGCACTCCGGGGCTGTTCTTCGCGGGCGGTGGCACGCATCCGGGCGGCGGGGTGCCGCTCGTCATGCTGTCGGGCCGGTTCGCGGCGGAGATGGCCTCCGCGCACCTGCGGAGGGGCGCATGACGACCTCCTTCCTGATGCAGGACGCGCCATCGCTCGTCCCGGCGCTGCCCGCGCTGCCCGATGCGGCGGGGGCCTACCGCTGGTTCTACGCGGACGTCACCGCGGGGCCGTACAGCGCGGTGTGCATCTTCATGCTGGGCTCGCTGTTCTCGCCGCGCTACTCGGTGGCGGCGCGGCGCGGGGGCCATCCGCTGGAGCACAGCGCGGTGAACTTCGCGCTCTACCACCACGGCGTGCGCCGGCTGTGGGTGCTGAGCGAGTACCCGCACGCGGAGGTGGAAGGGCCGGGGCGCCTGCGCATCGGTCGCTCCACGCTGACGCACGCGGCGGACGGCTCGGTGCGCATGGAGGTGGACGACTGGACGGCGCCGTGGGGCCGCCCGGTGCGCGCCAGCCTGACGCTCAAGCCGCTGACGCCAAGAGGTGACGAGGTGCAGCTGATGCCGGGGCTGCCGCACTACTGGCAGGCGCTGGCGCCCCGTTCGGAGGCGCGGCTGGAGGTGTCCTCGCTGGAGGTCGCCGCGGAGGGCATGGGCTACCACGACACCAACCACGGCCATGAGCTGTTGGGCGAGCGGCTGTCCGGGTGGCACTGGGCGCGCACGCACCACGCGGACCACACGCTGGTGGACTACCACCTGCCGGGTGGGGTGGCGCCGCTGCGCGTGAGGGCGGGGCCCGGCGGCGTGGTGTGCGAGCGCGGACCGATGACCGAAGCGCGGCCCACGAACATCACCGGCTGGGGGCTGCGCGTCCCGGCCCGGTTGCACGCGGGCAACGAGGTGGTGGGCACACCGCGCCTCCTGGAGTCGTCGCCCTTCTACGCGCGGCTGGAGTCACGGCGGGGCTCGCTGGACACGATGGGCGAGGTGGCGGACTTCCGCCGCTTCCACTCCCCCTTCATCCGCTGGATGGCGCACTTCCGCACGCGCGTGGAGCGGGCAGCGTGAACGCGCTCGGCTTCATCACGCTCGGGTGGGCGGGGCTGGCTGGAGGCTTCAGCGCGGTGGCGCTCGCGCGGCTGTCGCGCCGTGCGCCCGCGCCGGCCGCGCGCGTCCTTCCGTCCGTGCTGCTGCTGCGCCCCGTGGACGCGCCCACGCCGCAGGAGCTGGAGAACCTGGCGCACGCCATCGACTACGCGGGCCCGCTGGAGCAGGTGGTGCTGTCGCCCTACCGGCCCCGGCTGGCCCCGGGCGTCCGGTGGCTGCCGAGTGATCCGCCCGCGCCCAACCGCAAGGTGGGGCACCTGCTCTACGCGCTGGGCACGCTGGACACGCGCGGGCGGGTGGTGCTGGCGGTGGACGCGGACGTGGCGGTGACGGGGGCGCTGGTGGAGGGGCTGGCCGCGCCGCTGGTGGCGGGCGCCGCGCTGAGCACCGCCGCGCCCACGCCCATCGGCGCGGTGGATGCGGCGGGGCGTGCCATGGCGGGGCTCTTGCGCTACACGCATCACAGCTTTCGCGCGCTGCATGCGATGAGCGCGGGCGCGCAGGCGGTGTGTGGCAAGGCGTTGGGGTTGTCCGCGCAGGCAGTGGAAGAGCTGCGCGGGTTGTCGGATCACATCGGTGAGGACCTGGAATTGGCGAAGCGGCTGCACACACGGGGACTGGAGGTCGCGCTGAGCGCCGCGCCCGCGTGGGTGCCCGTCGCGCCGGAGACGTCCTGGCGCACGCCGCTGGAGCGCTTCACGCGGTGGATGCAGGTGCTCGCGAGCCACCGGCCGGGCCTGTACCCCACGGTGCCGTTGCTCTTCACGCCCACGCTGCCGCTGGTGCTGCTGGCCCTGGCGCTGGGCGAGCCCGTGGTGGGGTTGGCGGTGGGGGCGCTCATCGTCGTGCGCACGCTCCTGTCGCTGCGGTTGTCCGCGTTGAGCGCGGTGCCCGGCGAGGCGCGGCGGGGCCACGCGCTGACGGACTGGCTCACGGGCGAAGCGCTGCTGCTGGCGGCCTTCGTGGCTTCGCTGACGCGGCAGGGAACGGTGACGTGGCGCGGACACACGTACGCGCTCCTTTCGGGAGGGCGCATGGTGCGGGTGGCGTCGCAGTGGAGTGGAGGGCCGGGATGACCTACGCGCGCTTCCTGGGGCTGTTCGTGGTGCTGCCCATCCTGTTCCTGCTCGTGCGCTACCGCCGCACGCTGTCGTGGCGGGGGCTGGCGCCGATGGGCGTGCTCCTGGTCGTCGTCTACGTGACGACGTCGCCGTGGGACAACATGGCGGTGAAGTGGGGCCTGTGGGGCTTCGACCCGGAGCGCATCTGGGGCGTGAAGCTCTTCTACCTGCCCCTGGAGGAGTACCTGTTCTTCGGCCTCCAGACGCTGCTCGTCGGCCTGTGGGCCCGGGCCCGGTTGGAGCGCGTGCTGGGCAAGCCGCCGGAGTCCGCGGCGTCCGCGAAGCAGCGGCCCGCCCGCGCCGAGCGCAGCGCCGAGCCCACCCTGGGCCAGCGCGAGGTGTCGTCATGATGGAGACGCGCTGGGCGTATCTCATCCACCTGCTGGCGTGGACGCTGCCTGTGATTGGAATCCAGTGGGTGCTGCTGGTGGGGCACTACAAGGAGCGCTCGGGCGCGGTGCTGCGCGCGGTGCTGCCGCCGGCGCTGGTGGTGGGCGTGTACCTGTCGATCGCGGATCACCTGGCCATCTCCACCGGCATCTGGAACTTCGGGGAGGGGCGCCATGTGGGCGTGTACATCGGGGCGGTGCCGCTGGAGGAGGTGCTCTTCTTCCTGCTGACGAGCGTACTGGTGTCGCTGGGGCTCGCGCTGTTCACCGCGCTCCTGCGGCTCCGGGAGGCGCGGGCGTCGTGATCCGCGCGGCCAAGGGAGGCCCCTTCGGGTGGGCGGTGGACCGGTACATTGGGTGGAAGGTCCGCTCGACGTTCCGGGGCCTGTGGGTGCGCGGCGAGCTGCCCGCCGACGGCGAGGGGCGGCTCATCTACCTGAACCACTGCAACTGGTGGGACGGCTTCGTGCTGCACCAGCTCTGCCAGGTGGCGGGCTGGGACGGCTACTGCCTGATGGATGAGGAGAACCTGCGCCGCTACCCCTTCCACACGAAGATGGGCGCGTTCAGCATCCGCAAGCAGGACGCGATGTCGTCGCTGTCCTCGCTGCGGTACGCGAAGGAATTGCTGCGCCGTCCGAGCGCCGCGGTGTGTGTCTTTCCGGAAGGGGAGCACCGGCCCTTCGGGGCCTTCCCGCTGAAGCTGGAGCGGGGCGTGGAATTGCTGGCGAAGGCGGCGAAGGTGGAGTGCGTGCCCATCGCCATCCGCTATGCCTTCTTCGAGCACGAGCGCCCGGACGTGTTGCTGGAGGTGGGCATGCCGCACGAGGCCGGGCCGCTGGCGCGCTTCCAGAGCGGGTTGGAGTCGGTGGTGCACAAGGTGGCGACGGTGACGAGCCTGGAGGGCTTCACGCGCAAGGTGTCGGGAGCGCGCGGCGTGGCGGAGCGCTGGGACGCGGCGCGGGGCCTGGGCCGATGAGCCTGCGCATCCGCACCATCGCCCGACTCACCGGCATCCGCGAGGCGACGCTGCGAGCGTGGGAGCGCCGCTATGGCTTTCCCCGGCCGGAGCGCAGCGAGAACAACTACCGCGTCTATTCACGCGACGAAGTGGAGGCCGTGCGCCGGGTCGCGAAGCTGATGGAGGGCGGCCTGTCGGTGAGCGAGGCCATCGCCCAGGTGCGGACCGCGCCTGTGGCTGTGGCCCCCTTCCTGCCGGAAGCGCGGCGGATGGAGCGCTTCTGGGCGGCGGTGATGGTGCTGGACGGGGACGGAGCGGACGCGGTGCTGGAGGAGGCCCGGGAGCAGATGGGCCCGCTGGCCTACTGCGACACGTTCCTGCTTCCGCTGCTGCGGGAGATGGCCTCGCGCCTGGACGTGGCGCGTGAGCACCTGGGGTCGGCGCTGGTGCGACAGCAGTTGCGGCTGTTGCTCGCGGGGATGGAGAGCACGAGCGACGGGCCCCGGGGCGTGCTGGCCTGTCCGGCGGGAGACCACCACGAGGGCGGGTTGCTGGCGCTGGCCGTGCACCTGAAGGCCCGGGGCTGGCGGGTGACGTTGCTGGGCGCGGACACGCCCGCGGAGGCGCTGCACGAGGCCTGCGCGCTGGTGCGGCCGGAGGTGGTGGCGCTGTCGTTCGTGCGGCGCCGGGAGCCGGCGGACTTCCTCGCGGTATTGTCGGCGTCGCTGCAGGCGTGCGCTTCGGTGCCGATGGTGGTGGGTGGGCCGGGCGCGCGGGAGCACCTGAAGACGCTCTTCAACATGGGGGCCCAGTACGCGGAGACCGCGGAGGAGCTCATCTCCATCTGGCAGCAGGTGAGGAACGCCCAGAATCGACCGTGAAACCGAGCCATGGCTGAGCGCACCTATCGCATCCACATCGCCGCGGAGCTGTCGGGAGTCCGCGTGGAGCTCATCCGGGCGTGGGAGCGCCGCTACGGGGTGCTCGCGCCCGAACGCACGCCGGCGGGCTACCGCGTCTACACCGACCGCGACGTCGCGCTGCTCAAGCGGCTGAAGGCGCTGACGGAGGAGGGCGTGGCCATCAGCGAGGCGGCGAAGCTGGTGCCGCGGTTGATGGCGGATCTGGACGCCGGGCCACCGCAAGTTCAGGAGCGGCAGGAGTCCGGGACGCGGGCCCAACCGGAGGCGTGGCGCGCGGCGGTGCTGGAGGCGGCCGAGGCGTATGACCAGCCGCGCGTCTCCCGCATCCTGGACCAGGTGTTGTCCTCCCTGCCGCCCCTGCGCGCGTTGGAGGACGTGCTCGTGCCGGTGCAGCGCGAAGTGGGGGAGCGCTGGCACGCGGGAGCGCTGTCGGTGGCGCAGGAGCACCTGGTGACGCAGGTGGTGCGCGAGCGGCTGGTGAGCCTGCTGCATGGGGCGCCCGAAGGCGTCCGCAAGCACGCGGTGCTGGCGTGCTTCCCGGAGGAGGAGCACGAGCTGGGGCTCTTGGGAGCGGCGCTGCGGCTGCGGTATTCGGGCGTGCGGGTGACGCTGCTGGGACAGCGCGTACCGACGGAAGGGCTGGGCGAGACGGTGGCCCGGGCCAGGCCGGACGTGGTGGGGCTGTCGGCGGTGACGAACCGGGGCGCCACGGTGTTCGAGGACGTGCTCCAGCGCATCAAGATGGCGCTGCCGAAGGGCTTGACCGTCTGGGTGGGAGGCCCCGCGGCCCAGGCGCACCCGGACGTCTGCGAGCGCGTGGGCGTGCGGCTGTTCCAGGGTGAAGCCGACTGGACGCGGCTCGCGGGGTGAAGCTCACAGGCCGTGCGTCAGCGCCTCCGCGTTCTTCGCCAGGGCTTCGATGAAGCGCGCGTAGTCCTCGTCCACCTGATCCGCGTAGGTGCAGGCGAAGTCCGCGACGGCTTCGTCGAAGTGGTCGCTGGTCCCCAGATAGCCCGCGATGAAGGCGGCGTCTCCGGTGCGTGCGTGGGCCCGCGCGAGCGTCGCTCCGCAGGCTTCCGCGTAGTCCAGGAACACGGGCGCCTCCATCTTCTCCGCGTCCAGCGCGCCCTTCATGTCGCGCAGCTGGCGCACGTAGAAGGAGCCCATGCCCTCCACCTCCGTCCACCCGAGCAGGAGGTCGGAGAAGGCCTGCATGCGCCGCTGGCCCACCACCACGCGCTCGCCCGCGCTCCTCGCGTCGCTGGGGCCCAGGTAGGGCTCCAGCACGGAGGCCTTCGCTTCCTTCAACTGCAACACCAGCGGGTCGTTGCCGCCGTTGCCCTCGCACAGCACGACGTAGGCCTGCAATCCCACGCTGCCCACGCCCACGACCTTGAAGCCCCACTCCTTGCGCTGGTAGCGCAGACACAGGTCGCGCACCGCGCCATCCAGTGACTCCAGGTAGCCCACCGTGAGCTGCTTGATGCGCCGCTCCAGCTCGTCGGCCGACACGTCCATCTTCACCGCCGTGAGCGGGAAGAGCAGGGGCGGCTGGTAGGCGAGGTGCCGCTGGCCGTTGCGCTCCACGGTGAGCTTCTCCACCGCGTGCGCGCTGGTGTGGCGCATCGCCTTCTCCACCGCCTCCGAGGCGAGCTTCGCGGTGTCCTCCGATGTGGAGCGCAGCAGCTGCTTCGCGTCCACGTGCAGCGACCACACCTCCAGCAGGTTCTTGGTCGTCAGCTCGCGCATCATCAGGCGGTAGGACTCCACCGCCTTGCGCGCGGCCTTCTTGCCGCAGCGGCCGCCCAGGTCGTTCTGCTTCGCCGCGACGACGAAGCTCGCGGCCAGACGCTTCACGTCCCATTCGATGGGGCCGGGCAGCGTCTCGTCGAAGTCGTTCAGGTCGAAGATGAGGTTGCGCTCCGGCGTGCCGAACAGGCCGAAGTTGCTCAGGTGCGCATCGCCGCAGATTTGACTGCGCAGGCCGCTGTGGGGCGTGTGCGCCAGGTCGCGCGCCATGGCGAAGGGCGTGCCGCGCAGGAAGGCGAAGGGGGACTCGGACATGCGCTCGTGCCGCACGGGCACCAGCCAGGGCAGCCGCGTGGCGTCCGACTCCTTCAGCTGCGCCAGCGGGTCGCGTCCCCGGAACGGCTTCCAGGTGGCGTGGCTGCTGCGCGGGCAGCGCTTGCGCAGCGCCCGGCCGGCGGCCATGCGTTCGTCGACGCTGCGAAAGTCCACGTCCCGCAGGCGGGAAGGCTTGAGCTTCCGGGGTGGACGCCGCACGCGCTGCTGCTGCTGGGTGGACACGAGGGGAACCTTCGCGGCTCCCAGCTCCGATATGCCGTCCGCATCCATGAGATGTGTGACTCCTCGGTCCCGAAGATGGGGACCGGGGCATCGGACGGGAAGCGTCCCCGCGGTGCGGATGGGCGCGGAGTGTTCACCGGTGGGCGTGCAACATCAGCGGGAATCAATACGGAGGCGGACGATGCGCGTGCAGGTCGTGATGGTGTGTCTGGCGCTGCTCTGGACGGGCTGTGCGGGCGTCCCGCGGACGCACTGGCGGCAGCGCTCCGCGCGCATTCCGGTGGGGACCGTGATGATCGTCCCCCCATCGGGTGGGGGGACGCGACAGGCGTTGGACCTGGGGCTCCTGGAGGTGGACGCGTTCGAGGCACTGCTGGTGCGCGCGGGGCTGGAAGACCTGGACGCGCTCCCTCTGCGCGTCAATCCCTTCACGCCCGAGGCCGCGACCGAGGTGATGGGCTGTCTGATCCAAAGCCCCGTGACGCTGGGCACCTTGCCACCCCGTCAGGTGGTGGGTTTCCTGCTGTGGCACTTCGCGGAGCGTGAGGTCGCGGAGGTTGTCAGGGAGTTGTTCCGGAATGAAGGACTCGGTTCAATCAAGGTCGTCCACACCCAGGCCTCCTGGTAGGGGTCGATCCAGATGATCGAGAAGTATTATGTCGGGGCCTATTGGCCCGGTCGGGTCGAGCCGGTCGAGTCCTACGCTCGGCGAGCCGAGGTCTTCTTCCGCCTGTTGGCCCGGTGCGATCCCGAGTTCCTGCGGTGGTTCGAGAAGGCGGGCTCGCGCGCGACCGCGCTCCAACTTCCGGTCGCTCCCGATGGGGAATCACTCCGGCGCCTCTTCGAAAGCAAATACAGACGTGGCGACGGGGAGGTCTCCTTCTCGGCCTGGAATGGAGCATCGGACGGAGCGAGCAGCAGCGTGAGGTTCGCGTGTGGCTCCACCTCGGAGTTCGTGGGAGATACCTGCGTCCTGGAGCTCCCTCCTGGAGGCGCCGCACGGGAGCGGCTGCTGACCGCTCCGGTGATGGAGCAGGCCCTGCGTGCGGCCGTCCTGGCATGGGAGCCTGACCAGGCCATCGCCACGTCCACCGCGCATCGGGACCAGGTCTCGGAGGACGCGACCCCAGGTTCGTTCGTGGGCTGGATCATGTACTTCGCCCGACAGCGGGGCCCCGTGCCTCCGCTGCCGGCTCCGGTGCGCATCGAACCCGTGGGGGACCAGGGCACGCTGATCATCCTCACCCCGGAACGCTTCACGGCCAGCAACCCGGAGCACGTGGCGCTCGCTGCGCGCGTCCAGGAGCTGTTGGACCGGGCGGGATTGCTGACACCGCCCGGCCCCCGACCCTGAGGGCCCCGTGGGGCTGGCTCAGGAGGCCCGGTTCGCGTCAGCGGTAGTAGGGCGAGAGCGCGCTGGTGATGCGCGCCAGCAGGTCCTCGGACTGCAACCGCTCATCCCCCGTGAGCGACGTGAGCTGCGCGGTGAGCGTGTCGCGGGCCTCGCGCAGCACCGAGTACGCGGGCAGCGTCTGGAATTGCTTCAGGATGTCCACCATGGCGCGACGCGCCGCGTAGCCGCGCACGCCGTCCACGTTGAGCAGGATGCCGCGCACGTCCGCCAGCACCGGCGCCGTGAACTGCGGCGTGGTGGGCGCATTCGCGGTGAAGGTGCCGCGCGACGTCACCGGGTCCAGGTAGAGGCGCGTGAGGACGCGGCGGGCGAGCTCATCCGCGCGGGAGGCGTAGACCGCGGGCGCGCCCGGAGGCACGACGAGCGGCGGTCGCACCGACGCCAGGATGTCCTGGTACGCCCGCACCTGCTCCGTCCCGGCCCGCACGAAGCCCAGGACGAGGTTGGTGCGGCTGTTGAGAGTGTTGTTGAGTCGGACCGAGACCGAGGCCGTGGTGAGGAAGCTCTGGGCGTAGCCGTTGAAGTCCGCCAGCGTGAAGCTGAACGGGTCGTTCGTGCGGTCATAGGCGGCACAGCGCGGGTCGGTGATCCGGTCCTGATCCGTGCAGAACTCCCAGGTGGGCAACTGGGCGTCCAGCCCGTAGAGGTAGCGCACGGCCTGCACGTCGTAGGGGCCCGGCACGCCGCCGTCCAGGATGGAGTCCTCCTCCAAGACGTAGTCCATCACGGAGCTGCTGCGCAGGCCCGTGGGCGTGCCGTCGTACACGAGCGAGCCGGCGAAGTTGTGGCGCAGGCCCAGCGTGTGGCCAATCTCATGCAACACCACGTGCGTGAGGTAGGCCTCCACCTTCTGCTTCTTCGTCTGCGGAGTGACCGCCGTCCTCGATGACGCGAGGCTGGAATCCGGGTCGCCGAAGCGCTCGAGGACGTTCAGGTCGCACAGCGGCTCCGCCTTCATCCCGGCCCAGGAGATGCGCGCGGGCGGGAGCGTCCGTGCCCGTGCGGCGGCGAACGCACCGGGGTCGCTCTCGAAGTTCTCATCCCCGAGCACCAGCCACGAGGCCGGCAGGTAGACGCTGGCGCCGCGCATTTCGCTGGTGATGGGGTTGATGCGGAAGTTCGCGAAGGCGATGGGCATGAACTCGTCCGGGTCGAAGATGAGGACGTTCTTGTCGTCATCCGCGAAGTCGAGCTCCGGACCGCCCACCGTGGCCTCCAGCACCTTGAAGCCGAACGCCTGGTTCCAACCCTCCACGCCGCGCTTGATGGCGCCCACCAGGTCATAGGCCTGGAAGCGCGGGTCGGCCTGGAGCGTGAGCACCGTGGGGGTGATGACCCAGGGGATGGGCTTCATCCCGGGGTGGATGTTCCACTTCATCGCCGGGGTGTCCGTCCAGCCACCGGCGTTGTTGATGAAGCTCTCCGCGCCCGGGAAGTAGAGCGTCTGCGCGGGCATGGCCGTGGGCGTGTAGCCGGGGCCCTCCTTGTAGCGGCGCAGGGCGAGGCCCACCGTGCCAGAGGTGCGGTAGCCATTGGGCTCCAGGAACTCACTGGCAAACGGATCCGGCAGCTCTGAGTAGCCCGTGAAGACCTGCTCGAAGGCGATGCCGTCCGTGATGGCGTGGAAGCGCTGCGCGAAGCTCAGCTCCGTCTGGAAGCGCGTGGAGTAGGACAACGAGTCCCCCACCACGCCAAAGCGGTTGAGCCCCGCCGACGGGTCGATGAGGACGTACTGGTCGGCGTTGCGCAGGCGGTTGAACGGGCCGTAGTCGGTGACGACGGGGTAGGCCTCCACCAGCACTTGCGGGTCGAACACGTCGCTGTACTTCTTGCGGCCGTCCACATCCAACACGAAGAGCCGGCCGTTCTGCTCCTGGAAGGAGACCACCCGTGTGCCCAGGGACTTGCCAGCCCCGGAGAGCGCCCCCCCGGGATGGACCTGCTTGAGGAACGCGGACAGGAACCACTTCTGGTCCAGCTCGCTGCGCTTGATGGCCAGGTAGAAGTGGGTGCCCGCGTCCGTCACGATGCCGGACAGCTGCTGCTCCACCTGCTGCCGCTGCTCGGTGCTCGTGGCCCGGGGCACCGCCACGAACGCGTCCTCCAGGCTCACGGCCAGCGAGGCTTCAGGGGCTTCCGTCTCGGTGACTGGCTCGGCGGTGTCACAGCCGCCGCCCGTCAACATCACCATCAGTGACGCGGCGCCCCACCAGCGGCGCCGCGAAGACCACGTCCGTCCAAGCATCGAATCACTCCAGGGGGTGGGGGCGGCACCGCGCCGCCCGTTGCGCTGGAGGAACAGCATTTCGGGGGTGGCATGTCGGAAGGGATTGATGCAGCGAAAGATGCCCTCCACCACGCAATGACTTTCAGCCCGGACGATATGCCGGCCCGGTTCTGGCCTTGCGCCCTCAGCGGCCCTCTTCGCCGAACACCGGGCGGAGCCGACCGCTGTTGATGGCCAGGGACAGGCCGCTCTCCATCGCCTCCCGCTGCTCCCGCGTGCCCGTGCGCAGGGCGACGTTGAACCGCCGCTGGTCGTCCTCCGTCCAGCGGCCCCGGGAGACGGCCTCGTCCAGCACCTGTCGTGCCTGACGCGAGGACGCTTCCTGTTCCGGGGTGGTGGCGGGCCGTGCTTCTTCCGGAGCGTCCTCCGCTTCGGGGGCCGCTGCTGCTGGCGGCTCCCGGAGCGCGAGCGCGGTGAGCTGTTCGCGGATGAGCCGCAGCTCCTCACGGGAGTCCTGCGCTGGCATCACGACGGGCGCGGCGCTGGGGCGCGACTGGACGAGGGGCCGCAACTGGCCGAGCTGCGCGGCCAGCTTCTCATCCAGCAGGCGCTCCAGGCGGGACTCCAGGGTGGCGTGCGTCAGGGCCACGCCCCCGGCGATGCCGAGCGCGATGCCCAGGCCCTGCGACAGCAGGGTGCGGAGGAAGGTCGTCATCGGATCACCGGAGGGGAACGGCGTGAGAGGGCTACGGGTTCTTCGGCGCCAGGTGCGAGCCCTTGAGGACGTCGAAGGACTGGCAGATGCCGGACGCGTCCCAGGTGAACGCGATGTAGGACTCGTCACCCGCGGACTGCACGCTGCGGATCAGCGCCGGCGCGGTCGAGTAGCAGGAGACGTAGGTGCCCGCGGTGTCCACGGCGAAGCACCGCATCGTCTCGCCCGCCGTGTTGTCCGCGAAGGTGCGACAGTAGATGCGCTGGGTGGCATCCGTGCTGTTGCGCGCCGAGCCCATGGAGCCCTCCGCGGTGCGGTTCACCGTGCTGACGACGACGTTGAACGTCGACCGGGCACCTGCGTACACCACCGGGGCGGCGAGCAGGACCAGGGCCACGGACATCCCAAAGGACTTCGAGAAGCGCTTCATGTTGGGAACTCCCTTTTTGAATTGCTGAAGGGGTTACGTCCGCCGCCGCGCTTATTCCCGTGCCCCTGGCGCGCCTGTCATCATCGTCCGGGCACCCCCCCCCTCACCGCGACGGAGCGACCGCATGGGCAGCTACGAGGACTTCTACCGGCGCTCCCTCGACCAGCCGGAGGCGTTCTGGGCCGAGCAGGCCCGCCTCATCGACTGGGAGCACCCCTTCGAACAGGTGCTGGACGCCTCCCGGCCGCCGTTCGCGCGCTGGTTCGTCGGAGGGCGCACCAACCTGTGCCACAACGCGGTGGACCGGCACCTGGCCACCCGCGCCCACCAGCCCGCGCTCGTCTTCGAGTCCTCCGAAACAGACGAGCGGCGCCAGTACACCTACGCGCAGCTCCACGCGGAGGTGAACCGGATGGCGGCGATGCTGCGCGCGCTCGGTGTCGCACGCGGCGACCGCGTCATCGTCTACATGCCCATGGTGCCGGAGGCCGTCTTCACGCTGCTGGCCTGCGCGCGGCTGGGGGCCATCCACTCCGTGGTGTTCGGCGGCTTCGCGGCGCACAGCCTCGCCGTGCGCATCGACGACGCGCGGCCCGCGTTGCTGGTGACGGCGGACGCGGGAATGCGCGCCGGGAAGGTCGTGCCCTACAAGCCGCTGGTGGACGAGGCGCTGACGCTCGCCCGGCATCCGCCTGCGCAGGTGTTGGTGTTCGACCGGGGGCTCGTCTCCGGCAGTCCATTCATCCCGGGGCGCGACGTGGACTTCGCCACGCTCGGGCGCGAGCACGAGGGCGCCCAGGTGCCGGTGACGTGGCTGGAGTCCTCCGAGCCGAGCTACATCCTCTACACGTCCGGCACCACCGGGCGCCCCAAGGGCGTGCAGCGCGACACGGGCGGCTACGCGGTGGCGCTGGCGGCGTCCATGCGCCACATCTACACGGGCCAGCCCGGTGAGGCGATGTTCACCGCGAGCGACATCGGCTGGGTGGTGGGCCACTCGTACATCGTCTATGGCCCCCTCCTGAATGGCATGACGACGGTGCTCTACGAGGGGCTGCCCATCCGTCCGGACGCGGGCGTCTGGTGGCGACTGGTGGAGCAGCTCCGGGTGTCGGTGATGTTCACGTCGCCCACCGCCATCCGCGTCCTCAAGAAGCAGGACGCGGCGTTCCTCAAGCGCCACGACACGTCCCACCTGCGCTACCTGTTCCTCGCGGGCGAGCCACTGGATGCGCCCACGCATGCGTGGATTTCAGACGCGCTGCCCTCCACGCAGGTGCTGGACAACTACTGGCAGACGGAGACGGGCTGGCCCATCCTCGGGCCCTGTCCCGGGGTGCAGGCGCGTCCGCGCAAGCTGGGCTCTCCCGGCACGGCGATGTATGGCTACCGGGTGAAGCTGCTGGACGGTCTCAGCGGCGCGGAGGTGACGGCGCCCAATCAGAAGGGTGTGCTTGTGATTGAGCCGCCGCTTCCGCCGGGCTGTTTGTCCACGGTGTGGGGGGACGACGCGCGCTTCGTCTCCACCTACTTCACCAGCTTCGAGCAGCCCGTCTACAACACGTTCGACTGGGCCACGCGCGACGAGGACGGCGACTACTTCATCCTCGGCCGCACCGACGACGTCATCAACGTGGCCGGCCACCGGCTGGGCACGCGCGAAATCGAGGAGGCCATCAGCGGCCACCCTGGCGTCGCGGAGGTGGCGGTGGTCGGCGTGAAGGACGAGCTCAAGGGGCAGGTGGTGATGGCCTTCGTCGTGCCGAAGGACCCGGCGCGCCTCCAGCGTGAAGAGGACCGCGCCGTGCTGGAGCGCGAGGTGATGGACACCGTGGGCCGGACGCTGGGCGCGGTGGCCCGCCCGGCCGGGGTGCTGCTGGTGGCCCACCTGCCCAAGACGCGCTCCGGCAAGCTGCTCCGCCGCGGCATCCAGGCCGTGGCCGAGGGCCGCGAGACAGGCGACCTCACCACCATCGAGGACCCCGGCGCGCTCGAAGCCATCCAGGCCGCCCTCAAGGCGCGCGGGCCCGGGGTGTAGGGCCACCCGCGAGGGAAGCGCGTCCTCACGGTGAACGGCCAGCCTTTCAGGCGCGGCGCTTCGGTTCGCGCTTCGCGCCGGGTGCGCTGGGCTCCTTCGGCAGGTGCCGCAAACCCATCCATCCGAGCGCCGCGACATGCCGGGCCACGTTCTCCGTGGAGAACGCGCGCCCCTCCGCCGCCCACCAGTGGCCCACCTGGGTCACCATGCCGACGAGCGCGTTGGCGTAGATGGGCGCGACCTTGGAGGAGAAGCCCGCGTGCTCGAACTCGCTGCGGAACACCTCGCCCACCCGGTGCGCCAGGTCGTCGATGACGCGCGTCAGCCCGCGCCGCGCCACCGCCGTGGGCGAGTCGCGCGTCAGCACCGCGAAGCCCTCCGGCACCTCCTTCACGTAGTCCAGGAACGCCAGCACCGCGCCCTCGAAGCGCTCCCGGGGTGAGCCCTGGGCGATGCGCAGCGACACGCGCAACACCAGGTCCTCCATCTCCCGGTCCACGATGGCCGCGTACAGCCCCTCCTTCGCGCCGAAGTGCTCGTACACGATGGGCTTGGACACGCCCGCCTGCTGGGCGACCTCCTCAATCGAAGTGGCCTCGTAGCCCTTCGAGGCGAAGACCGCCCGCCCGACCTCCATCAACTGGACCCGGCGCTCGGCGCCCGTCAGCCGCTGCTTCTTCTTCAAGTTGACCTCGTACCTACCCGCCGGTAACTTACTGTGTGGAAACCTACCATGTCGTAGGCAAGGCGAGGAGCCGCACCCATCATGAAATGCTTCGTCTTTGCGATTGTCGCACCCCTCGGGGTGACTTGATGTCCACGGCGACCACGACCACGGCGACCCAGGAGTCCCTGGCGGTGGAGAAGCCGAAGCTGCGCGGTGTGTTGCATCAGTGGGCGGCGGCGTTCTCGGTGGGGGCGGGGGTGGTGCTGGTGGCGCTGGCGCCCACGCAGCGCACCGCGGTGGCGACGGCGCTGTATGCGCTGAGCCTGGTGGGGTTGTTCACCATCAGCGCGACCTACCACCGGGTGAACTGGGCCCCCCGGGGCCGCGCGTGGATGCGGCGGGCGGACCACGCGGCCATCTTCCTGCTCATCGCGGGCACGTACACGCCCGTCGCGATGCTGGGGCTGCCGGAGGAGGTGGGCAACCGGCTGATGCTCTACATCTACACGGGGGCCTTCATCGGCATCCTGCAGTCGCTGTTCTGGGTGGGCGCGCCGAAGTTCATCACGGCGGCGCTGGCGGTCGCGGTGGGGTGGATCATGATGCCGTACTTCGGCGACGTCTTCCGCTCGCTGGGCGGCAACGGCGTCGGGCTGATCATCGCCGGTGGCATCGCGTACACGGTGGGCGCGCTGGCGTATGCCTTCAAGCGCCCCAACCCCGTGCCCGGCGTCTTCGGCTACCACGAGGTCTTCCACGCGCTCACCATCGTGGGCGCGGGCTTCCACTTCGTCCTGGTGCTCCAGATGGTGCGCGCGGCGCGGTAGGGCGCCCGCGAGGCCGGGTTGGGTTTCAGCCCGGCGGACCCAGCGTCATGAGTACCTCAGCAACTTCGTCCGCGTGCTGCGGGTTCTCCTGGGCCACCGTGCGGAAGCCACACTTCTCGAGGACGCGGATCGACCCGACGTTGTGGACAGCGACCCACGCATGGAGCGGACGAATCGGCTCAAGCACGAGGAACTCCGAGAGCGCCCGTGTCGCGATGCCCTTGCCCCAGTGCTCGCGACCCATCCAATAGGCGACGAGGCGCTTGCCGTCCTGTTCCCAACTGCCGATGTACCCAGCGACCAGGCCGCCAACGACGAGGGTGCGGGTCATGTTCTCGGGGCGGAGAACCTTCGTGCGCCAGTGGGTCAGGAAGGCATCGCGTTCCCGCGACGGGAATGCGGCCATGCGCAGCGCGACTGCGTCCCGTTGGTGTTCGAAGAGGATCGGGAGGTCTTCATCTGTAACGTTGCGCAGGATCACCAAGAGAGCCGGTCTCCGCGAGCCGAGTGACGAGCCGACTCTAGCCCGCGTCCCACGCCGGGGTCGATGCTGCCGTGCCCCGCGCCACCGCTCCGCCACGCTGGAGTGAACCGGGGGATGCGCGGTAGGGCGCGCGCTCGTCACCGGCCCGCGACGGCGAGCGCGGGCTTGCGGGACTTCTGGCCCAGGTAGCCCTCACCCCAGTGCTTCAGCGCGAGGATGACCTCGCGCAGCGTCTGGCCCTGCGCGGTGAGGCTGTACTCCACGCGCGGCGGCACCTCCGCGTACACCCGCCGGTGCACGAGCCCGCTCGCCTCCAGCTCGCGCAGCTGCTGCGTCATCATCCGCTGCGTCACGTCCGGCAGGTGCTTGCGCAGCTCGCCGAAGCGCAGCGTTCCGCCTTCGAGCAGGTGGAAGAGGATGAGCCCCTTCCACTTGCCGCCAATCAGGTCGAGCGTCGCCGCCACCGGACATGCCGGGGAGCACTCGTAGGACTTGTGCCGGGCCATCGGTACCCTTTTGGTGCCTGGGGGTGGAAATTGTGCGTACTTGTCCGCATCCCACTCATGGATGAGGGTTGCTCGCAAGGAGCCTCCCATGCGAGCCGTTGCCCTTCACAAGTACCTCCCCATCCAGCACCCCGAAGCCCTCCTCGACGTGGAGCTGCCCGCACCCACCCCCGGTCCCGGGGACCTGCTGGTGCGCGTGCGGGCCATTTCCGTCAACCCCGTGGACGTGAAGATCCGCGCCCCCAAGGACAAGGTGGAGGCCTCGCCCCGCGTGCTGGGCTGGGACGCCGCCGGTGTCGTGGAGGCCGTGGGCGCCGACGTGCGCCGCTTCCGCCCCGGGGATGAGGTCTTCTACGCGGGCTCCATCGCGAAGCCGGGCACCAACTCCGAGCTGCATGTCGTGGACGCGCGCATCGTCGGTCGCAAGCCGTCCAGCCTGTCGTTCGCGCAGGCCGCGGCCCTGCCCCTCACCGCCATCACCGCATGGGAGCTGCTGTTCGACCAGCTGGACGTGTCCCGGGTGAAGGGCGGCCCGCGCGACGCGGTGCTCGTCGTGGGCGGCGCGGGCGGCGTCGGCTCCATCGCGATCCAGCTGGCGCGCGCGCTCACCGACCTCACCGTCATCGCCACCGCGTCGCGGCCGGAGTCGCAGGAGTGGTGCAAGGCGCAGGGTGCCCACCATGTGGTGGACCACCGCCAGCCCCTGGCCGCGCAGGTGCTCGCGCTGGTGCCCGGCGGCGCCCGCTACGTGCTCAGCCTCACCGCGACGGATCAGCACTTCGCGCAGCTGGTGGAGCTGATGAAGCCCTTCGGGCGCCTGGGCCTCATTGACGAGCCCACGCCGCCCTTCGACGTGTCGTCCATGAAGCGCAAGAGCCTGTCGCTCCACTGGGAGCTGATGTTCACGCGAGCGCTCTTCGACGCGGAGCCGCTGTCGCAGCAGCGCCTGCTCGACACCGTGGCGGACCTGGTGGACGCCGGCACGCTCAAGACCACGATGACCCAGGACTTCGGTCCCATCACCGCCGCCAACCTGCGGCGCGCGCACGAGGCCGTGGAGACCGGCCGCACGGTGGGGAAGATCGTCCTCAACGGCTTTCCCTGAGCGAGCAGCCAGCCCTGCGTGGCCCCTGCCCGCACGGCCGGTCGCAGCGTGACGCACGGGTGCACATCTTCGCCGGGGGCTGAGCGCCCCCTGGCGAGGTGGGCACCATGGCGAAGACGGTGGCGGCGCAACTGGCGGAGGTCCTGGCGCTCGCCGGGGTGAAGCGCATCTACGGCGTGGTGGGGGACAGCCTGAACGCCCTCACCGAGGCGCTGCGCAAGCGCGGCGACATCGAATGGGTGCACATGCGCAGCGAGGAGGCCGCGGCCTTCGCGGCGGGCGCCGAGGCGCACCTCACCAGCCAGCTCGCCGTGTGCGCGGGGAGCTGCGGCCCCGGCAACGTCCACCTCATCAACGGCCTGTATGACTGTCACCGCAGCCGGGTGCCGGTGCTGGCCCTGGCGGCGCAGATTCCGTCGTCGGAGCTGGGCACCGGGTACTTCCAGGAGACGCACCCGGAGCAGCTCTTCCGCGAGTGCAGTCACTACTGCGAGCTCATCTCCGGGCCCAACCAACTGCAGCGCTCGTCGGAGATTGCCATCCGCAACGCGGTGGGCAAGCGGGGCGTGTCCGTGCTGGTGCTCCCCGGCGACGTCGCGCTCCAGAAGGCGGAGGACGTGCGCCTGTCCACCCCGGAGTCCCTGTCCCTGTCGCAGTCGGTGGTGACGCCCTCCGCCGAGCAGGTGAAGCAGATGGTCTCGCTGCTCAACAGCGGGGCGCGCGTGACCATGCTGTGCGGCGCGGGCTGCGAGGGCGCGGGCGCGCAGGTGGTGGAGCTGGCGCGCAAGCTCCAGGCGCCCGTCGTCTCCGCGCTCCGGGGCAAGGAGTACGTGGAGAAGGACAACCCGAACTTCGTGGGGCTCACGGGCCTCATCGGCTACGCGTCTGGCTATTGGGCGATGATCGACTGCGACGTGCTGCTGATGCTGGGCACGGACTTCCCCTACCGGCAGTTCTACCCAGACACCGCCGACACGCATGTCATCCAGGTAGACGTGCGCGCGGAGAACATCGGCCGGCGCACGCGGGTGGACGTGGGCGTGGTGGGCAGCGTGAGCGCGACGCTCCAGGCGCTGCTGCCCCGCATCGAACAGAAGCGCGACACGGCGCATTTGGAGCGCGCGCTCACGCACTACCGCAAGGTGCGGGCCGAGCTGGATGACCTGGGCCGGGGCACCGTGGGCAAGAAGCCCATCCATCCGCCGCAGGTGGCTCGCGCGTTCGACCTTCAGGCGTCCGACAGCGCCATCTTCACCTGCGACGTGGGGCTGCCCACGGTGTGGGCCGCGCGCTACGCGACGATGAAGGGGCAGCGGCGACTGGTGGGGTCGTTCAACCACGGCTCCATGGCGAGCGCGATGGCGCAGGCCATTGGCGCGCAGAAGGCGTTCCCGGACCGGCAGGTCATCGCGTTCGCGGGAGACGGTGGCTTCACGATGCTGATGGGCGACGTGCTCAGCCTCGTGCAGCACCAGCTCCCCATCAAGATCGTGGTGTTCAACAACAGCTCGCTGGGCTTCGTCGCGATGGAGCAGCAGGTGGGCGGCATGCTCGACGTGGGCACGTCGATGCACCCCACGAACTTCGCCGCGCTGGCGGAGGCCGTGGGCATCAAGGGCCTGCGCGTGGAGGACCCGGGGCAGGTGGACGAAGCGGTACAACAGGCGCTCGCGACGCCGGGCCCCGTGCTGGTGGACGCCGTCGTCAGCAAGGCGGAGCTGGTGATGCCGCCCCGGATCACGGCCTCCATGGCCGCGGGCTTCACCCTGTTCAGTGTGAAGGCGCTGCTGAGCGGCCGGACGAACGAGGTGCTGGAGCTGGCGCGCACCAACCTCTGGCGCTGAGGTGAGACGGGGGCCGTGCGCTGCCTCCGGCCTCCCGTTAGACTCGCCGTCCTCTTGAGCCTCGTGGACGACACACCCGCAGGCGCGTGGCGGACCTGGGCGCGGCAGTTCGCCGTGTGGTCCGTGCCCGCGCTCTTCTCCGCGCTGGAGACGTACTCGTTCAGCCGGAGCATGCCGCAGGCGCCGACGCTGTGGCGCGTGTGCGCCGCCCAGATGCCGGCCTGGTACGTGTGGTTGCCCCTCACGCCGCTGCTCGCGCGGCTCGCGGTGCGCCACCGGCTGAGCCCTCCGCGTCTTCGCGCCGTGCTCACGCACCTGGGGGCGTGCCTGGGCATGGGGGCCCTCTTCGCCGCCGTCTACACGGTGACGACCGCGCTGTTCATGCCCATCTCCGGGATGACGTCCGGCCCCTTCGTCACGCGCCTGCTGCGCTTCTGGCTGGGGTGGCTGCCCATGATGGGCATGGCGTACGCGGCGGTGTACGCGATGGCGTCCGCCACCCACGCGACGCGCCGGGCGCGGGAGGTGGAGCGCCAGGCGGCGGCGCTCGCGGTGCAGCTCGCCGAGTCGCGGTTGCAGGCGCTCCAGTCCCAGCTCCACCCGCACTTCCTCTTCAACACGCTCAACGCCATCGTCGTGCTGGTGCGCGAGAAGGAGACGGATGCTGCGGCGCGCATGCTGGTGCTGCTGAGCGACATCCTCCGGCAGTTGCTGCACCACGGTGCCACGCAGGAGGTGCCCCTGCGCGACGAGGTGGCCCTGCTGTCGCGCTACCTCGAAATCCAGCAGCTCCGGTTCGAGGACCGGCTGCGCGTGGAGTGGGACGTGGACGCGGACGTGCTGGACGCGTCCGTGCCCCACCTCGTGCTCCAGCCGCTCGTGGAGAACGCCATCCGTCACGGGGTGGGCGTGCGCTCGGCCCCCGGGGTGCTGCACATCCGCGCGCGGCGTCACGGTGATGCGCTGGAGCTGAGGGTGCTCGACAACGGCGTGGGGTTGCCGCCGGGCTTCGACCTGGAGCGCGGGCAGGGGATTGGTTTGTCGAACACGCGCGCGCGGCTGTCACAGCTCTACGGCGACGCGGGCCACCTGCGTGTCGCCAGCGCGGACGGCACGGGCACCGAGGCCACCGTCCTCCTGCCGTGGCACTCCGGGCCCCGTCCCGTGGGAGCCGTGCATGACTGAGCTGCGCGTACTGCTGGTGGACGACGAACCGCTGGCCCGCCGGGGCCTGAAGCAGGCGCTGGCGCGTCACCCGGACGCCACGGTGTGCGGCGAGTGCCGCGACGGCCGCGAGGCGGTGACGGCCATCCGCGAGCAGCGTCCGCACCTGGTGCTGCTCGACGTGCAGATGCCGGAGCTGGATGGCTTCGGTGTCCTGCGCGAGGTGGGCGCGGAGCAGATGCCCGCCGTCATCTTCATCACCGCGTTCGACGCGTTCGCCGTGCGCGCCTTCGACGTGCACGCGGTGGACTACCTGGTGAAGCCCTTCGACGACGGGCGTTTCGACGAGGCCCTGTCCCGGGCCCGCCAGCGATTGCGCGCGGGCGAGGCCGCGGAGCTGGGACGGCGGCTCGCGGACCTGCTGTCGGACGCGCCCCCGAAGCCCGCCGGGCCCCAGGCCACAGCCCCGTCCCCGTCTGCCTTCAAGGACCGGCTGCTGGTGAGCGTGGGCACGCGCGCGGTGCTGGTGCCGGTCGCGGACATCGAGTGGATCGAAGCGGATGACTACTGCGTCACGCTGCACGTGGACGGCAAGGCCCACGTGCTGCGCGAGACGCTGGCGGCGCTGGAGGCGCGGTTGGATCCGGAGTGCTTCGTGCGCATCCACCGCTCCGCCATCGTCAACGTGGCGTGCATCCGTGAGGTGCACCGCCCTTCGCCCACCGAACAGGTCGTCGTGCTGGGCTCCGGGCAGCGGCTGCGCGTGAGCCGTTCCCGCCGCGAGCACCTGGAGCGGCGGCTGGGCCGGGCCCGGTAGCCCTCAGCGCGCGACCGGGGCGCGGGCACGGTCCAGGGCGGTGGTGAGCGCGCCGAACTCCGTGGGCTTCAGGCTCATGCCGAACACGCGCGTGACCTCCAGCTTCTCGCGGCGGGCCACTTCCACCGCTTCGTCCACCTGCTGCACGTTGACGAACGCGCCATCCGGCTGGGACTTCAGCTGATCCGACGTGTAGAGCAGCCGCTCCTCGGGCAGCCACACGAACAACCGCCGCTCGCCTGTCTCCGTGTGCGCCGGGATGAGCTCCAGCCGCTTCTTCCCCGTGCCCAGCACCTGGCGATGGCCCACGCCGGTGAGCTTCGCCGCGCGGGGCTTCAGCGCGAGCGCATCCGGCAGCCGCGTGCGCGGTGCCCGCACCAGCTCCTCCACCAGCGCGCGGTTCACGTCCAGCACGTACACGGGGATGCCGCGCGCCACGTACTCGCGCAGCCCACCCATGTGCGGCCACGCGTCACTGGTGGACACCACCGCCTTCACCTTCAGGGACGGGAAGCGCTTCGCGGCCTCCTCCAGCACGCGCCCCGAGTAGCCCGCCGCGAGCGGCGCCTCCAGCACCACCACGCCGTCGTCCTGGGCCACCAGCACCACGCTCCCCATGCCGGGGAACTGCACGACCCCGGGGGCCAGCTCCACCGGCGGGGAGTCCGGGCGCGTGAGGGGCGCGTCCTCCAGCTTCCGCGCGCGGCGCGCCTCGAAGCCCTGCTTCACGTCGTCCGGCACGGCGAAGTCCGCGTCCGTGATGGGCGGATCCACCGTCACCGCCGTCAGCGTCAGGGAGTGGTAGGTCTGGCCCCGACGGTCCCAATCCCAGTGGCGCGGATAGCGCAGGCCGCCCGGCTCCAGCGACCACGCCTGGAAGGACAGCCCGGTGCGCACGTCACCCCAGACGCTCCAGAACGGATCCTCCGGGTGCGCGTCCACCGTCTCCACGCGGGTGGGCAGGGCCGTGCGGGCATTGAGGAACAGGCGCACGCTCGCGCCGTGCACGCTGAAGGTGACGACGTGGTGGGGCACCTCCTGCAACACGGTGTCCGCCTGCGCCTTCAGGTCGGCGGCGTCCAGCGCGGCGAGCAGCACGTGCTCGGGGGCCAGGTCCAGCCGCTCGCGCAGGTCCTGGAGCTGGGCGGCGCCCGCGGGCCGCAGCTTCCCCTCGTACTCCACCGCGACGACGCCTTGCGACAGCAGCATCGTCAGTGGCTTCCAATCCGGCAGCACCGCCCCCCGGGCCTCGGTCTTCTGGCGCAGGTGGCCCCGGCGCAGGTCGCTCAGCTCGTCGAACTGCTCGTACAGCACGCGGTAGGGCGGCACGGGCCGCTCGCCCTGCTCCAGCATGTTCCAGTGGCCTACGCCCTGGATGCGCAGGCTGGAGAGGGCCCGCAGCCGTGCCTCTCCGCCCATGGCCTCGGCGGCGGCGTGCACCCGGGCGCGGCCGGGGTCCTCGCTGGCGGAGGCGGAGAAGGTGAACAGGAGGACCGCGACGATGGGAGGCAGGACGCTTCGCATGCCCACACGATGCCGCCGGTCCGGCACCGCCTTCCGGGCCATGCCGCCAGCGACACGAACGGCGCGGCGAAGCGTCCACCCGGACCGGCGAACGGACGGGCTCGAAGCGTCGCGCGGGAAAAGCCCTGGGGTTTCCAGGGCTTGGAGGACTCACGGAAAAAATCGTCAGGGCCGAGAATCTATTCGGCCCGAGGTCGCCTCTTATGGGGCGAAGCGGGGGATTTTCCCTCCGCCGCACGAGGTCCGCAGAAGCGCCATGGATTCGCCCACCTCCCCCGACGCGATGCTGCTCGCGGCCCATGCCGGGGATCGCGACGCGATGGCCCACCTGCTCCAGGTGTACCAACCGAACCTCCGTCGGTACGCCCAGCAGCGCTGCCGCATCAGCGACGTGGACGACGCGGTCCAGGAGGCCCTGCTGGTGCTGGCCCGCCACCTGGGCGCCGTGCGTCGGCTGGCGTCGTTGTCCGGGTGGATCTTCCGCGTGGTGCAGCGCGAGTGCCGGCGGCTGGGCCGCGTCGCCTTGAAGCAGGACCCGTACGAAGAGGCGCTCGTCGACCAGTGGATGGCCGCGCACACGCCGGACGGGCTGCGGCTCGACCTGGCGGCGGCGCTGGAGTCACTGCCTCCGCCTGCGCTGCAAGTGGTGCTGCTGCGTGACTTCGAAGAGTTGTCCATCCGCGAGATTGGCGAGCGCCTGGGCCTGGACGCGCCCGCGGTGAAGAGCCGCCTGCACCGCGCCCGCGTGATGATCCGCGAATACCTGCTGGCCTGAATTCCCACCCCCCTGCATCCCGGAGTCCTCCCATGGCGAACCCCATGTCGACGCTTGGCATCCTCCACACGCTGGTGAGCGTGCCCCCCATTGTCTTCGGCGTCTGGGCCTTCCTGCGCGACGGGCGCATCGATCCCGCGAACCGCGTGGGAAAGGCCTACGTGGTCAGCATGGTGACCTCGGTGGTGACGTCGTTCGGGCTCTCCAGCACGGGAGGCTTCAACCCGGGCCACGGGCTGGGACTGCTCGCGCTGCTGCTGATGGCGGTGGGCGCGTTCGCCTCCAGCGCCTACGTGCGGACCCTCACGTACTCCGCCAGCTTCATGGTGCTGCTGGTGCCGGGCATCAACGAGACGCTGACCCGCCTGCCCGCGGGACAGCCCCTCGCGAGCAGCCCGCAGGACCCGCTGGTGCAGACCTCGCTGGCGGCCCTGCTGGTGCTCTTCCTCTGCGGCGCCACGTACCAGGTGGTGAAGCTGCGCGCCCGGGCGCAGCCCCAGGTGCACCCCCAGTCGTAGGGCAGGTGTTGGATTCGCCCTCCGTGCAGAAAATCAATAAGCCATGTCAATCAGGAGCACTCCCATGAGAGCCGCCACGTCGTCCATGAGCCAGGCAGTGGAAGGACTTCCGTCCAAGTCGATGACCCGCCACCTGCCGACCGCAGCCCGGCTATTGATGGGGCTCGTGTTCTTCGTCTTCGGGCTGAACGGCTTCCTGAACTTCATTCCGGCGCCGTCGAACCAGCCGGAAGGGGCCATGGCGTTCGGCATGGCGATGATGAAGACGGGGTACCTGTTCCCGCTGCTGAAGGGCACGGAGTTGCTGGTGGGGGTGCTGCTGCTGGCCAACCGCTTCGTGCCGCTGGCGCTGGCACTCATCGCGCCCGTCATCGTCAACATCTTCATGTTCCACGCCTTCCTGGCGCCGGCGGGCATCGCGATAGCCCTCATCCTCCTGGCACTGGAGCTCTCCCTGGCCTGGTCGTTCCGGGCGGCGTACCGCCCGATGCTCGCGATGCGCGCTACGCCGCGCGCTTGAGGTCGATGACGAAGCGGTAGCGCACGTCGCCCTTGTGCAGCCGCTCGAAGGCGTCGTTGATGTTCGGGAGCGCAATCAGCTCGATGTCGGAGACGATGTCGTGCTGGCCGCAGAAGTCGAGCATCTCCTGCGTCTCCGCGAACCCTCCGGCCCCGGAGCCGGAGAAGCTCAGGCGCCCGGACATGAGCAGCATGGCGTTGACCTGGAGCGGTTGGTCCGGGATGCCCACCAGCACCATGTGGCCGTCCCGGCGCAGTAGCTTCAGGTAGGCGTTGACGTCGTGGTTCGCGGACACGGTGTCGAGGATGAAGTGGAGCCTGCCCGCCTGCGCCGCCATCGCCTCCGTGTCAGACGACACCACCACCTCGTGCGCGTCCAGCCGGAGCGCGTCCTGCTTCTTCCTGTCGGAGGTGCTGAACACGACGACGTGCGCGCCCAGGTGTCCCCCGCGTTCCGCGCCTTCCTGGACGTGGCCCGCGAGGTGACAGCCGAACGGCCCTGAACGTCAGTCGCGCGGCGGCCCGCGGCGGCGATCCACGACGCCCGTGCTGACGAACGCCTCGCCCGACTCCACGGCGCCGGCCCTCAGGCCCAGCGTGCCGGTGCTCGCGGACGGCAGGCCCGCCCACGCACCCAGCCGCTCCAGCGCCACGGCCCGCTCCGCAGCGGGGAGGATGCTGATGCGGGAGCCGTGGTTGCCGCCCGGCACGTAGAACCGGTACGAGTCATTGCTCGCGCGCACGTCGAACGCCCCCGTCGACCAGGGGTCGTTCTCCCCGTAGACGAGCAGGATGTTCTGCCCGAACGCCTTCACCCAGCCCTCGATGAGCGGCATCGCGAAGGGGTTGAACCGGTAGGGCTGCATGTCGAAGGGCACGAGCGCCCTGGGGTCATACTGGCCAGGGTAGCGCTGCACGCCGTGCAGGTGGCGCTCGTCGGACGCGTAGCTGCCCAGCTGCGTCGCCGCCTGGAAGTCATAGGCCGCGTAGTAGTCCAGGTCGGAGTCGCTCATGTACGAGAGCCCGACCACGCCATCCAGGAAGTCCACCAGCTCCCCAGCGTCACCGCCCGGCGCGGGAAACTCCTCGCACAGCGAGGCGTCGCCGTACTGCCAGAACGCGAAGGCGAACTCGAGGACGGTGAACTCCAACGCCTTGTCCACGCCGAGCAGGTCGAACGTCAGCCCGGACTCCTGGGTGCGCGCCTGGAAGAGGGGCTCCACCTCGGCGCGCCGCGCCAGCACCTCGCGCTGGAAGACGCGGATCTTCTCGCGGCACTCGGGCGTGCCCAGCTTGCCGAGGAACCGCACGTAGCGCGGGTCCTGCGTGCCGTAGCTGTTCGGCGCCACGTAGGCCACCGTGCCGTCCACGTCACGCGGGTAGAGGGCCCGGTGGTAGATGGACGTCATGCCGCCCTTGCTGCCGCCGGTGCTGATCCACCGGCCGCTGAAGAGCGGCTTGAACGCCTGGATGATGCGGTGGTGGTCCGCGGCGGCCTGCTCGAGGGTGAGCAGCTTCCAGTCCGTGGGCTGCGGCGTGGAGGCGTTGAAGAAGCGGTGCTCCACCAGCAGCTGGTTGCCCTGGAGCAGGTACGTAGGCTCCACCTGGTAGGGCTGCGTGCTGATGCCATAGCCCGTGCTGGCCAGCACCACCGGCAGCTCCGTGCCCCGGAAGAGCAGCGTCATCCGCTGCTGGAAGCGGGTCCCTTCGGGGTGCCGGTGGTCCGCGGGCTGGTCGTAGGTCAGCACGAAGTGCCGCACGCCCGGCAGCGGGGTCGTGTTCTCGCGCACCACCGTGAGGCCCGGCAGGGCCTGCAACGCCGCGAGGATGTCGCCCGGCACCGCGTCCTGCACCAGCGTCCGCGCCTGAGACTCCAGCGCAGGGGGAGGAACTGGTTCGGTGGAGACCTCGCTGCCGCCACAAGCCTGGAGCCCCAGGGCCAGCGCGCACGCGAGGAGCGCGGGACGTCGTAGGAATCGTGTCATGTGTGGAAACCTTTCTTCCGTGGAAAACCCGGGGAAGATGCCGGGTTCACGTCCAGCAGGAAAGAGCCTCCCAGGTCTGCCGGGCTCGACGGGACGGGGTGGGGTTTCCAACGTCCGCGCGCCCCGGAGCGAGCGCCGCGCACGGGCTCGCGCTAGGACTTCACACCATGAACGCCTATGAGATTCGCGGTGCCTTTGGCCTGGACAACCTGGTGCGCACGGAGCGGCCGGACCCCACGCCCGGACCCTTCCAGGTGCGCGTGCGGGTGAAGGCCACGAGCCTCAACGCGCGCGACCTGATGATGGTGGAGGGCCGCTACAACCCGCGCCAGAAGCTGCCGCTCGTGCCCAACTCCGACGGCGCGGGCGTGGTGGACGCGGTGGGCCCCGGCGTCACCCGCGTGAAGCCCGGCGACCGGGTGATGACGCTGTTCGCGCAGGCGTGGCAGTCCGGGGAGCCGAACCGGGTCGTCACCGCGAGCACGCTGGGCGGTCCGCTGGACGGCGCGCTCGCGGACACACTGCTCCTGCACGAGGACGGCGTGGTGCTCACGCCCGCGTACCTGACGGACGTGGAGGCCGCCACGCTGCCGTGCGCGGCGGTGACGGCGTGGAGCGCGCTCGTGACGCAAGGACAGCTCAAGGCCGGCGATACGGTGTTGCTCCAGGGGACGGGCGGCGTGTCCATCTTCGCGCTCCAGATTGCCCTGATGCTCGGCGCGCACGTCATCATCACCTCCAGCCGCGACGACAAGCTGGAGCGGGCCCTGAAGATGGGCGCGCACGAAGGCATCAACTACACCACGACGCCGGACTGGGAGAAGGCGGTGCGCACGCTCACCGGCGGCGTGGGCGTGGACCACGTGGTGGAGGTGGGCGGCGCGGGCACGTTCGAGCGCTCACTCAAGGCGGTGCGCGTGGGCGGCACCGTGTCTCTCATTGGCGTGCTGACGGGCGGGGCGGGCACCGTGTCGCTCATCCCCATCCTGATGCAGAACCTGCGCGTGCAGGGCGTGCTCGTGGGGCACCGTCAGTCCTTCGAGGCCCTCAACCGCGCGTTCGCGCTGCACGAGGTCCGCCCGGTGGTGGACCGCGTGTTCCCCTTCGCGGAAGCCCGCGCCGCCTTCGAGCACCTCAAGGGCGGCTCGCACTTCGGCAAGGTCGTCATCCAGGTGGGATGACCCACGCGAAGTGGAAGTGCGCCTCCAGCGTGGGGGAGGCGTAGCCCTTGGGCAGCGGCGGGAAGGGCGCTGCCTTCTTCACCGCGGCGAGCGCGGCGGCGTCCCACGCCTTCGCGCCGGACTCGGTGAGGAGGGCGGTGGAGACGAGCTTGCCGTCCTTGTCGAGGATGGCCTGCACGATGGTCTTCTTCCCCAGCGCCGGTGTGCCTTTGGGTCCCGGCTGCTTCCAGACCTTCGCGACGCGCTGGAAGGCCTGCTGCTGGTAGGCGGGGCTGTCCAGCGCGCCCTGGAAGAACGTCTGCAATTGGGGGCTGCCGCTCGCGGCCAGGGCCCCGGACGTCAGGGCCAGCGCGAGCACCGCCATGGCGGTTCTTGGGAAGCGGAGCATGGGCCGAATATAGGGCCCGTTCAGCTCCTCGGCTCAGCGGCCTTTTCGGTGCCCTTGTCGCCTGTCCAGGACAGCTCATACACGGCCGCGTCGCCCGCGCTGCGCATCAGGACGACGGACGGGCGCTTCGCGCCGCTCATCTCCAGGCCCGCGGCGAACAGGCCCCGGTAGAAGCCCGCTACCACCACCGGCCGGCAGGTGAGCACGTAGCGCGTGGGGCCCGTTTGTTCCAGCCGCGCCTCCAGGTAGTTGGTGCCCGTGCGCAGGTTGCGCGTCATCCGGTCCAGCATCCGGTGCGGCCCCAGCAGCCGCACGCCCGCGAGCAGCGCGCTGCCAATGAGCGTGGCCCCGTAGCCCTCCAGGAAGCGTCGCCCCACCACCTCCGCGCCGTCCTCCAGGTTCTCCGACGGCGCCAGCACCGACGCGGCCAGCTTCAGCGCCCCCACCCAGACATCCAGCGGGTAGGCCACCGACAGCTTCCCGCGCGGGTCGATGCCGGCGTCGCGCAGCTGCTTCGCGCAGGGTTCGTCCAGCCGGTCACCCAGGGCGCGGATCAGCCCCTCGAAGCTCTGCTGGAAGACAAGGCGTTCGGGAGTTTGCATGCCCCACCACGCTACCCGTGAGCCCGGGGCTGTCTCAACCCGGTAGGTTCCCAGGATTCGAGAACTTGTCGGGGATTGTTCGAAAACGCGGTGCGGCAAGGGTTTCGACGCGCCGAGAACGCTCACGGCGGCGCCCAGGTGGTGGGACGACCGCTGGGTGTACCCGTGGGGGCCGGGCGTCAAAGCGCGGAGCAGCGGCTACAACATCGGGTCCACGGGGTCGTTCGACCGGGGCTCGGGCAACGACACCGTCACGGTGCGCCTGACGCCGAAGCGCTGACGTCGTGCCCGAGGTGGGTGCGGTAGGTTGCGGGGTCATGGCGCATGATCCCCTCGCCGATGCTTCCACGGCCGCGATGCAGGAGCGCGGCGGCCCTCGCCGCTCCCCACGCGTCGTCCCCGCGCTGACGGTGGTGTCCCATCCGGTGCCGCGCCGGGTGGGGACACGGCTGCTGCTGGACGCGGTGGCGGCGGGGCGCTCGGTGGCGCTGTCGCGCAACGGGCCGGACTTCGTGTCGCCGGGCGGGTCGCTGGGGCTGCCGTTGGCGGATCCGTTCATCAGCCGCAAGCCGCTGGAGTTCTCGTCCTTGGCGGACGGGGGCGTGCGGCTGGTGGTTCCGGAGGACGGCACGCATGTGGCGCTGGCGGGGGTTCCGCTCCACGGCGCGCACGACTTCGCGGCGACTGCGCTGGCGGAGGGCGTGGCGCTGGAGTTGGCGGGCCGCGTGGTGGTGCTGCTGCATGCGGTGGAGCTGGACGGAGAGGGCGCGGCGGACACGCTGGGCATGGTGGGCGAGAGCGTGGGCCTGCGCCGGCTGCGCAAGCACATCGAGCGCGTGGCGGACCTGGACGTGTCGGTGCTCATCCGGGGCGAGACGGGCACGGGCAAGGAGCTGGTGGCGCAGGCCATCCACCGGCGCAGCACGCGGCGTGATGGACGCTTCCTCAGCGTCAACCTGGGGGCCATCCCGAAGGAGCTGGCGGCGTCGGAGCTGTTCGGAGCGCAGAAGGGGGCGTACTCGGGAGCGACAAAGGACCGCGAGGGCTTCTTCCGCGCGGCGCACGGCGGCACCCTGTTCCTGGACGAGGTGGGCGAGGCCCCGCCCGAGGTGCAGGTGATGCTCCTGCGCGTGCTGGAGACGGGGGAGTTGTACCCGGTAGGCGCGAGCAGCCCGGTGACGGTGGACGTGCGCCTCATCGCGGCCACGGACGCGCACCTGGAGGAACAGATCCGCGATGGGCGCTTCAAGGCGCCGCTGCTGCACAGGTTGGCGGGCTACGACTTGCGCGTGCCGCCCCTGCGCGAGCGGCGCGAGGACATTGGCCGGTTGTTCTTCCACTTCGCGCGCGAGGAGCTGACGGCGCTGGGAGACGCGGGCCGCCTGGACACGGAGGACCCGCACGCGGAGCCCTGGCTGCCCGCGCCGTTGGCGTCGCGGCTGGTGCGCGCGGCGTGGCCGGGCAACATCCGGCAGCTTCGCAACCTGGCGCGGCAGCTTGTGATTGGCAGCCGGGGACAGGCGCGGCTGCAATTGGACGCACAGCTTGATGAGGCCTTGGGGGCTCCTCCGGACGCGGTGGCGCCTGTCGTCGCCGCCGTGAAGGCACCGGAGGCGCGTGAGTCTGGCGTGCCCCGGCGCAAACCCTCACAGGTGACGGAGGCAGAGCTACTGGCCGCGCTGCGGGCGAGCGCATGGGACCTGAAGGCGGCGGCGGATGCGCTCGGCATTCCGCGGCCGTCTGTCTATGACCTCATCGACAAGAGCCCGAACCTGCGCACCGCGGGCGACCTGGGCGCGGACGAAATCACCCGCAGCTTCGAGGCGTGCGGCGGCGACCTGGACGCGATGGTGCGCCAGTTGGAGGTGTCGAAGCGGGCGCTGGGGCGGCGATTGAAGGAGCTGGGCCTGGTGGTGAAGGGGACGTGAGCGGCGTGTGGGCGGAGCCCGGTTCCATGGCCATCCGAGATGTGATGGAAGGAATATGGGATGTCTGCGTTTGACGCCTCCCTCAGCGGAGATGGCGGGAATCGAACCCGCAGGCAAGGCGATAGAAAACCCCAGGCAGGACGCGCTGTTACCCGCTATCGCCTTGATCTCACATCGGTTCGTTGTGCCGCCCTATCCCGTCTGTAACGGGCCGGGGTAATGGATCGCAGTCGGGTCGGCCAAGCTGTTCGTAGCCGGGTCGGCCAAGCGGATCGCCCCAGGGTCGGCCAAGCGGATCGCGCGCCGGAGCAGTGGGCGCGGCGGTCAGCTCAGGGCGGAGGCGGTCGGAAGAAACGTGGCCAGTGGGTGGGCTGAGTCCCTACCTGGGCGGTCATCCCATGCATCCTCGCGCCCCACCGAGCACCGCCGGAGCGGTGTGCGGAGGGGCGCGCGCGGATGAGTTACCGGAGAGTCGACATGGACAGGTTGAGAGAGCTGGTGCGGCTGCACCGGAT